>NZ_JBEYYR010000022.1:0-147096 GCF_040645635.1 Streptomyces sp. NPDC046727
TGCTGGCCGAACTGAACGCAGCCTCGCGGCTGGACTGGTCCCGCTGCGTGGTCGACTCCTCCCACGTCAGAGCGCTGAAAGGGGGAGCCGCACGGGCCCCTCGCCGGTCGACCGGGGCCGGACAGGCTCGAAACACCACTTGATCACCGACGGGCACGGCACTCCGCTCGCGGTCCTGCTGACCGGCGGCAACCGCAACGACGTCACCCAGCTCCTGCCCCTGCTCGATGCGATCCCGCCGGTCCGTGGCCGCATCGGCCGGCCCCGCCGCAGACCCGACTCGCTCCTCGCGGACCGCGGCTACGACCACGACATCTATCGCGACCAGGTCCGCGCCCGCGGCATCGTCCCGGCGATCGCCCGCCGCGGGACCCGGCACGGCACCGGCCTGGGTACCTACCGCTGGGTGATCGAGCGGACCTTCGCCTGGCTGCACGGCTTCCGGCGCCTGCGGATCCGATGGGAACGCCGGGCCGACATCCACGAAGCGTTCCTCAAACTCGCCTGCTGCCTCATCACCCACCGTCAACTCGCCTCATTGTGTTAGCCGTTGTAAAAGCGGCGCAGGGAGAACGGGGTGCAGCCGGACGGAGGACGCAGAGGCCACGGTACGAGGGCGTGCGAGAGGTGGCTACCGCAATCATCGGCCCGGCCGTCGGGATGTGCCCGTCAGGCCCTTGACCGGGTGCCGCTTCGACGGAGGATGGAGGAAGCGAGCGGGTCTGCGTGGTGAA
This sequence comes from Streptomyces sp. NPDC046727, assembly GCF_040645635.1. NCBI lineage: Bacteria > Bacillati > Actinomycetota > Actinomycetes > Kitasatosporales > Streptomycetaceae > Streptomyces > Streptomyces sp. NPDC046727. The sequence continues at coordinate 735 of NZ_JBEYYR010000022.1, forward strand.
GTGTGGGCCTCTGACAACTCCGACAGCAGGGAGCGTTTCTTCCTATGACCACACAGCCCGCACGCCGTGAGCGCAGCGGTCCCGAGACCGCCTCGGCCGTGGATGTCTCGCCGTTCAAGCCTTCTCTCGTCAAAGCGGTGTTCAGGGACGTGACCTCGATGCACGTCTCTCGGTCGGCCGCGTGGGCCGCCGCGTCGGTGACGCGGACAGTGCTGACGGATATCATCGACGGCGCGAGGAGAGCGGCGGCGGAGGAGGCCCGCAAGAAGCTGATTCCCGGGGACCTTCTCTCCGCGATCGACCGGAACGTCGAGCTCGAGGTGGGGAACAAGTGGTACGACCACAGCCCGACGTTTCAAGGCATGACCGGTGTCCTGTACGACGCCGAGGGTGTCATCGTGCCTTCTCGTAAGCGCAGCAAGTCGCGCAAACCAAGTGCCGTGGTCGGCGCCCACAGGTTCGAGGCCGGGGTCAAGAAGCTGCTGCGGAGCCAGGGCGCGACGGCCGTCCCAGCGATGGTCCGCGACCTGGACGGAATCGCGAGCGTGTTCCTGACGGACCTCGCCCGGGACGCGGCCATGGTCGTCCGCGAGGGCGGGGCCAAACGTTTCGGTACGGTCACCCCAGTGATGTCGGGCGAACCGGCCCCACCCCCGTTCCTCAAGGATTCCCTCCGGGCCCCGTCCACCCGCAGGGGGGACGGGCGGACCATCGGCAGAGACGACATCCTGGCCGCCACCACGATTCAGTTGCTCGGCGGCAACCTCAGGCAGCGAGCCCTCACCGAAGCACGCGAGGCGACACAGAACACTTCGGCCGGCTGAGCGCGTGCGACCAACATCGCCGCCTGTACCCTCTTCTGCTACCGCAGACTCGCCGAAAGATCGAAAACTGGCGTGTCCCGTGTCTGATATCCCAGCGAATCAGAACCAGCAGTCCGACTCCGATGGCGTACGGTGCACCTTCGCCCAGTACCGGGAGCGAACCGACTCGTCGGCCAGACATCCCGATCACTCGGCCGCCGGGATACGGACCGGTGACGGATCCCCGATCAAAGCGAGCTGCTCAGGCCCTTGGTCAGTCGCACCGAAGGGCGGGACTACTGCCTGCTCTTGCCCAGCGACGGCCGTATCTCGGTGGCCCGCAGCACTGCCTTGGCGGACAGTTGCCGTCGCAGGTGTGCCTTCGAAGCGAACCCGGCATCACGTCGACTGCGGTTCGAGGCGATCCACAGCACGAGGAGGGCGATGCCACAGACGATGACGAGGGCGTACGGGGCGTGGGAGAGGTCTCCGGGAAAGAAGGCCATCACTGAGCTCCGGGCGACGCGAGCAGCGAGGTAGCGCATCCACCGACCGCACAGCCGCGCGAGGGAGGCGTTCGGGCCTGCGCATCGCGGCGGTGCGTGATGGAAGGCGGAGTGCAGTTCCTCTGCCGCTCCACGCACTCCACACGATCGCCCGTGTGCGGATGCGCCACGCCCCCGCACACGGGCCGCTTGACGAGCTAGAGGAGTTTCCGGCCCGAGCCCGCCGCCCCTAGAACGTAGGACCCGCACTGAGCTGGGCGGCAAGGGAAACGAGGACTGTGGCGTCCATGCCGGGCCGGGCGTGGGCTAGCTCGTCCAGCTGTGGGCCACGTCGACCACGACCCGGTCGTGCAGCTGGGTCACGCGGAACGGAAGTCGGGCGCGTACACCGAGGCCGACCTGCGTCTGGCCCTCGAAGGTTCCGCCGAACCGGGTGTCCCGGAAGGTGCGGTACCCGCTGATGTTCACGCCAGGCAGGGCCTCACCCACCTCCCCCGGGTAGGTCGGTACGCCGGCCTCCAGGTCGTAGCTCCACGCGCCGACGCGGATGTCGAGGATCGCCCCGCCGGCAACGGGTATGTACTCGTCCGAGGGGTCCACGTAGAACCGGTCCACGTACTGGACGTGGTAGCTGATCCGGTCGCCGCCGCCGGGCACGTCGAACACGATGCGGTCGTAGCACTCGTGCTGTCCGGTCCTGATGTCCTCCAGGTGATCCGCCCCCATGGTGGCACCACCCTTGGCGCCGCTGCCCCAGCCCGTCGCGCAGGCCACCGCCGCGCGCGGCCCCTCCGCCGGGGCCGCGCCCGCGGTACTCGCCGCCGTCCCCAGCGTGGCGCCCGCGAGCACGAGCACCGCCACTGCCGCTCTGACACGTCGCATCCTGTCCCCCTCGGTCGCGCTTGGTCGCGTAACTCTGATGCCGGGTTAGACGGCCCACGGAACGGAAGGTTGTACGCCAGACAAGGGCAAACAGGGAATCTTGCCGTCTCCAGCTGCCCGGCGCCGCAGCCCCGTGCACGGTGTGCGACCCGGACGCCGACGACGTCGTCCAGTCCGAGCTCACCAGAGTCGTCGACAGAGACCGGACGGCGTCAGCGCCGGCACGCTCCGAGGGTCTGGTCGGCCGTCATGAAGCGGTGCTCCGTCAGCTTCAGCTCGTCGTAGAGGTAGCCGAAGTACTCCGTTTTCGCCGTTCCTGTGAGTACCGCAAAAACGAAGGCGAGACATCCGGTGTCGTGGTGCTCCCACAGCGGGCCGCGTCCCTCGTTGTAGAGCACGGTCCATTCATCGGGGTGCTGTCCAGGCCGTGCCAGCCAGTACAGAAACGCCCCCGTGCCCTCCTCGAACGCCCACGGCAGTACCCGCGCCCCTGCCTCCAGCAGGCCGGCGGGCTTCTCCTCACCCATCTCCCACAGGTCGGCCAGGATCTCGTCCCGTTCCGTCGTCTGCGCATGCAGGTCGCAGTCGCTGTAGGCGGAGTCGGGAACGAGGAGCCAGATCGTGTCGTCGAAGATCCCGTCGCCGTACGTCTCGACGAGCTGCTTGTAGTCCGCGGGCAGAGCCGCACCCAGGGCACGCTCAGCCAGCGCCCAGTCCACCGCGGGTGGCCGTTCGGCGGGCGGGGGGCAGAGGCGAACGAGGGCGTCAAGGGCAATCATGGGACGGACGCTACTGGAACCCCAGCTGGTGCCCGTGAATGGGTCGGCAGGGCCGGAGAGGAACCGTGCCAGGTCCAGCCCAGCTGCCAAAAGCCGGGGTGAAGACCCCGCGTGCTGTAGACCGCCTCGTCCGCAGGGGCAGACGGTGGCCGCCGCCAATCTCATCGGGGCGGCCCGGCCGGTTTCAGCACAGCTGCCCGGGCCCGATGACCGTGAGCGCAGGCTGTCCCAGTTGATCTCGCCGGCCTGAAGGCGTCCTCGACGCTGCCGACCGGCAGGTCGTGCAGCTCGAACTCCTCCGGCAGCCGCCGTCCGTACGCAGCCTGGTCGGCCGGCAGACCGGGCTGATGAACGCCGAGGACCAGCGCGGGCCGCAGGGCGCCAACGCGCGCTGTCGGCGCCGACGCTCGGCCGGGACTGGCATGCTCAAGCCCTGTGGCACCTGTTCAACCGGGCTACACCACTGTCTCCAGACAGCAGTTGCGCGGAACCAGTCGGTGAAGGAGGCGTAACTAGAACAGGCGGTCGGTGGGCTCGTAGCGGAAGGGTGAGTGGTTCTCTTCGAGTAGCTCGCGGGCAGCCGTCCCCAGGCCGAGGACATGGCCCGTCGATGATCGCGTCAACGACAGCCTGAACCCGCCCTCCACCGGACGGGCGTTAGGAACAGTTCGGGAGTCTCAGCGCATGAGCTGTCTCAACGGACGGCTGTCCCTAGATCGCGCTATCAAGCCGGGGCTTGCCGACTCCGCCCCTCAGCGCAGCCGTGGGTCCATCTCCAGCAGCTGTTGGTCGGTGCGGTATAGGCCGCCAGCGAAGTGTTCGATCGCCGAGCGCAGGCGCATGGGGTCGGCGCCGTAGGTACCCAACATTCCCGCGATGACGTAGCGCTGGTCCGGGAGACGTCGGTTGAGCCTTTTGTGGAACCCTGTCGGGCGCGGTGCGTCGGCCTTCAGGCGCACGATGAGCACGTTGGGGACCAGTACGGTCCCCGGCGCCCTGCGCAGTACACCGACGAACTCGACATCCTTCCACGGCATGTGAGCTGAGTGTGTCCCGTGCTCGGTGCCCAACCCGTCGCCGTTGACGACAAGGTCGTAGTGGACGTCTCTTCGAAGCAAGAGCAGGAGGAGGACCAGACCGAGGAAGAGGGCTGTACCGGCAGCGGCGATCAAGGTCGCGAACCACCCCTCGAACAGCACGCCCGTCGCGATGAGCACAGCGAGCATCAGGATGTACAGGACGGTGTCGCGGAGGCGATTGGCCGGCGGGACGGGCGGCTGCTGCCGGAAGCGGATCTCTCCCTCGTTGCCGGTCTGCGGCCCTGCCTGCGGCTGGACGGGGCCACGGACGAGGGCGAGGTCCCCGGCGGCGTTGACGGAGCGCCGCTGCGGCCGCGGCAGCCCCATCCCGTGGAGCACGGTGTCGATGTGCTGGTGGATGTCGTCCAGGGTGAGCGGTTCCGGCTGGTTCAGCGCGTCCAGCAGGGCGGCGGTGAAGGCGCTGTGCCGTTGCCCGGGCGGCGCGTGGGAGGGTGCGGTGGCCGTGGTGGAGGTGAGGGTGTAGGTGCCGCTCACTTCGAGTTGGGCCGACAGCAGGCTGCCCGATTCGGTCATGGCGGCCACCGCGCGGCCGGAGAAGCAGCAGTCCAGCACCAGGACCCGCAGGCGTGCCCGGGCCCGGCCGAGGTAACGCTTGACCAGGTCGGCCGGGACGCCGGTGAAGCCGACATGTCCGGGGTCCGTGGAGGACAGGGCGAGGTGGAGCAGCCCGTCCTCGTCCAGGAGCCCGTGTCCGGTGTAGTAGACGAGCAGCAGGTCGTCTGCCTCGCGTGCGGCTTGGGCGAGTGCCATGCCGACGCTGCGGTGATCGGCTGGATCTGCCAGCACCCGGCAGTGTTCCGGAGGCAGGATTCCGTGTGTCTGATCCGTGAGTGCGGAGCGGAGGTCGGTGAGGTTGGACTTCACGGCGGGAATCGCGGGCAGATCGATGTCGTCGAAGTCGCTGCACCCGATGAGGACCGCCCGGGAAGCGTCACCATCGGGGAAGCGCGGCGCGCTCTGCCTCACTCCTCCTCGCCCTCCAGCAGCTGCCCGACCGCCCCGATCACCGCCTGGGGATCGCTGGTCCGGCGGACCTCCACGGTTACCTCCCGCCCATCGCCGCGGCTCATGTGCACGGTGACGTCTGCACGGCGTTGCACCAGCCAGGTCGACAAGGACCGGGCCAGCACGGCTCCGGCTCCGCCGGAGCCCAGCGCCACCGCCAGCACGTCCAGCGCGGCCCCCATCTGCCCCGGCTGCGTCGTCCGGCCCAGCAGCTCCACCCGGCCGCGCAGCGCCTCTTCCGCGGCCAGCCAATCTCGCAGCGACACCAGATGCGTCTCCGCCTCCGCACCCGGATCGGCGGACAACCGCACCCTCAAGGTGCAGCGTGCAGACGGCGTCTCGCTGTCCTCGCATTTCTCCATGGGGTCATCGTGCCAACAACAGCGACTGAACACCCCGGACACCTCATATCCGTTGGCGCCGGGGCTGCGGAGCGGCCCGCGCATCAGCGTGCCCGGCGGCCAGCCGGTGGGCATCCACGGCCGGCGGCTGACGTCGAAGCGGAGTCGGGGTCGCGGCGCTGCAGCTCCTGACGGAGCCGGGCGAGCGCCCGGTGCAGAGTGCTCTTGACCGTTCCAGGCGCCATGCCGAGGGCGGTGGCCGTCTCCTCTGTGGTCATCTGCTCCCAGTGCCGCAGCACCACGACGCTGCGTTGTTGGGGCGCCAGCACTCGCAGGATGTCCATCAACAGGGCGCGGTGGACCTGCTGCTCGGCGCAGTCCCCGACGGGCGCGTCCGGAAACTGCTCGATGGGGAGCTCCTGCAGCTTCTGGGCCCGCCACCACTCCGTGCGAGTGTTGATCATGACGCGGCGGACATAGGCGTCCGCGAGCTGCTTGTCCACTATGTCATCCCAGCGACCATACGTTCGCAGCAGCGCGGTCTGCAGCAGATCCTGAGCGTCCAGTGGATCGCGGACCAGGCTCCGGGCACTGCGCAGCAGAGCGTCATGCCGCCTACGCACGTACTCGTCGAAGTCCAGCGCCGGGTCAGGGTGTGTACGCGCATGCACGGTTGAATGCCTTTCGTGGATGGCCGTGAACGGCAGGAGAACCGCGGCGCGGCCGATGCATACCCCCGTAAGACATCGGCCGCGCGTCGTGCGGACCAGCGGAGAGGAACTCGTCGCCCGGCTCGCGATGTCCTCTGCATCGGCGAGCCAGGCTCACAGCGGCACGTGCCGGCCTGTCACCCCTCGTGCGACCGCGAGGCCGCACGAGAGAGGCGCGCAGGGTTCAGCTGCAGGTCCGGTAGTCGTAGCCGGCGATCCGTCCGTTGCCGTCACCGTCGTAGAAGTGGTACCGGCCTTGGTCGTCTCGGCTGACGCTGATCACATGTTCGGTGCCGATGTACGTGTCGACGGCTCCGTCGCCGTCTGTGTCCCGCAGCCAGTCGCCCGCCTTCCCGAAGGTCTCCTTTCCGACCACCCCGTCGGGGCTGGACTCCCAGTCGCTCTGCCACGCCTTGGTGGCGTCCTTGGTCTGGGAGCCGAAGACGCCGTCGATGTCCGAGGCGGAGGTGAGGTTGCCGTCCGCCCAAAGGATCTTCTGCCACAGGCAGGTGGCGTTGGAGGCGGTGTTGGTGCCCGTCGACAGGATGCCCTCGTCGTCCCAGTCGTTCGAGAAGGCACCGGCGCCGTAGACGTAGGGTTGACCGCTGTAGGTACCGCTTGCGGAGGCCGGGGAGGCGCTCAGCGCCAAGGTCGCGGCGGTCAACGCGCCGATCGAGCATGCGATCAGCTTGGCCCGCGTCATATGTGAAGTCACAGTGCTGCTCCTTTGTCGTGATCCTGATGGCCTCGAGCCTGCGCGGCGACGAGCAGGGCCGGCGCCGTGCTCGCTGCGGGGCCTTTCGTCATCGAGTTCAGCGGGCCGGGAATTGAATGGGCAGCCGTCTCTGCCGCCCTGATCAATGGCGCCACCGCAGGTCACGCCTCCGGCTGTGCGACGGTGACCGAAGAAGGCGCCTGCTGTTTGCTCTTCCGCCGCGAACGTGCGTAGCGTGCGGGCGATCGCGCCGCGTCCGCGGGGGAAGCGGGACGGGGGAGGTGAGTCGTCCATGGCGGGTCGTCCGGAAAGCCCATTGGATCCAAACGCCGGGCCGGTTCAGCGGTTCGCTGCCGAGTTACGCAAACTCCGGACGGAGGCCGGGAGTCCGACGTACCGGTCGATGGCGCAGCGCACCAGGCAGGGGGCAAGCACGCTGTCGCAGGCTGCTGCGGGAGAGCGGCTGCCGACCCTGCCGGTCGTCCTGGCCTACGTCCAAGCCTGCGGCGGCGAGCAGGAGGAGTGGGAGGCGCGGTGGCGTGCGGCAGCCGCGGAGGAGGCTGCTCGTCCTCGCCCCTCAGACGAAGGTGCGGAGCCTCCCTATCGGGGGCTGGCGCGCTTCGAGCCCCGGGACGCCGACCTGTTCTTCGGCCGCGACCAGCTCACCGACCGCCTGCTCGAACTGACGCGCTCGCGTCGTTTCACTGCTGTCTTCGGTCCGTCGGGCAGCGGCAAATCCTCCCTGCTGCGCGCTGGCCTCATCCCGCGCTTGCGCAGCCTGGAGGCGACCGGCCCGCAGCCAGCCGCCGTACGCGTCCTCACTCCAGGGGACCATCCTCTGCGCGTCCATGAGCAACGGCTGCTGCCGAAGGACGCCGACGGTGAGACGTGGCTGATCGTCGACCAGTTCGAAGAGCTCTACACCCTCTGCACCGACCCGGCGGAGCGCGACCAGTTCATCGACCGACTGCTGATCGCCACCGATGCTGCGAGTCGTCTGCGCGTCGTCATCGCCGTGAGGGCCGACTTCCTCGGCCGCTGCGCCGAACACCCTGCCCTGACCGCCGCGTTACAGGACGCGACCGTGCTGGCCGGACCCATGAGCCGCGACGAGTTACGCGAGGCCATCACCAAACCCGCCCAAGCCGCGGGGATGATCGTGGAGCGAGCCCTGACCGCCCGCATCCTCGACGAGGTCGAAGACGAACCCGGCGCCTTGCCACTGATGTCGCACGCCCTGCTGGAAACCTGGCACCGCCGCAAGGGCCGCGCCCTCACCCAGGAGGCATACGAGGCGGCCGGCGGCCTCCACGGTGCCATCGCCCGCACCGCCGAGGACATCTACAAAGGCTTCAGCCCCGCCCAGTGCGACCTGGTGCGCCGAATCCTTCTGCGTCTGATCAGCCCCGGCGAGGGAGCCCCGGACACTCGCCGCCCCGCCCACAATGCGGAATTCGACTTCGGTGATCCCGCCAACACCAGAACCGTCCTCGAACATCTGGCCCGAGCCCGCCTGATCACCATGGACGATGACGCGGTCGATCTCGCCCATGAAGCACTCCTCACCGCCTGGCCGCGACTGCGTAGCTGGATCGAGGGCGACCGGGAACGTCTCGTCCTGCACCGCCGATTGAGCCAGGACGCCCGGGCCTGGGACGAGCTCGGACGGGATCCGGGCACCTTGTACCGGGGACTACGGCTGGACGCGGCGGAGGAGGCGTTTGCGTCGGAACCTGAGAACGGACTCACCCGCCTCGAATGTGCCTTCCTGGCCGCGAGTCGTGCCAGCAGCAGGAAGCAACGTCACCGGCTGCGAGCCGTAGTCACCTCGATGGCCGTCCTGCTGTGCCTCGCCCTTGTGGCCGGAGTGATTGCCTGGCAGCAAGACAAGGCTAGTCAGCAACAACACACCCAGACAGTCGCTCGCCGGGCTGCTGCGGTCGCCACCAGCTTGCGCTCCTCCGACCCGGCCACGGCGATGCAGCTTGCCGTTGCCGCCTGGAAGACGAGTCATACCCCCGAGACGCGTGCCGCATTGATCGGCGCCATGACCCAGCGGGAGGAAGCACCCTTTGCACCCCCCGCCGATGCTGACGCCCAGCAGTTCTTCAGCGCCGACGGCCGGACCCTGGTCTTTGCCGAAGCGCGTCAGATCGTGGTGTGGGATGTGGCGACGCACCGCAGGATCGGCACCTTCAAAGGTCTGGGTACGCAGGCTGACAACCTTGTTGATATGACCCCTGATGCACGCAGTCTGCTGGTCACCGTGCACGGGGTGGGCCTCAGACTGTGGGACATCCGTCAGGGACGCTTTCGCGGGCATGCGGTCGGGCCGGCCCAGGACCGGCTGCCTGGAAACTGGGCAGGACACCATTTCGGCGCTGACGGCCAGACACTGGTCGTCGGCAACAGAGGCCGGATCGAACTGTGGGACATACGGCATCAACGACGTCTGTTCGTCCGGAAGATCTTGCGTGACACCTTCACCTATATGGCCGCCAGTCCGGACGGACGTCTTCTCGCGTACTGTCCGCAGCATGGCCCGTTGGAATTATGGGATGTACGACGAGACGCACGGCTAGCCAGCGACTGGTTTCCAAAAAAGCTGTGCGTACCAGATCCTCAGGACACTGCTTATGGCATGGAGATCAGCCCGGACGGCCACTCATTGGTTTTCGATGACGGGCAAAGTATCCAGCGGTGGGAGCTTCCCTCGGGCAGGAAGCTTGCAGCCCTCCCGCAGCGCTCGCTGAGCGCATTTTCTTTCAGCAAGGACGGCCGGTTCATCGCCAGTGCCGGCTCCAGTGAAATCCTGCTCTGGCGGGTGAGTCACCCGGAAGCTCCGGTATTACGATATCCGCTGGTCACGCAATCCACGAGCGACCTGCATCTGGACATGGAAAGCCGCGAAATCCGTTACGTCAGCGACAACCTGACAGCAGACACCATCGTGAACTCGCTTGACATGGGACCAACAGCGGACTCTGATTGGCATCAGCAGTCGGCCCGTTATGCAGTCTTCAGCGCCGACGGCACCACCATAGGGCGGGCCTGGAGACACGGGCGCAGCGAACAGTTCGAACTGCGCGATGCAGTCGACGGGCACGTCATCACACGGCCGCCGCGGATCGCCCTCCCGCCCCCGGCTGAGGCGGTTGAGCCAATCGAACTCATGTCACTCAGCGCCAACGGAAAGACGTTCGCATACGGGATGGGAGATATGGAAAATGTCTCATATCCCGACCATATTCAGGTGTGGAGTGTCCCTCAACACCGGGTAATCAACACCTTCTCGATGGCCAGAGTGGACCCGGAATCTGGCCTCACGGGAATGTTGTTGAGTCCGGACGGCAAGAAAATAATGACGACGGAAATGCAGCACAATGGCGTCACCGTCCGTGACGTGCGGAGCGGTAAAACTTTGGAAACTCTCCACTACACCAAAGACGGCACCACAACCGGTGCAGGTGGAGAATTGACGGCTATCACTTCCGACGGGAGGTTGCTGCTCACCAACAGCAGCAAGATGATCAGTTCACGTTCAGGAAGGGAAGCGCTCGACGGTTTCGGTGACGCCGTATTCGCGTTCAGCGCAAACGGAAAATACCTTGCGGTCCAGGACGGAGATGGCCGAGTAGCTCTGTGGGACGGAGCAATCCGCCACCGACTGGGAGTACTCACCGGCAGCTTCAGCAGCGGCCGCCAGGAAGACCTGGAAGGAATAGCCGCACTGGCATTCTCCCATGACGGCAGCACATTGGCAGTGGCAGGATCACAGGGCACGCTGCAGCTGTGGGACGTGGCCTCTCAGCAACCCCTTGGCTCGTCATTACCGACCGCCGGGGACGGAATCCTGTCCGCCGCTTTCAGCCCGGACGACAAGACCGTCTATTCAGCAGGTGAGCATGTGGCCTGGCATAAAAACGTGATCGACCCGGACCAAGTTGCAGCCACCGTCTGCGAACGCGCGGGCGCCCCGCTGTCCCGGGCTGACTGGAAGACGTACCTTCCCGAGATGCCCTACCGTAAGACCTGCTGATTCCTCCCGGCGCGCACCGCCAACCTGACAGACGGAGGGATCGGCCCGTACGGTCCGGATCACTGTTCATCAGCGACCTGACCACGACCATGATCGCCTTCGGCGATTGCCTCATCGGCTGTGGCGATCGCACACAGGCGCGAGCCGTCCTGGACCAAACCAAGGTGCTCCTGACCCAGAACAGGAGCACCATGAATTGCGCGCGACGGGCCGTTCGCTTCCATGGCCTGGGCCAGTCCTTCGAGACTTCGGGGAGCAGCGGCCAGGAAGACGCCTACGCCGAGGCCCTGGCCGTCTACCTGGAAGCCCTGGAGCTGCTCAGCACCCAGACTGAACCCGGTTGCTATGCGACCGTGTTCGAACGCCGATTTCGCGGTGAACCCGTCCAAGTGCACGCAAGTGGCGCCACGCGGTGCTCGGCACGCTACTCACGGCGCATATGTTCGACTGCCTGCGTGACCCCTTCTCCTTCGGCGCATGCTCAGTCGGAGGCGGGGTGAGGGGCGAGTCTTCGGTCGTTGTCGCGCTTCTTCAGGGCCTGGTTCTCGTGGTAGATGTTCGCGGTCACCGTCGCGAGGGCGTCGAGTGTGCCGTTGAGCTGCGTGATCTCGGCTCTCGCCTCACGAAGCTGCTTGCGGAGCTGGGCGATCGTCTCGTCCCGGGTGACCTCGCCGGGGGTGCGGAGGACTGGGCGGGCGACCTTGGCGTTCCACTCGGCGAGGATGTCGTCGGCGCGGTGGACGGTCGCGTGGCTGACCTGGGCTTCTTGGGCGAGGTTCTCCTTGGTGAGGGCGCCGTCGGTGTGCAGGGCTCGCCGGCCAGTAGCCGGGCCATGGCCTCGCGGAGCTTGGTGGCGGTCTTGGCGGACACCGGCATCCGCGGGTGACTCCTTCTTGTCGAAGCGCGCGGGTGATGCGCCGGACGTCGGCAAGACGGATCAGGACGGCTTCGCGGCCGGGTGGGGACAAGGTCGGGTCCTGGGCCTGGGCTCTGGCTGTGAGGTCGTCTTCCTCGGCGATCCAGATCGGAGCGTGTCGTCGGGTGATCACGGAGTTGCGGCAGAGGTCGGGTTGGCAGGCGCCAATCAGGGGGCCGTGGCGCGCTGATCGGCGGGCAGTTCGTTCTGGCACTCGGCCTCCGGGGCGTCGAACATGCAGTGGTCGATGGTTCCCAGGTGGAGGTTGGTGAACTGGGTTGCGAGCAGGGCTGCCTCGGCCTGTTCATCGGCGATCTGCGCCCGTAGGACGGGGTCCGCGTTCATGGTCGAGATGACCGTGTCCAGACCGGCGTGCAGCCGGTCGGCGCCGGGCCCGACCGCGACCTTCTCGCCTGTCCGGCGTGCCCTGAGCAGGTCGACCAACCGGAGAACGGCGTTTGGCGGCTTCGACAGCCTGCCGGTGTGGGAATCGTTGAGCGGCTGGTGCCGGATGAGCTGTGGGAGTTGTTCCAGCGAGTGGTGCCGGAGGCGCCGATCCGGCCTCAAGGTGGCGGTCGGCGCCGACATGGTGACCGGGAAGTGCATGGAGACGGGACTCAAAGATCATCCGGGCAGAAGAGCACGCCGCAGCTCCTTCCCGCGTACGGGTGACGATCCCACTCTGGATCGCTGCGGGCTGATAGGGATGGGGCTCCTGGTCGTTGACCTGCTTTCGAGGAGGCCGAAGATGCCTGCCGGTGTGTGGACGGACGAAGTACTGGACCGGATGCGGCAGAAGGGTGACGGGGCAGGCGACGCCGCAATCACCGAGATCTACGAACTGGGCAGACAGGATGACGTGCGGCAGGCCCTGCGCGGCTTCGACAAGAACAGTGAGGCGCTGCCCGCCACTCTGCCGCCGCGGCTCCAGGACTACTTCGAGGCGACCTCGGTACTACCCCAGTGGGCCGATCCAGCACTGATCGAGCGCGGTCGGGCCCTTCTGGGCCGCTACGAGGCGCTGATCGTCGCGACGCTGCTCTGCAGTTCACTCCCCCTGTGCTACGGGTGCGGTGACGGCGCCGAGGTGCTCGCGCGCTCGCAGCGGCTGACCTCGGGGGTGTACCGCAGGCTGATGGAGACCTCGCAGTTCGTCGTCGACGTCCTCGACGACGGCGGCCTGGGACCGCGGGGGCACGGGCTGCGCTCGGCCCAGAAGATCCGCCTGCTCCACGCCACCATGCGCTACCACGTCAGTCGCCAGGACGACTGGAACCGGGCCTGGGGACTGCCGGTCAACCAGGAGGACCTGGCCGGGACACTGATGAGCTTCTCGATCGTCATCCCCCGGGGGCTGGCGCGCCTCGGCGTCGACCTGCCGCGCCAGGACCGGGACGCGTTCTTCCACGTATGGCGGGTCGTCGGGCATGTCCTGGGCGTCGACCAGCAGCTCAACCCGCCCGCCTTCGACGACGGCGCGGACCTGTTCGACACCATCCTGAAGCGCCAGCAGAAACCGTCGCAGGCCGGCATCACCCTGACCAAGGCGATCCTCGACTTCATCCGCGAGGTACTGCCCGGACCGGCCTTCGCCGGTGCCGGGCCCACCCTCATCCGTCACCTGGCCGGAGACAAGGCCGCCGACCTCGTCAACGTTCCGGCAGCGGACTACACCAAGACCGCGCTCGATGCCGGGTCCGTGATGAACTTCGGCTACGGCAAGACCGGCGACACCGCCCCGCTCGTCGCGAAGGCCGCCAGCGAACTGGGGCTCGCCGTGTTCAAGAACGGCCTGCGCCTGACCAACAAGGGCCGCCGCTACGAATGGCAAGTCCCCACCGGCCTCACGGAACCGGCCTGACGAGGCGCCGCCGCGCTCCCGCCACCACCCGGAGAGTTCCGGCAGGCATCCCACCTGATTCCGGTCGCGATGTGTCCCGTGACAGCGGTGGGTCAGGAGATCATGGACAGGTAGAGGGCGGCATCCGATCGGGCCTCCGGCGACCGTGGGGGGTCACGACGCTCGGCCGGAGAAGTAACCGTGCCTGCTTCAGCGGCGCAATGCAGGTGAAGCGCCGGGCGAGGTCGTCCTCGCACTGAGAGGGCGCAAGGATCACCGCATCGCCCACGGCGCCTGCCGGTCCCCCCTGCGGGCGCGCAAACCGGTGTCCCGCCTGTCTCCCCCCGCGCGGTCAACCCGCGTACCGCGCACACCTCGGTCCCCGCGTTGGCGGCCAGCATGTGGACGTTGTCCTCGGCGTTGTCGGTCTCGACCTCGGTGACACCGGGGTGTTCAGCGCGCAGCCGGCGCAGCATCGCGGCCTTCAGCCACAGCCCCGGACCATGCCCTCGGTGCGCGGGCACGACCGCGGTGTCGTACTGCTGGGCTCGCGGCGACGCGCCGTGAGGGAGGACGACTTCGGTGTAGCCGACGGTGAGCCGGTGGCCGGGGTGCTCGGCGTCGGCGACTCGCCCGGATCGCGTCCTGGTCCAGTCGGCCGAGCTCCAGGACCAGGTGGTCGAGGGTCAGGACCGGCTTGGAGTGCCACCGCTCGGCGAAGGCTTCGCCCGGGCCGTCGGCGCCGGTCGCGACGACCAGGCTGCGCCGGTTCTCCGTACGGCAGGCGGCGACGGCCGACAGCAGGCGGGATCCGGCGCCCCGGTGGCGGTGTTCGGGGGCTGCGTGCAGTTCCAGCTCGGCCAGGTGCTCCTGTCCGGGCCGGGTGAACAGCCGCAGGCCGGCGACGGCGACCGCGGTGCCGTCCTCTTCCGTCGCCATCCAGGTCAGCCGCCGGCTGCCCTGGCGACGCCGGCCGCCCTGCGCGGCGACGAGGACCGGTGCGTCGACCTCGGCGAGGCGGCCCGGGAGCGCGCCGACGCCCACGCTCACCGGGCCCTCGGTCTGCTCGGCCTCGGGCTCGGCGCTGCCGACAGCGCGCTCGTCCACCCGGAGGCAGTGCGCGGCCGGGTGGGCCATCCGGCGCTGTCGCCCGGCTGTTGCCCGATCTCGTCAAGGCAGCGGTACGCGCCGGCCACCCGGACCAGGCCGCCGAGTCGATCCCCCGCCTCACCGACTGGGCGACGGCCCCGAACCACCCGGCGCGCTCGCACTGCTCCACCACGACCGCGCGCTCACCGGCCCCGACGAGGACCCCGGCTTCGAAGACGGCAGGCGAGGCTGGAGTCGCCGGTCCCCGGCTTCGGAAGCCAGCGGGCTGGTCGGGCCGGACCACCCTCGGCCGAGACGTCGGCGGGGCGGACTTGTACAAGGGGCCTTCGACATCGCACTGTTGGCCGGTATTCGTTCACACTGTCAGGAGTCCCGGCTTGTCGTCCCACACCCCCGCTCCCACACCCGCCCACGTCGTCGACCCCACCGGCGGCTGCCCGCACGCCCTGAACGCCGACCTGCGGGCCCGGGGGCCCGTTGCGGACATCGTCCTGCCCGGCGGGGTGCCCGCAGCGGTCGTCCTGGGGCACGACGCGCTCAAGGAGTTCCTCTCCCACCCGGACGTGGCCAAGGACGCCCGCCACTGCCCGGCCCTGAACGACGGCACGATCCCCGCGGACTGGCCGCTACGGGTCTTCGCCAACGCCCAGGGCATGCACACCGCCGACGGCGCCGACCACCGCCGGCTGCGCTCCCTCGTCGGCAACGCCTTCACCGCCCGGCAGGTAGAGCGGCTACGGCCTCGTATCGAGGAGCTGACCGCCGGCTTCCTCGACGACCTCGGCCGGGCCGCCGCCGAGGACCCGGACGGCATCGCGGACCTCCGCACCCACTTCGCGCTCCCGCTCCCGATGAGCGTCATCTGCGAACTGCTCGGCGTGGACCCCGAGCACCGCGGCCGGCTGCACGACCTCACCTACACGGTGATCATCGCCACCGACACCACCCCGGCGGAGGTGATGGCCGCCGTACGCGAGCTCGTCGAGCTGCTCGGCACGATCGCGGCCGCCCGCCGGGCCGCCCCCGGTGACGACCTGACCAGCGCCCTGATAGCCGCCCGTGAGGACGGCGGCGACCGGCTCAGCGAGGCCGAACTCATCGGCACGATGCGCCTGATGCTGGTCGCCGGCCACGAGACCACCCTCAATCTCATCAGCAATGCGGTACGGGCACTGTGCACCCACCGCGACCAGCTGGCGCTGGTCCTGGACGGCCGGGCCACCTGGTCGGACGTGGTGGACGAGACGCTGCGCTGGGACGGCCCGGTCAGCTGGTTCCCCTTCCGCTACCCGACCCGCGATCTGACCCTCGGCGGCACCGTGATCCCGCAGGGCACCCCGGTCCTCGCCGGCTACACCGCCGCCGGGCGCGACGAGGCTTTCCACGGCCCGGACGCCGACCGCTTCGACGTCACCCGGCCCGGCGCGGCCCGGCACCTCTCCTTCGGCCAGGGTGCGCACTACTGCGTGGGCGCCCCGCTCGCCCGCCTCGAGGCCACGATCGCCCTGGAACGGCTCTTCACCCGCTTCCCGGACCTCGACCTCGCTGTCCCCGAGGCCGAACTGCCCCGCCAGCGCAGCTTCATCGGCAACAGCGTCGAAGCGCTCCCGGTCCGCCTGGTGCGCCCGGTCCGGCTCTGAGGCACGTTCCCAGGCGATCACGGTGATGGCGGTCAACGGACACAGGGCGAGTATCGGCACCCGCGCCGACCGGCGCACCCACCCGAGGATGGGGACCCGGTTCCACAACAGCGTTCGTGGAACGCCCCTGGTCGCCGACGCGTTCCGCGCCGTACGGGTCGGCCGGTGGGACCAGCCGGTCACCGGGTCCGTCCGCCCCCTGTCGGTCAGGACCGCGAAGTCATGGAAGCCGTCGAAGCCGCGTGGCGCGGTGAAGGCGAACCTCACCAGACGGACGGGACATAGGCGGCCACTCGGTAGCGGACCGGGCCGTGCCCGCCCCTGGTCCCCGACCCCAGCGGCCGGTCCAGCCGCATCGGCAGCCACGGCGCCTTCGGCCAGAGCCTGTCGTTCTCACTCGCCAGCCCGTCGATCAACGCTCCCACCTCGGCCGGCTTCGCCGGCAGCGAGCGCGCCCACCCCGAGGAGGCGGCCCTCATGCTCTACGGCCCCGAGGACTTCGGCCGGCGGACTGGCCGGCCGAACACCGCGAACGGGCGGACCGTGGCAACGCGCGCGTCCACGCGACCCTGGCGTCGCTGGCGACGGCCCTGGGATTCGAGGGCCCTGACCTGTACGGGCGGATGCCGCAGGTGCGGAACCGCCCGTACACGCCGGGATGCCGTTCAGCCGAGCGGTAGCTCCAGGATGGCTTCCTCTCCGATCGGGGAGCTGATGGTGGTGGTGCCGCCCTGGGTGCCGGTGAACGCGTAGAGCTTGTCGCGGCTGTTGACGACCAGGGCGAGGCGGTGGCCGTTGGGCAGGTCGTAGGCGGTCGGCTGGAGCCTCCAGCTGACGGTCCGGTCCGTGTGGGCGCTCAGGCCGGTGGCGGTGAAAGGCTCGTGGGTGATGATGCGGGCGCTGCCGTCCGGGGCGATGTCGAAGAGGTAAGCGACCAGGGTCGCGGCGCCGGCCTCCTCGATCCGGACGGTGAGCCGGAGGCGGGCGGTGCCGCGGATCCGGCGGCCGCCCGCCAGTTCCTCGGTGGACCAGACCAGCATCCGGGTCCGCTCAAAGCCGGCCGGATCGTAGCGCTTCGGGTTGCCGAACCACTCCTTCTGCCCGGTCTCCATGATGTCGTCCATCGCGGTGGCACTGGTCTCGTGGCCGGCGGTGAAGTCGCGGCTCCAGCCCGTGGACGGCTTGTCGGACAGGGTCCCGTCGCCGTTGCCGCCGTTGCCGTTCAGGTACCAGGCCTCGGTGGCGGTGGTGGCATCGGTCCAGGACGGGAGCGGTTCGCGTCGGGCCGGGGCGGTGATGCGCCTGCCGCCGCCGACGGCCGGGGTAGTCTCATAGGTGAACATGACCTGGCTGTTGACCACCGGCCAGTCGGGCACCTCGTTGGCTTCGCCGAGCAGGTGGTGGTCGAGCCAGGCGTAGGCCTCCCGCGTGGGTGTCAGCAGGCCGGGGAAGGCCACGCCGGTCAGCACTCCGGTGATGCCGGCACCTTCCGGGGCGCCGTGGTCACCGATCCACAGGTTCAGGTGCTTGGGTGGGGTGAGCTTCTCGAAGACGGCGATCGCCTCGCCGACGGGGAACAAGCTCTCGTGCCAGGTGTTCGAGTAGAAGGTCGGGATGCCTCGCGCGTTGGTGATGTCGACGTAGGTCTCCGGGGAGCGCTCGGTGCCCCAGGCCACCACGCCTTCCATGTTCCGCCCGTCGCGGAAGTCCTGGAGGATGCGCCGCGTCTTCTCGTCGAACTTCTCCTCCTCCGCGCCGCCGGTGAACTCGATCAGCTTCCGTACGGCCTCCTCGTGCCGGGTGCCGTTGTCATAGAGGCTGGTGGCGAGGTTGCCCCAGGTGCTCAGCGCGGCCACGGCGGCGACCCGGTCCTTCCGGTCGTGCGCGGCGACCAGCTGGCTGATCCCGGAACCGTAGGACACGCCCATGAACCCGACCTTGCTCGGCGCGAACTGCGCCTGCACGTGGTCGATCACCTTCGATCCGTCCGCCCAGTCGACCGGACCGGCGACGTCGATGAACCCCTCGGACGTGGACACCAGCCCTGGTTTGCCGATGCCCCGTGGGGTGTACGCCAGCACGTGGTAGCCGCGTACCGCCAGCGAGAGGTAGCCGGCCATGAACGGCAGCCAGCCGTACGGGTTCCACCCGGCGGGCACGATGACCACCGGGCGCGGTTCCGAAGCGTTCTGCTTGATCGCGAACGCCGAGAGGCTGACCGCCTCCGCCATGGGGACACGCTGGAGTGTGACCTCGGCACGCCGACGAACGCCGGCCACCAGCTCCTGCAACTCCTCGGGGAGCGTGCCGGCCGGGGCGGTGCCCTGGACGGCCGCGAGCAGCGCCCGGGCGACGGCGAGCACCGACGGGTTGATGTCGAGGCTCGCGCCGCGCCAGATGCCGTTGCCGGCGATATCGGCGAGTGTCGCGTCGGTGATCGACGCGATCGGCTCTCCGTCTGCTGTTGTCATGCGATCCGCCCTTTCCTGGCCAGCACAGGGCGTCCGAGAGGACGCCATCCAGACGGATCATGGATCCGGACGAAAGCACCGAAACGGAAGGGCGGTCGGCCGTACCCGAACGGGTGGACACCGCGCACCAGCCCGAGGCAGCGGAGCTGCCGCCATCAGCGCCGCCTGAGCGGCAAGGAGGCTTGCTGTCCGTTCGCTGAGGACGGTCGGCTTGGTCGCCGTGGTGAACTGGAAGCGAACCGACTCGGTGGTGAAGGCGATCGGGGCGCGGCCGAGGATCGCCATGAATGGTCCGTCGGCCAGCAGCTTGACCAAGCCGAGCTGCCGGGCGTGGGTGATGTCGGCGCAACCGCCCGGCCGGACGGGACCGCAGTACAGCACGCGCCCTTCGGCGTCCGTGAGGTCCATGGACTTCACGGCGTTCTGCTTGGTCCTGCCGGAGATGAACTTGGCCCGGTCCTTGCGATCTGCCGCCGGGCGCAGCACCCGGATCTGCGTGCCGTCGGTGATTCTGGTCTGAGCGTCGGCGCCCGGGTGCTTACCAGTAGGCCGATCAACTCACACGCCCCAGCCCCCACCCTGCACAACTCAACGAGCCATCCTGGTGCCGAGCCACGGCCAACCACGCACGAGGTCGTCAGGTCGAGTCTCCCAACTCCGGGCGGACATGAGGGGCTTCGTCCACGAGCGGGCGCATGCGCCCGCTGACCGACGAGCAGTGGGCACCCCTGGCGCCCTGGGGCCGACCTCCACGAAAACCCCTTGAGGGCCTCGCGGCGCAGGTCCTTGGCGCGCTCGCGCACTGTCCGCGCGGACCCGTCAGCAGCCCTTCGGCGGCGGGCCGCTCCAGGGCGGAGTGGACCACGGGCGCAGGCAGCCGGAGGTCTCCCGCGGTCTCAGGCACGCCCCGCCCGGTGCCGGCGAGCGGGGTCCTATGCCGCCCGCCGCCACCGGGCACGAGCCGTCCGCGCCGTTCCGGCACGCAGCTGGGCCAGAGCCGCGCCCATGAGAACGACGCCGATACCGGCGCCCTGCGCGGCCGTCACCCGCTCTCCGAGCAACAGCAGCCCCGTCCCACTTCCGGCGACGACCTCCACCGTGGACAGCACGCTCGCCGTGGCCGGCGCCAGAAAGCGCTGCGCCGCGAGCGCGCAGAGGCAGGCCAGGAGTGTGGAGACGACGGCGGTCCACAACAGCACCGCCCACAGCGGCACCACCATCGCCTCGCCCACCCGGGCGGGGGCACCCAGCCTCCGGTAGGGGAAGGCGCTGACCGGACGCGCCAGGTCGACCACCACCGCGCCCACGCTGACGCCGAGCGCGGTCACGGCCGTGGCGTCGTGCCGGGCCAGCGCCCGCCCGGCGAGCAGGAACCGCAGGGACAGCGCGACCGCCGCCCCCAGCGCGGTGAGCACCCCGACTCCGTCCAGCCGCGTCCCCGACCACACCTGCCCCACCAGCAACAGCCCCGCCACCACCAGGACCGTGCCCAGCCAGACGGGCGCCGGCTGCCGCACCCCGCGCAGCACCCGGAGCCACACCACCACGATCACCGGTGCCAGGAACTGCAGCACCACATAGACGCCGACCGGGATGCGGGCTACGGAGATCGCGCACAGGGTCTGCACCCCCGCGAAGGACCCCGCTCCCACAGCCGCCACCACGGGCCAGTCCCGTGGAGCGACCCGCAGGCCGTGCGGGCTGCGGATCAGCGCGATCGCCAGCAGCGGCACCCCGGCGAGGCTGAGGCGGGCCTGGCTGATCTGCAGCGGGGCGAGACCGGCCTCGCCGAGCACCTTGGTCGCCGCACCGCCGGTGCCGAAGCAGCAGGCCGACAGGAGGGCGAGCGCGACGCCCACGCCGGTCCGGCGGGCCTGCCCGCTCAGGGGCCGCCCGTCCTGTCCGTATCCGGAAAGAACCGGCGGTCGTAGGAGCCCAGTGGCCGCAGCTGCGACCACCACTGCGCCTCCGCGTCCCAGTGCGCGTGGAAGGGCCGGTCCACCAGTCCGCTCTCCCGTGCCTGGAGGTAGCGCAGCGCGAACGCCCGTGTCCCGTCCGGCAGTTCCGTCACCCCGTCGACGATCACCTTGCCCTCGGTCGTCGACATCACCGGCCCGCGCGCGGTGCGCCCGAGCCCGGAGAGCGACTCGACGGCGTCCCGGTGGATCTCGTAGGCGCGGTGCAGGGGCAGCCCGAAGTAGCGCTGGGCGCCGGTGTCCCGTTCCACGAACTGGTAGTACGGATGGATGCCCAGGGCGACCTGCGCGCGCCAGGACTCGGCCCAGGCCTCGGCGCTGTCGTTCACATGCCGTACCACCGGCGCCTGCGAGCGCAACTGGGCGCCGGTGCCGCGCAGGGCGGCGAGGGCCGCCCGCGTGCTGTCCGGGGCCAGCTCGCGAGGGTGGGAGATGTGCAGCATCACCGCCAGATGCCGTCCCGCGAGCACGACCCGTTCGAGGAGGCGCAGCAGCGCCGGGGCGTCGGGGGCGACGGTCAGCCGGGCGGGGTGGAACAAGGGGGCCTTGGTCCCGATGCGCACGGTGACGACGTGTTCCAGGCCGGGTGCGAGGAGAGCGTCGATGTACGGCCGCAGGATCTCCGCGCGCATGATCAGCGGGTCTCCGCCGGTGAAGAGCACGTCGGTGACCTCGGGATGACGGCGCAGATACGCGGCCATCGCAGCCGGGCCGTCATCGGCCATGCGCAGGTCCGGCTCACCCACGAACTGTGCCCAGCGGAAGCAGTAGGCGCAGTAGCTGTGGCAGGTCTGCCCCTGCCGCGGGAAGACGAGCACGGTCCGGGCGTACTTGTGCTGGAGGCCGTCCACCGGGCTTCCGTCCGGCCCGTGCGGAACGTTACGGGTGAGCTGGTCGCCCGGATGCGGATTGAGCTGACGCCGTACGTCCGCGACGGCCGCGCGCAGCGCCCCTGGCGACGCCAGCGCCCGCTCCACCGCAGCGTACTGATCCCATGTCAGCATGTCGCGGTGCGGGAACACCAGCCGGTACAGCGGATCGTCGGGTGCCTGCGACCAGTCGATCAGCTCGTCCACGACATGCCCGCTGACCTTGAACGGGAGGATCCGCGCGACCACGTCCACGTCGTGTGCGAGCTGTTCGTCCCCGCACCGTTCGCGCACCAGTGCGGCCAGGCGCCGTCCGGAGAGCGTGCGGGTGCCCACGGGAGGTGGGGCGACGGTGTGCACCGCGCTCATGCGGCGATCCAGTACCGGGTGAGATGGCGGCGTTCGTCCGCGTACTGTGAACGCGCGTGCAGCATCCGCTGGTTGTCCCAGATCAGCAGCGCACCGTCCGGGATGAGCACTCGCGTGCGGTGCTGCGCGAACAGCGCGCCGACCCGATGCGCGAGGTCGATGCCCCGCTGCCCCAGCGGCAGGTGCTCCGATGGCGGAGCGGCGTCCAGGGGAGCGTCGTAGTCGGCGGCCGTGAGCAGGTTGTAGCTGAACCGCAGAACGGGCCGCTTCCCGTCGTACGACAGCATCGGCACGGTCAGCGGCCGGTGGCCCTCCTGATCGGCGTCCGGGCCGGGGAAGGCAAGCGCGGCGCCGGTCAGCAGGGCCGTGTCGTCGGAACCGAGCAGCCCGAGCAGGGTGTGCAGGTCCAGCAGGTCGGTGTGCCCACCGCCGCAGCGGGCCTGGCGGTGGCAGTACAGGGCCAGATAGCGCGGACTGGGATCCCAGCCGGGTGCCTCGGTGTGGGCCCGGATGGTGTTGCGGCTCTGGGAGTAGGCCCGGCCCTCATGACCGGGGCGGTGGACGACCTCGTGCTCGACGGTGCCTGTGTACTGCGGCAGAAAGTGGCCGATCCGCTGTAACAACTCGATGGCGTGGCGCTGCCCGCCGAGCCGTTCCACGACGGCGTAGCCGTCCTGCTCCAGCCGGTCCAGGCCGGAAGTCAGGTGGCCGGCGGCAAGGTGTGGCGCTGTCAACGCGTGCCTCCCTTCGGCATGTCACCCGTGTCAGGTCACGATGGCGGAGTCCCCCCGCCGTCCGGGGCGCACCCCGGCACCACGCGGCCCATCCTCGGTGGCCGTGGGAGGCGGGGCAACGAGGGGTGACCGCTTCCGGACACCGGCGCACGAGAGGACCGCCGCGGCCGGAACCCGGCGTTCCACCACCCGTGTCAAGGCAGGCGCCCGCCGGCGCCGCCCATGTGCCCCCGACGCCACCGAGGTCCCTCGGCCCGCTGAGGTCGGCCGGTCTCCCACGCACGGTCTCGGCCGGACGGCCGGAAGATTCCCCCCAGGCAGGGCAGCCAGGACCTCGTTCAGCGCACCCCAGGAACGGTAGCCACGCCCTTGACGCCGAGCCCTGCCGTGAGCGGCCCGCCACCCCGACCAGCAGCCCCATGGCCTCTCCGGCGAGAACCGGGCGAGGAGGTGCTTCTTGAGGTCCGCCGCGGCGGGCAGCCAGGCGTGGCGGTCGAAGGCGTCGGCCACCGCCGGCACGCCGCGCGCGAACGCGGGCACCGGAACAGCGGAGCTGTCCAACACGATCAGCGAATCGGCCGCCACTCTCACCCGCCGGAGCCGCTGTGCGAGCTGCACGACAAAGTGATGGCGCAGAGGAAGGCCCCCAACATCGCGGCGTGTCCCTTCATGCGGGAAGAGGTGGCGAGGTCGCAGCGGGGCTGTGGCTGGTGAGGCGGATCTCGGTCCGGCGTGTTCGCCGGTGCATGTGATGACGTCGCCGACGGAATGGAATCGGGTTACAGCGCGTCCTCTATGACGGTGTGCCGGCGGTTGTGCAGGCGGCGCCGGACGTAGCTGTCGGAGTCGTCCAAGCCAGCGGCGGCCTCCTTCCTTGACCAGCTGCTTGAGCCGGTTGCGGGCGAGGCGGGAGATGCCGTCCTCCAGCTCCAGGCCGCGCAGTTCCTGGGTGCTGAGGGCCACTCGGAAAGCTGGGCGCAACATGACGAACGCGTCCCGCTGCCCGTCACTTGGTTTCTATAGTTGTGAGCCATGGATCTCCGGTCCTCGCCCTACAGCCCCGGCGCCGGAACGCGCCCCGCGGTCTTTGTGGGCCGGGGCAGCATCCTGGATCGTTTCGACGTGGCATTGGACCGGTTGGAGGCGGGCCGGTCCGACGACGCGCCGCTGATCACCGGGGCTCGGGGTTCAGGGAAGACAGTGCTGTTCAACCTCATGGTGGAGCGCGCCCGCGAGCGGGGCTGGTTCGTCGGTGCCGAGGAGGCCATCCCTGGCACACAGATGTCCGCGCTCATCGCTCTCATGGCGCGGGACGTTCTGCTGGAGATGAGCACCCGGCACCGCTTCACCGACCGGGTGCGCCGCGCGCTGGGCATCCTCAAGGCGTTCGCCTCGGTGTCGGTCGCGGGTCTGCGGCTCGACATCAACGCCGAGGCTGTCACCGGCACAGCAGACACGGGCATCATCGAGCTCGACTTGCGCCGGCTGGTCCTGGAGATCGGGGAGATTGCCCGGCTGCAGGGCATCGGTGTGCTGTTCGCGTTGGATGAGGTCCACATCATCCCCAATGAGGACCTGTACGCGCTCAATGCAGCGTTGCACGCGGCGGCCCAGCGCGCCCTGCCGGTGTCCTTCCTCGGCTCCGGCCTCTTCCCGTCCTGGCAGGCCACGGGCGCGGAGATGGCAGACCCCACCATGGTCACTTCCTATATATCCCGTGCTGAGACGCTCAGTTATGAGCGTCTGGAACCGCTCACAGCGGCGGACTCGCGCCGCGCTCTCACCGAGCCCGCAGCCGGGGAAGGCGTCAGGTTCAGTAACGAGGCACTGGCTGCTGCGGTGGACTTCTGTGAGGGCAGTCCGTGGCTGCTGCAGGCAGTGGGTGCGGTGGCCTGGGGTCACGCGCCGGGTTCGCCCATCGACCAGGCCACGATGGGGATCACGCTGATCGACGTGCAGAACAGGCTCAACCGCATGTTCTTCCCACGTCTGCTGCGCAGTTGCTCGGAACCGGAGCGCCGCGTCCTGGCGTCAGTGGCTGCGGCTGACGGGCATCGGCTGCACGTAGAGTCATTGTACGAGTTGCTCCCGGATGTCGAGCGGCCGCGCCACGTCATCCGCAGGCTGGCCAACCAGAACCTCATCGACCTGCACTACCAGCACTTTCCCATCGAGTACGGCGAGTTCGACATCAGCCTCGCGGTACCGCGCCTCGCCGCGTTCTGCGGGCCGGCAGGCCCGCCGTCCACTCACCCGCGGTGATCAGGCGGCACACTTCACGGCCCTCGCCGGCAGACGGTCGAACCCGTCCCGCAGCCGTTGCCGACGCCGCCCATAGGGCTGCGATCGGACCGTCGGCGGGAGGCGCTGTCGGTGAAGCCTTGTGCCGGTGTGAGCGTGAGGCGTGTCAGGGGGGTGGCGCGCCGGCGGTGGGCACGGCTTCAGATGTCGACGGCCACATAGCGTTCGGTGTAGCTGTCACCGTCACTGCCGAAGTAGCTGCAGGTACGTGCGGTCAGGTCGACGTCGTACCAGAGCACGCCGGCCTTCCAGCAGCCCTGGACGAATGCGTGGGCTCTGTCGCGTTCGACGGGGACCGGCCCCCGCAGTCGGCCGGGAGGGTCCGGTCAGTAGGCGGAGTTGACGTTGTCGATGGAGCCGTAGCGGTGCGCGGCGTAGTTGGCGGCGGCGGTGATGTTGGCCACCGGGTCGGTGATGCTCTGGGCGGTGCCGTCGACGTGGTAGGCGTTGAAGGTGGGGTCGATGACCTGGAGCAGGCCCTTGGAGGGGGTGCCCTGCTTGGCGTTGACGTCCCAGTTGTTCTGGGCGCCGGGGTTGCCGCCGGACTCGCGCATGATGTTGCGCTTGAGGCCCTCGTAGCTGCCCGGGATGCCCTTCGTCTTCATGATCTGCAGGGACTGCTTGATCCAGCCGTCGAGGTTGTCGGCGCGGCCGCTCCTGGAGACGGAGGCGCCGCTGTCGTTGCCGGAGGCCGTGACCGCGGTGGCATGCGCCTGCGTCGTCTCGGCGGCGTGTGCGCTGGCCGGCATGAGCGTGAGCGCTGCGGCTGCGGCGCCCGTGGTGGCGATACCGGTCAGACCGAGACGGGCGATGCGGGTGCGGTTGATCATGGCCATGCGAAAGCAACTCTCCGTAGGGGACGTCGTCAGTGCCGGCCGCTGTCGTCGGCGGCGGCGTCGGCCATCCGTGTAGACGGGCAGACCCAGGGGGCTGGCTCGCTCCGGTCGTCCGGATCGGCGACGACAGCCATGATTAGCGGCGGCCGACAGCGGACGCAATGATGTGACCTACTACCCACCTACGTAGAAATGCCCGATCTATTCAGATCGGCGGCAATCAGGCCATTTCAGCGAGGTCTGCGTATACGGCCCTCTTTAGGATGTGATCCCGCTCGCATGGCCGGCATCACGCCTCGGGGCCCCTGTGCCCGCCCCCAGCCCGGCCGGAAGGCGAGGGCGTCACAGCCGGGATGGGGGCCGCAGCCAGCGCGGACCGGGCCCTCCGCCCGGTGACGGCCCGACCGACGGGGGTCACTCACGGCGGTGCCGGCTGTGTCCCTGGAGGCAGGGGCAGCGCCAGCGCCTGCGCCTGCGCCGCAGTGAGTCCTCACCGAGGCGCTGCAGGACGAGGTGAAGGACACAACGCGCGGTGGCAGCCGGAGAGCCAGGACATTGTGCGCTCGATGATCCAGTGGCGTCGCCCTCATCGTTGACCGGACTCGATGCCTTCGCCGGCACCGTCGAGCGGGTGCAGCACGGCTTCGTCCAGGCGACCCCCGACACCGGCTCTGGGCCAGAGGAGGAACCGGCGAGGAGCCGTCGACTTTGCGGCGCCGAAGCGAGGCGGCAGAGCTCGCGGTGATGGTGATGATGGTGGTGGGGTCCATGGCCGGGCTCGGGCTGGTCGGCGGGATCCTGGGGCGGCGCCGTCGGCGCCCGGAGCGTCTGCCGTCGATCCCACGCCGAGGAAGGTCGCTGTCCCCTGCCATGCTCCGCACGGGCCGCAGGAACGATCGCGGCCACGCCCCGTGCCCCGGCCGCACCGCCGCCGTCATCCGACGGGAAGCGAACGGACGGCGGGCAGCCGCCCGCGGGAAGTCGCGGGCGGCTGCTCGTGGTGCGGTGTGCTCCGGTGCGCGGAGCGGGTTTCTACGGCGCCACGGGGTCGCCGTTACCCAGTTGCAGCCACCACACGTCGTCGTGGTCGCGGCTGAGCTGGAGCTTCTGCCGCTGTCCGTCGCCGAAGCGGACTTCGACGTCGGCCAGGTTCGGCACGGCGGGGTCCTGCACGATCGCCTCTACCGGTTGGCCGGCGTGTGCACCGTAGCTGGTGATCAGCTTCTGGGCGGCCCGGTCCCGGCCCGTGTACCAGGGGGCGCCGAGGTGGGCGAGGTCGGTGGGGTCACCGGCCCGGAGCCGCTGGACGTACACCTTGAGGAGCAGGTCGACGTCGTCGGCGACCTCCTCGGCCTCGGGGTAGTCGGACTTCACGGCGTGGACGGTGACCTTGACTTCCGGTGTCTTGCCCAGTGCGTAGGGGGCAGGGTCGCGCAGCAGCCACCAGGTGAGTGCGGCGGTCGCCAGGACGGCCAGCGCAGAAGCCGCCACCCACAGGTTCCTCTTGGACGGTCCGGGCATCAGTACCACCCCGGTACGACGTGGATGATGTCCGCCCAGGTGCCCCTGGAGCTGCGGAGGTACTCGTCCAGAGGCTTGTCCAGGCGGGTGTGGCTGTGCGCGGTCACCATGGCCTTTCCGTGGACCATCTTGGTGATGACGCCGGCATGGTCCCAGGCGCCCTTGCCGCCCCAGTTGAAGATGACGATGTCACCCACCTTGGCTTCCTTCTGCTTGGACTCGGTGTTGACATAGCCGTTGCTGTGGCGGTCCAGGAAGCGGTGGAAGTAGTCAGCACCCGTCCACGTGTAGGAGTTGTAGTGGTAGGGCACCGCGTGCGGTGCTGTCTTGTAGATGCTCCACCAGTTGTCGACGCCCTTCCTGTCCTTGTCGACGCCCTTCATGCGCATGCCACCGCCCCAGTGCAGGGCCTTGGACACGAAGTTGGTGCAGTCGTTGCTGCCGTACTCCTCGTGGCTGTGGACATTCTCCCTCGCCCATCTCGCCGTGCCGCTGGCTTTGATGGTCGCGCTCGAGAGCTGCGCCGCGGAGAACGACGACGTGGGAGGTGCGATGCCGACCGCGCGGGTGGCGGGGGTGGTGCCGTTGTCCGTCTCGACGGTGCCGTAGGTGACGGATCCCAGGGCCCGCTCGTCCTTCGCGAGCCGCTCTTCGTACATCTCGGCGTTCATCCTGCTGCGCAGCACCGGTGCGGCCCCGCCCGAGAAGGTGTAGAGGAACGCCCCCTCGGAAGTCGACGGGTCATCGGGCATGTCCGCCACGGTCCGCTTCTCACTCACCGTCGCGCGGACGGTCACCGATCCGTCGGTGGAGGGCAGCACCAGGGCGTCGGAGAGGTCGGTGGTGATCGAGGTGTACGTCAGCCCGTCCGTCTTCAGGCCGTCGCGGGTGTCGATCACCCAGGACTCCTCCGCCTTCAGCAGCGACGTGTACATGGCGGCGTGCGGGCGTCCGTTCGCCGCCGCGGCGGCACTGTTGTACGCGCCCGTCGTCAGGGAGGCGCCGGCGTCCAGGTATTCGTCGACGGCCTGCGTGTAGGTGGCGCTGTCGAGCGGGGCGCTCAGCGGCTTGGTCTCCGCGCTGGTGACGCTGCCGCTCGTGCCGTACGGGCTGCTCGCGGTCACCTGGAAGGTGTACGCGGTCGCATTGGTCAGGCCGGTGATCACGGCGTTCGTGGCGTCGGTGGTGCGCTTGGCCACCACGGTGCCCGCCGGATCGAGAGCCTTCACCTCGTAGGTGAGGGCGGTGTCGCTGTATCCGCTGTCGTCGCTCGCTGTCCAGGTGACCAGTGCACCTCCGTCCCCGGGCCGGGCGTGGACGGCCGTGGGCGCTGACGGCGGTGCGGGCGCTTCGTAGTGGACGGTGAGCGTGGCGGAGGTGAAGCTGATGCCCGCCGTGCTCGGTGCGTCGTCCGGCCGGCGCAGCACCAGGCCGTTGTTGGTGTCCGCTCCGTCGGTCCAGCCGGTGACGAGGCCCGTGACGTCAGTCACCCACGGGGCGGCGGCCGTCAGGTTGGCCTCCGGGGCCGTGGCGTCGTCCAGTTGGCTGCCCGTGCCGGTCGTGGCCCAGGCCGCGTTGAGGGCGTGCACGTCCAGCCCGGACATGGCACCGCTCGTCTGGAGCTTGAGCACGGCGTCGGTGACGCGGGCGCCGGCGGGGACCTTGGAGACGTCGGCCTTGAGGTAGCTGCGCCAGTTCTTGCCCGAGACGCTGCCGACCTTCAGGGCGGCGCCGGTGTCCCCGGTGCAGGTGTCGGAGTCGGTGCAGACGGTGGCCTTGGTCAGCGGCAGGTCCACCGAGGTGGCGGCGGACTCAAGGGCCGGCGCCCCGCTGCCGGCGGCGATCGGGGTGGGGTCGGTCCACGCCGAGCACTTGCCCTCGTAGCAGGCCCTCATCGACCAGTCGAAGGGGCCGCCGGAGGTGAGCCGGTCGGCGGGAATCTGGAAACCGACGCGTTCTCCGTTCGGGACCATCTGGGTGCCCAGGGTCTGGGTCCCGCTCGCGTTGCCGAGCCGGAACTGGGCCTCGACCATCCCGCCGTTGGGTGAGGTGACGACGCCCGTGACGAGGGGTGAGGGGGTGTCCGTCGCGCCGGCCTGGAGCTGCGTGGGCAGGTCGGCGGGCTGCACGGCGGTCGCGTCGACCCGGAAGGCCTTCCAGTCGGACCAGGCGGAGGTGTCGATCCCGTCGCTGGTGCGGGCGCGCAGCTGCAGGTGGCTGCCGTCGGGCGCGGCCGACGCGGTGGGGATCTGCGCGGTGGCCACGGTCCCGGGCGCGAACGCGCCGGTCTTCCCGGTCCAGGTGTAGGTGGTGTCGGCGAAGGCGGGGTCCGGCTGGACCT
Source organism: Streptomyces sp. NPDC046727 (assembly GCF_040645635.1). NCBI lineage: Bacteria > Bacillati > Actinomycetota > Actinomycetes > Kitasatosporales > Streptomycetaceae > Streptomyces > Streptomyces sp. NPDC046727. The sequence goes on from NZ_JBEYYR010000022.1 coordinate 30,539, forward strand.
GGAACTCCGTCACCAGGGAGGAGTCGGCGTCGCTGTCGCCGACCTTGGCCTGGAGGGTGGGCGTCAGCGACGCGGCGGTCGTGAGCGTGGTTCCGGGCTTGAGAGGGCTGACGTCGAGCGCGCTCGGGACCGTCGGGGCGGAGTTGTAGGTGACGATCAGCGACGGTTCGGTGGCGGCGTCGTGCGATCCGTCGACGTAGTTGGCGGAGCGGTAGCGGCGCCAGGTGAGGGGATCGGTCTCGTCCACGGCCGCGAGCCGGACGCCGTAGTTGGGCTGGCCGTCCGCCCAGGCCTGGGCGACGCCGTCGATGTCCCAGGACACCTGTCCGGCCGGGCAGCTGGAGTTGTAGCCCTTGGCCGCCTTGGAGACGACGGCCGACGTGGTCGTCGTGCCCGGCTGGCTGCTCCAGGAGATGGCGGAGGGGTCCCAGTCGCTGGTGACGCGCCGGACCTGGATGCCGGAGGTGTCCGCCGAGCAGGAGGAGGACCAGTACGAGTACATGCGCAGGTCGGCGTCGACGATGTGCTTGCCGGCGAACCGGGCCGTGTCGAACTTGAGGTAGGAACGGGCGCGCTGCTTCCCGTCGTACGTGCCGGCCTTCAGCTCGGTCGAGCCGCGCTGGGACGTGGGGTAGTCGTCGTCCTGGATCCAGGTGTCCGTCAGCGGACCGAGCAGGGTGTTCGTCGGGTCCACGGTGACGGGGTACTTCACGGTGGGGTCGGAGAGGAACGACGTGTCCGGCTTGAGGACCAGGGTCTGGCCGGCGGCGTCGTTCTCGACGGCGACGTCCACGTCGGTGACCTTCGCCGGGTCACCCGAAGCCGGGCCCTCCCCGGCTCCCCACATCACGGGCTCGGGGGCGGTGGCGACATGCTTGCCGCTGTCGCTCTCCCACAGCAGCCGGTCGTCGGCGCTCTCGCGGAGCTTCAGGCCGTCGGCGGACACGGGTATCCGCAGCTCCACGTCGTCCTTCGGGCGCTCCTTCAGGACGAGCTGGTGCGAGAAGCCTTCCGGGAGCGCGGTGACCACGAGGTCCTGGCCCGGCCTCACGTCGCTGTAGACGGCGGTGTTGCCCTGGATCTCGGGTTCGGGGAGCGTCCCGTCCCAGCTGATGCCGAGCGTCTTGTCGCCCTCGCCGACCTCGGCGAGCGAACCGGAGCCGCCGTCGGAGATGTGGATGTCCGCCGCGGCCCACCGGGGCTCGATGTGGCCGTCGCGGTGGACGAGGGTGGTGTCCATGTCATGCCAAGAGCCGTCGTCGTCCTTGACCCGGACCGGGCCGGTGGCCGACTCGACGGTCACGGACCCGTCGGGGTTGACGTACGTCGTGGAGCTTTCGGTGCGCAGGGCCGTGACCTCCACGCGCTCCCCGAGGGCGGCCGCTCGCTTGCGGGCCGCGCCGATCGCCGCATCGTCGTCGTCCGATGCGGCCGCAGCCGGCATCGGCGACGCGAAGGCCGTGGCAGGGGCGTGCGACGCGGGCAGACCCAGGCCCACGGTGAGGACGCCGGCCACGGCGTACGCGGCATAGGCCAGTGCGCGGGCACGCACCGGTCTGTGACGTTTTTTCATGCAGTGAAACCCCGATTTACAGGTGCCTGACAAATTTCAAAGGATCTTCACAGGATTCAGGCCATCATGTCCATGCCCGTCCACTGAGAGGCACGGCACACACCCACGAACCGAACCAGTGGCAGGCCGTAGTCATACGACTGGATACCTGTGCATTTCAGACACTTCGAGATGTCACCGCCGGGGCCTGTCAGAAGCCGCAGTACACGTCGCTGCCGAAGTCGCTCATGGTGTCGGTCCGCAGCCAGCCCTCCACGCCCGTACGGGTGTTGCGCGCATACGTCCAGGCGTAGCGCTGATCGCCCTGCCAGGCTCCCCAGGTGTAGCAGTGGTAGTCCAGCACGTCACCCCGCGCGGCCAGCCCGTTGATGTGGCATCCGGTGCTGGAACCGGAACGCATGTTGGCGCCGTTGGCGGTGGCGTGCCAGGTGCTGTTGTCCTTGTCGCCGACCCTCTTGCCGCAGGGGGCAACCGCGTGAGCGGGGCCCGCGGTGACGGCCGGCGTGAACACCGCCGCGGTGATGACGAGCGTGGCGGCGAGAATGCGTGGCTTGGCGATGCGCATGCGGAGCTCCCCCGATGACGGGAAGGGTGCGGTGGACGGCCGCACCCGCCGGGCAGTTCATGACGAGTCGATACGTTAGGAAGGTCTCGTCGCACTGCACGTCAACCCGAGGGTGGAAGTGCGGTAAACCTCGGCGGTAGGCACCGGAGGACGCCTTTCACCGTGGCGACCGGAACTGCCCGTCAGGTCAGAGGCCGCCGGTGTTGAGCAGCCGGTTGGGAGTGTCGGAGCGCACCCCGCGCAGGACACCGCGGGTGGCCGTGTGGTCGAGCCAGACGTGGACCTCCTTGGCCGTGGCGTGGGGGTGTGCCGACAGGTACAGGGCGATCACGCCGGTCGCGTGCGGTGCGGCCCAGGACGTGGCGCCGTCGGTCTCCGTGGCAGTACCGCCACCGGCGAGGGCGGCGGTCACCTTCTGGCCGGGGGCGTACAGGTCCACGCATCGTCCGTAACCCGATCCGTAGGCGTCGGTGTCGCTCCATGGGCGGTCGTTCGAGGTGGAGGCCGCCACGACGATCGTGCCGGGGACGCCGGCCGGGGAGTGCTTGCAGGCGTCGTCATGGAAGTTGCCGGCCGACACCACCGTCGGTATCCCCGCGTCGACCATCTTCTTCACGGCGGACTCCAGGGCCGCCGACCGGTGGTCGAGGTTGAGCGACATGTTCACCACCGCGGGCTTCTGCGCGTGCGCGGTGACCCACTTGACCGACTTCACCAGGGCCGCCTCACCCTCCGCCTGGGAGCCGCCGCCCTCGCTCTCGCACAGGATGCCCTGGACGCGTACGAGCTCCGCCTTCGGCGCCACCCCGTACTTCGCGCCGCCGATGATGCCCGCGACGAACGTGCCGTGGCCGGTCCCCGCCTCGCTGAAGCAGTCACCGGAGTCCTTCGGGCCCACGAAGTCGGCGCCGAGGTGGGCACGTCCGCCGAACTCCGTGTGGGCGATGTCCATGCCGGTGTCGATCACGTAGACGTGAACGCCCTTGCCCGTGGCGGTGGTCGTGAACTTTCCGTTCAGCGGCCGCGACCGTTGGTCGAGAATGTCCAGGTTCCACGGAACCTTCCGGGTGACGGACAACGCCGAGGTCCGCGCGACTCCGGACAGCGTCCCCACAGTGCCGGGAGATGCCGACGCCGAGCCGGCCGACGCCCCGCCCCCGGGCCTCGCCGCGGACTCCTTCTGCCCGTGGGCAGGGAGCTTCCCGCCGCTTCCCCCGACCGCCGCGCCCGCTCCCCCGCCGCACGCCGATGCCGCCAGCACGGTCGCCATGGCCGTCACCATAAGGCCGGCCTTCGTCGCGTTCTTCATCACAACCCCCCTGCTCGTACACATTCAGCGCACAAGACGACCACAGAGAGCGGGCGGTTCCAGCAGGTCGTACGGGCGAGCAGGCCCGCCGAGCGAACCACTGAGGCCGCGTGACACGGGCTGAATTGCTCCCCACAGGTTTCGGGCGCAGGCTGGAATGAGGAAGGGCGCAGGCGGAGAGTGGGCGCCGGAAGAGGGGCTGGCCATGCCCTCGCTGAAGCATCTCGTGCTGGAGACCAGACGCATCGCGGGATCAGGGCCTGCGAGGGGCACGCGTCGAGTGAGGCGATTCCTCCGGCTCTGGTGGGCCGCGTGGCGCAGCGTCAACCCCTACCTGCGGGGGACCGCTCTTGCCATCGTGGGGTTCGTCGCGCTGACGGTGGTGCGAGGGGGCGCCCCCTTCCGGGGGATGCCCTATGCCGTTTGGATCATCGTCGGCCTCGTCGCCATCCTGCTGGTGGCGGTACGGCGTGGGTCCCGGCCAGTCCGGATCCTGCCGTTCAAGAGCCTGGTCGGCGGAGACAGCACCGGGAGGGCGGACGGCGTCGCCGGGGGGTTCACCGAGCTCCTGGGCAGCGAGATCGAGCGCATCGCGGAACTGGTCCGGCAGGAGCCGTTCATGACGCCCGCCGACGTGCTGAACCCGGCCGCGCAGCGGGGGGACATGGTGCGGCGGTCGTCGGCCCGGGTGCCGTTCAAGACCGGGGTGGCGACCAGTGGGCTGTCAGGCGACATCAAGCCGACCGAGGTCGGCACGGTCACGCTGGGCCCCCTGAAACTCCAGGTCGGAGCCGTGCTCACCTGGCTGGAGCGGGCCTTCAGCGGAACGCTGGAGGGGGCGCTGGTGCAGGCGCACGGAGTATGGCGGGTCGTCGCCACCCAGTCCGGGATGCGCGGCCGTACCTGGTCAGCGCAGGTGGGCACCCACGGCGATGCCGGGCAGGCCGAAGGGCGCCTCGCCCGGGAGCTGGCCCACCGCATCGAACTCGAACGGCCCGGAGCCTCGGAGTCGGGTGCCGACGTCGAAGGCTTCCAACGGCTGGTCGACGGCCTGGACTGTTATCAGCGCTTTCAGCAGGAAGGCACTCTGCAGTACCTCGACGAGGCCGAGGACCACTTCCGAGCGGCCCTGACCCACAGTCCGGGATATGCCGCTGCCTACCACAATCTCGGGCTGGTCTACCGCGAGCAGCGCCGTGTCCGTAAGGACATCGGTCTGCGCGTGTCGAGAGCGGTCTGGGACGGACCGACTCTCATGTGGCAGAAGGCGGTGACCCTTGACCCGACGATGGCTCCCGCCCGCGTGCAATTGGCGAGGGCCTTCATCGAACAGGCCGATCATCCCGCCGTCGATACGAAGCGGCGGTCCGATCTCCTGGAGCAGGCGGTCCAGCAGGCTCGTAGCGCGCTCACGCAGCCTGCTCGCACGCATCCCATGGAGGGTGCCCTCGCCTCGTACTGGCTGGGCGTCGCCCTGCTGAAACAGGGCGAGCACCAGCAGCAGCACGCGGCACCCGGACCGCCCCCTGTCGCCGTGGTGGGTGAGGCGCTCGACTGCTTCTGTGACGCAGAGCGGGCGCTGGTCGACGAGCGGGCCCAACGGCTGGTGCGCGATGGGGACATGATCGCGGTACGGCCTTTGACCGCGCGGATCGCCCACGTCGTGAGCCTGGAGTCCGAGTGCTGGTCGCAGCTGGCGAGGTGCGTGGCAGACGACCCGACCCGCTCGCGTCTGATAGCCATGGCGGACCATCGCATCGGCCACGCCATCCAATGGGCCCCTGATCTGACGGAGTTGCACGCACTCAGGGGCCGCACGCTTGAGGAGCATGGCGCTGAGGGTGGCGCGTTGATCGCGTACCTGGAGGCCCTGCAGCGAGATCCTCAGAATCATCACGTCACGGCGAAGGACATCGGTGCCTTCGCAGCGGGCACGGCGACCGACGGCGAGACCGTGGACCTGGCCACCGACCTGTTCACCCTGGCGGTGCACCGGGACCCCGACGACGCTGTGGCCTGGCTCCTGCTGGCGTTGGTCGTACCGGACGAGCGCACCGCCCGGTCGCTCGCAGGCAAGGCGCTGACCTTGGAACCGGGCCGGGAGGAGGTGCGCCGGATCGTCGACGAGCAGTGGCCACCGGCTGATGGCTGTGTCCCGGATGCCCCCGGCTGGGAAGATCGCTTCACCCTGCGCTGGGCGCGAGCGTGGTCCGACGCTCGTGAGGCGCAGCAGACCGTCGACGAGACACGTCTGCGCGGGGCACTGGACAGAATCGAGAAGTTGCGCGCCGAGGCCGGTGGGGCTCGCCCCGAAGTCGCGTTCGCCCACCGGGAGATAGCGCTGCTGCACGCGTCGCTGGCGTCGATGATCCCGGCTTCCGACGAACAACGGGTCCAGTGGAAGACAGCGGTCCGTCATCTCAGAAGAGCCGTCAGGCGAAGACCGCCGTCGAAGTTGGAGAAGCCCCCGCTGTGGTACGTGGAGCTGGCCGACGCGTACGCCGCTCTCGCGGATTCCCAGTTCGAAGCGGGGCACCGACACGATGCCTCGGACAACTACCAGCGCGCCGTCAGACACTACGACGTGGCCATCGACAGGTCACCGAAGACCGTCCGCCCTCGCTACCGCACCGGACGTCAGGGGCAGGAGCGGCAGGCCGAACTGTCCGCGGAACCGCCGGACCTGTCTCCCCGTGCGCGCGCGATGGCAGGACGAGCGGCGGTGTACGCCTGTCAGGGCCGCGCCGGCGATGCCGCCCGTGACTGCCGGGACGCCCTGAAACTGGCCCCCCTCTATGCCTATCCACGATTCACCCTGGCCCATCTGTACCGCGACCAGCGGGCCCAGTACGACCTGGCCGAGCAGACGCTGGTCAGGCTGATCGAGCTCCTGCCGGCCGGAGAGCAACGGGACAGAGCCCGGCTCGAACTGGCGGTCACCCACCGCAAGCAGGCCGAGACCTCGCGGAACGACGAGCGGGGAAGGCTCCTCGCCCAAGCACGCGACGAGTTGGTCAAGGCCACACGCGAGGCTTCGCTGAGCACGGGCCTGGAGACGTGGATGCACGAGGAACTGGCCACCGTGCTCGATCTCCTGGGCCGTTCCGACGAGGCCATCGTCGTCCTGCGCGCTGTCAGCGGCATGCCCGAGCAGCCACACGCAGCACAGCACCACGAACGAATAGCGCATCTGTTGGCCCAATGTGAACGGACCTCGGAGGTGGGAGGGGAGCTGATCGAGGCTCAGCGGGCCTGCTATGCCCGAATGAACAGGGTGCGCGGCACGGACGAGGAGAAGAAGCTGCGTGTCGCACAGGTCACTCTGACAGCACGCCTCGCGATGTTCTACGCCGAGCAGGGCATCAGACTCGATGAGGCACGCCTCATAGCGGACGGTGCTCTGAAGGGCGCTTCGAACATCCTGGATCCCGGCGGACTGGCAAAGTGCGAGGACGCCCGCGGGTGGGTCGCCTACCGGGAAGGCCGGGCCCGTGAGGCCGTCCGTTTCCTGGAGAGCGCAGTGGAGCACTCCGGTGGGGACGCCCAGGAGTGGGCCCACCTCGCGTCCGCCCTGGAAGCGCGGTCGTTGTCCCGGCGCGGGCACCAGGACATCGACCGCGCCAGGGACATCTGGCAACAGATCCTCGAGCGCTTCCCCCACAGTCCGGCCGCCGAACAAGCCAGGCACCACCTCGACCTGCTGCCGGAGCGCCTGCACCCGCCGCGGCCACTGGCGTCACACGGCCTGTGAGCCTCTCACGCCGACGCCCTGCTTCGGTGCCTGGAAGCCGCCGATCCTCTGCTCGAGCAGTTCGGCCAACCGCAGCGGGGTGCGGTCCTCGAACATCGGGCCGATGAGCTGCACTCCCACCGGCAGGCCCTCGGGGGACCGGCCCGCCGGTACGGCGGTGGCGGGTAGGCCGGGCATGGTGGCCACACCGGCCCAGACGAGCTGGTCGAGGTAGGGGTACTCGACGCCGTCGATGTCGATCCGGCGTTCCATCAGATCGGGGTCGTGGTCGTGCGGGAACGCGGGAGTGGGCGTGATCGGACACACTACGGCGTCGAACTCGGCGAACAACTGCCGCCAGCCCTGGCGGTGGAGCTCCCGACGGCTGTTCGCCTCGAACCAGTCGCGGTGGCTGAACACCAGGCCGCGCAGCCGCTCCGCGTCGAGACTCCGGTCGTCTGCGCTCAGTCCGGCGGCGTGGGTCCGCAGCTGCTCGTACACGTCGGCAGGAAGGCGCGCGCCGGAGTTCGAGAACAGCAACTGCATATAGAGCACCGCGGCTTCGGTCAGATCGGGCAGCAGCGGGCTGTGCCGTTCGACGCGGGCACCGCCGTCGACAAGCGCGTCGGCCACCAGGTTCACGCCCGCCCGCACAGCGGACCCGGTCGGGATGAGCGGATGGTCGTCGAGGACCAGGACCCGGAAGTCGCCGAGCCGCTCGTGGCGCGCGGGCGGCAGCGTCAAGTCGTGCGCCACACCGAGCGTCAGCGGGTCCGGTCCGGCCATGACGTCGAGCAGGAGTGTGAGGTCACGGGCACTGCGCGCCATCGGCCCGACGACGGCGAGGTCAAGGCCGTCCGGCAACGCCGGTACGAGCGGCGGGACCATACCGCGGCTCGCCGCCAGCCCGAGTGTCGGCTTGTGTGCGTAGATGCCGCAGAAGTGTGCGGGGGTACGCAACGAGCCGCCGATGTCGGAACCGATGGACAGCGCGCCGAATCCGGACGCCAGGGCGGCCGCTGATCCGCCAGAGGATCCACCCGGCGTGCGGCCGTGATCCCACGGGTTGTTGGTGGTGCCGTAGATCTCGTTGAAGCTCTGTATGTCCTGCAGCCCGACGGGCACATTGGTCTTGCCGAGCACCACCGCGCCTGCGGCCTTGAGCCGCGACACCTGCACCGCGTCCTCGGCCGGCAGGTAGTCCCGGTGCTCCGGCATGCCCCAGGTCGTGGCCATTCCGGCGACGTTGTAGGACTCTTTGACCGTCACCGGTATGCCGAGCAGCGGCCGGTCCTCACCTCGGGCGCGCGCCTGGTCGGCACCGCGCGCGGCGGCCCGCGCACGGTCGAAGTCCGGCACACAGATCGCGTTGATCGCCTTGTCGTCGCGCTCGATACGGGCGATCGCCTCGTCGGTGAGTTCCGCCGAGGTCACTTCACCGGCGCGCAAGGCCGCCGCGAGTTCTTCGGCTGTCTGCATATTCCAGTCCATGAATGGACCGTAACGACCTCCGGGAGAGGGCACGAAATACCGCTTCGTGCAACGGTGATGGGACTTCGATACTCGTCATTTCCCTCTCCGGCCACAGCGACATCAGCCGGAGTGCGGCCGGTTCCCGTGCGGGTGCAGGCGGTCGGTGAGGAAGGCGAGGATCTCGTCGCGGGCCCGGACCGTGGGGTGGCCGGCCTCGTCGACGAGATGGGCGGTGACGACGCTGTGCGGGGTGCCGACCAGGTCGGCGAAGAAAGGCGGCGGGGCCGGGTTGGCGGCGCTGTCGGGGAGGACGCGCCCGTCGAAGGCGTCGCCGAGCAGCGCGCGGTAGGCGGCGAAGCGCTGCCCCGTGCACCAACGGTCGCCCTCGAAGCGGTAGGCGAGGACGGTGAGGTGGTCGCGGTGGAGCCGGTCGCGCACCGCACGCGCGTCCGCGGCGTCGAGTTCGAGTCCGCCGGGGTCGTCGAGCGGCAGCGACGGATGGTTGACCACCGGGGCGATCACCGCCGGCTCCAGGGCCATGGTGAGGGCGAAGTTGCCGGTGAAGCACAGCCCGATCGCGCCCACACCCGGCCCACCGCACGCGGCGTGGGCCTGGCGCGCCAGGCCGCGCAGCCAGACCGTCACCGGGCTGGTCCCGCCACCGGCGAAGGCACGGAACTCCGCGCTGACACAGGCGCGGCGGACGACCCCCCGGCCGCCCTCGACCGTCGGGAAAGCGCCGTCCGTCCCGAACAGGGAGGGCACATGGACGGTGAAGCCCGCGTCCCGCACCCAGCGTGCGAGCCGCAGGACGTCGGGACTGATGCCCGGCATCTCGGGCAGCACCACGACCGCGGGCCCGGCCCCGGCCACGTACACCGTCTTCTCCACTCCCTCCACGACCATGCTCCGGCGGGTGAAGTCGGTGATCGGATCGTCGTCGCTCATGGAGCCAGCCTGGTCCCGGGACCGGCCGCCGGGTCAGCGGCGGGATCGCCAAGGCCAGGGGTAATCTCGCCACACTCTCGCCCCGCGCGAGGACGGCGAGCGGTGCGCGGTCGGCGACCCGTGGCCGGGGACATCAGGGGGTACGGCGGCGATGGCGGAAGCGGCGCGGCAGGCGCAGGAAGGTGCGGGTCCGGGCGCCGGACCGGGTGCGCTGCGGGTCGGGGTCCTGGCGTACCCGGGCTGCTTCGCGTCCGAGGTGTTCGGCGTACCCGACCTGTTGACGATGGCCGGGCATGTCGCCGGACCGGACGCGCCCGGCTACCGGGTGTCGGTCGTCTCGCCCCGCCGCCGGGTCACCGCCTCGGGCGGCGCGAGCCTGGACGTGCGTCCGGTGCGCGAGGTCGACGTCCTCGTGGTCCCCGGCTTCGAACTGTCCCCGGACACGGACCTCGACGCCCGGCTCGCCCGGCTCGCCCCCGAGATCGCGGCGATCCGCGCACAGGCCGCCGACGGCACCGCCGTCGTCTCCCTCTGCGTCGGCGCGTTCCTCCTCGCCGAGGCCGGGCTCCTGGACCGGCGCCGGGCCACCACCTCCTGGCTGCACGCCGGCGAACTGGCCAGGCGCTGCCCGGACGCCGACGTACGGCCGGAGCACCTGGTCGTCACCGACCGGGGGGTGACGACCACGGCGGCCTTCAGCGCCATGTACGACTTCGCGCTGGACCTGATCCGCCGGCACAACGGCGCCCGGGTGGCCCGCACCACCGCACGGTTGGCGCTCGTCGACGACGCGCGGACCTCCCAGACCCCGTACGTCGATCCACGGCTCCTCCCGCAGCCCGGCCGGGAGTTCTCCCAGCGGGTCATGCGGCGGCTCGACCAGAACCTCGCCGAGCGGTACGACCTGGCCGCGCTCGCGGACGCCTTCCGGGTCAGCACCCGCACGCTGCTGCGCCGCTTCGCCGAAGAGACCGGACGCAGCCCGCTGGCCCACCTCCAGGCCTCCCGGGTCCGCCGCGCCCGCCACCTCCTGGAGACCACCGACCGCACCGTCGCCTCCGTCGCCGCGGCCGTCGGCTACCAGGACCCCGGCACCTTCGCCGCCCTCTTCGCCCGCCACACAGGCCACCGCCCGAGCGCCTACCGGGCCGCCTTCCGCGGCACCGTCACGGGCCGGGCGTCCGCACCGGACAGCGGCGTCTAGGCCGTCTCGTTCAGCTCATCCGGATCGATGGCCCGGGGCCGAACCGCTCGGGCCGATCCCTCGGGGCACGACGGAGTACGTACGCCCGCTGCTCAGGGTGACGTTCTTCTGGGGGCGCATTGGTCCCGCCGGCCTGATCTCCGGTGCCGTACGCGTAGGCGGTGGCTGCGCCGGCCCGTCGAGCAGCACGGGCCGCGTCGCCCGGTGCGGCGGATCGGTTCGCCTTGGGCCGAACGGATGAAGTTGTGGTTGCCGGCGGGCCGGACGGGCATGGGGCGAGCGGGAGTCTCATGACGCTTCAGGAGGCTTGATGAAGAGTCCGCACCGCCTCGTCCGGACCGTCGCCGCGGTGGTGCTCTGCGTGGGAGCGACGCTCGCGAGCAGTGGCACCGCCCACGCCGAGACCTGGGGGCGTTGGGTGAGCGCCGCCACCGGGAAGTGCCTGACCGTGTTCCCGTCGAACGACGTCGTCGGGCAGGACTTCTGCGAGGCCGGACGGCAGACCCAGCTCTGGACGACCGAATTCGTCGACGAGGGAGCCCTGGTCTACCAGCTTCGCAGCGCCTCCGGCGGGTGTTTGTGGGCGCGGTACATCCTCGGCGCCTACTACGCCTACCGTACTGAATGCAACGCCAACCACGCCGACAAGCGCTTCTTCGTCGCCAACGGCTACATCTCCCCTGACTTCAGCAGGGGCATGAAGGTGACCGCCGCCCGGGCCTACGACACCGACGTGGTGGTGATCTCCGTGCCCCGCGACTACTCCGACCCGCGCGTCAAGTGGACGTACAACGAGGTCAGGAGAAGCTCGCTCCCGGCGTAGGCCAGCGTCCACCCGCCGACTCCGCCCTGGTCGACCACCGACGGGCACGGTACGCCGCTCGCAGTCCTGCTGACCGGCGGCAACCGCAGCGACGTCACCCAGCTACTGCCGCTGCTCGACGCGGTGCCGCCGGTCCGCGGCCGGATCGGGGTCCCCCCGCCGCAAGCCGGACTCGCTGTTTGCCGACCGCGGCTACGACCACGACATCTACCGCGACCAGGTCCGCGCCCGCCGCATCGTGCCCGCGATCGCCCGCCGCGGCACCCTGCACGGACCGGGACCGCCCGCTGCCTCATAACCCACCGGCAACTCAACTCACTGCGTTGACCGTTGCAGGTGCCATTGCCCTGGCGAGAATGCGACATCAACCGCGGAGCGCGAGGGTGCTGTCGTAGTTCTGCCAGCCGACCGGGGAGACCGCCTGCTGAGCTGTTCGCCAACGCACTGCCCATCACAGGACGGAGCTCATGTCCCCCACCACTACCAAACCAGTCGACGGCGCGGCTCTGCCGACCCCATCGCCGCTCATCGGCTGGCCGGCCGTGGTCTCGGTGATGCTGGGAATCTTCGCCATTGTCACCACTGAGATCCTGCCTGTCGGTCTGCTGACCTCGATCGGCTCCGGTTTCACCATCTCAGACGGTGTGGCCGGGCTGATGATGGCCATGCCGGGTTTGCTCGCGGCGGTCTCTGCTCCTCTGGTCACTGTGGCCACGGCACGCATCGACCGTCGCCTGATGCTGTGCGTCTTGATGCTCCTGCTGGCCCTGGCGAATTTCCTTGCGGCTGCGGCACCCGACTACTGGCTCGTGCTGGTCTACAGGGTCATGGTGGGGATCACGATCGGTGGGTTCTGGTCGATAGGCGCTGGGCTGGCGGAACGCTTGGTGCCGCCGACCTCGGTCAGCAGGGCAACCGCCGTGATCTTCTCCGCTGTCCCGTTGGGATCCGTCCTCGGTGTACCGACCGGCACCCACCTCGGGTATCTCGCTGGGTGGCGTGCGGCATTCGCGGTCATGGGTGCGCTGACGGTCGGGGTGCTGATCACGGCAACTTTCTCGGGGGCGCTCGGGTGGCACAGTATCCGCGGACGGTCTTCGGACTTGCTGCCGGACTCATTGCAACGGCGACTCTTCTGCTTCCCACGGTGGGCCGCTGGGAGGCCGGTGCTGTCGCCCTGCTGAGTGTGTGGGGCGTCGGCTATGGCGCAGTGCCGGTCGCATCGCAGACGTGGTTTTCCAAGGCGGCGCCGGCTGCCCCCGAAGCGGCATCGGTTCTGTTCACGGCTTCCTTCCAAGCCACGATCTCCATCGGCGCGCTTCTGGGGGGAATGGTCCTGGACCGCACCTCTCCATCCGCGGTCATGGTGCTCGGCGGCTGCACTGCGCTATTCATGGTCCTGACAGCGGGCGCCCACTTCGCCAGGTGTCTCACCTGGCCAGCAAGCGCAGACGCGCCCGAGTAGCTCGGCGAGCACGGCTCATCTGCAGGCCGGACGCGAACGCGGCCCCACGTGCGGGTGGATCGCCCCTACCGGCAGGAAGACTTCGCCGGCGGCTGAAGGTGTTCTACGACGTCGGCAAAGTGGGGGGCATCGCCCTGGATGCGGTCTCGGGTCCGCAGGTCTTGCTTGCGGGCTTCGCGCTTGCCGGCAGCGATCCGGAGCATGCGCGCCGGTTCCTCCTTGATTACGCCGCCGAGCACGGGGGCTGCCTGTTGTACACCCTCGATGTCCGCCTACCGCTGAGCTGCTCAGTCACAGCGAGGCAAGGGTGGCCAGCGTGACTGTTCGGCCGTGCGGGAGCTTCCCCTGACCTGAGCGGAGTGGACTGACTGCTAACGAACTGGGGATTGCCTGCTAACGAGATTTCGGGGCGCTGTCGCCACCCTGGTACTGCGTCACTGACTTTCACCACCGACGAACCAAGTGACGCGAGGCTCCTTCGTCTCATCGACCGAAAGGAACTCCGTTGAAGAGAACCAAGGTGTGGACAGCGGTCGCCCTGCCTCTCCTGGCCGCCTCGGCCACCCTGACCGCCGCCCCGTCGGCCGTCGCCGCTGCCGGCGACAGTTCCTCGTGCACCCACCCGGCCTGGTCCAACAATGACTCCGGCTACGGCTACGTCAACGGCGACTCGGCGCCGCTGCGCACCGGCCCGAGCTCCGACTGCCCGGTCACGGCCACGGTCTACTCCGCGCGGCTCTACTACCACTGCTACGTAACCAACGCCGCGGGCAACACCTGGACCCACGCGCGCATCGACGGCACCCAGGTCAGCGGCTGGATCTGGGACGGCAACCTGACCAACGGCGGTGCCACCGAGCACTGCTGATACGTCGCCTCGCGTGCCGGCGTCTCTGATCACTTCATGGAGGTGCCGGGCAGCTGCGCACCTCGGGCCGTGAAGAGCCCCGCCCGTTCGCCACGGGGGAGCGGACGGGCGGGGCCGCCTGGAGGGTTGGTCAGACCGGCCCGGCATGATCCGGCGAGCCCAGCCACGCCTGCTGTGTGCCGTCAGCGGCTTGTCGGGAAGCCGCCGGGATGCGAATCCGATTGCCCCTTCGTCGTCGGGTGCGCATCCTGCTGGGATGCGCTTCTCCGTCAACATCCCCAACTTCGGTGACTTCGCCGACCCCCGCAACGTCGCGACCGTGGCGGCTGCCGCCGAGCAGGCCGGCTGGGACGGGCTCTTCGTCTGGGACCACGTTCTGCACCGGCAGCACCAGGGGCGTCCCTTCGGAGACCCCTGGATGCTGCTGACCGCGGCCGCGCTGGCGACTTCCCGGATACGGCTGGGCACCCTTCTGACGCCGGTCCCCCGTTACCGTCCGCAGCAACTCGCCCGCCAAGTATCCACCTTGGACCACCTCAGCGGTGGCCGGGTCATCTTCGCCGCCGGCCTGGGCGGTCCGGTCGAGGACGAATACCGTAGCTTCGGCGACGCCGCCGAACCACGCCTCCTCGCCGAACGGCTCGACGAGGGACTGGACGTGTTGAAGCGCTTCTGGTCCGGCGAACCGGTGAATCACCACGGCCGGCACTATGAGGTTCGGGACGTGACCCTGCTGCCGGCCACCGTGCAGCGGCCCGGTCCTCCGGTGTGGATCGGCGGGTTCTGGCCCCGTCGTCCGCCCATGCGGCGGGCAGCGCGGTGGGACGGCGCGGTGCCGCTGTTCGAGACGGCACGGCACGGGCATGTGCCGGATGCGGCGGAGGTACGGGATCTTGTGGGCTACGTACGCAAGCACCGCGCGAACGGGGCCGACCGCCCCTTCGAGTTCGTGCTGGGCGGTGCCACGCCCCCGAACATGGCCAAGGCCAAGGACGTGATCGGTCCGCTGCACGACGCCGGTGCCACCTGGTGGGACGAACGGCAGGTTCAGACCGGCCCCGACCTGGACCGCCAGCACCCGGTACTGCGCCGCATCGAGGCCGGACCGCCAGTGATCTAGTCAGCCGTCGGTGTGAGCGACGGCCCTGTCGAGCCGATCAGCCACGCCCTCAGCGGCCTGAATCTCGCCCCAGCACACGCACCCGCCGTTGGGTGTGGCCCAGCTGACGACGAGGCACTGCGCCGCATCGACGATGTCGGCGGCGGTGGCGAAGTTCCGGTGGAGTGAGGTGACTGGCCGGCGTGGGAGCTTGATGCAGGGGGCGTCGAGGGTGGCGTATGCGCAGCCGGTGTCCGCGTCGCAGTGCAGGCGGACTCCGCCGGGCTCGCCGGTCCGGCTGATGCGGGGTCAGCCCGAGCAACGCGAGAGGCGTGAGCGTCACCTCGCCCGGAGGACGGAGTGCGGAGTGCGTGGTGCGGAGTCACCACGCGTGGCGGAAGGGTCCGCTGCCGACCGGGACGTCGCCTCCCGCGCAACGCCCCGCGGCATGGGAGGCGTGTCAAGCTCGTGGAGATCCACGGGATTTGCTCGTCGGTTCGGCCTGACGCCTATGCTGCCGTGTGCATCTCAAGATCACCTACGGAAGACCTACGGGGACATGAACAAGTACACAGTGATGGCCGTCGGCCTCGTCCTGTCGCTCGGGCTGGTCACTGGCTGCAGTTCCTCCGACGGCGACGACTCCGCCGCCAAGTCGAAGGACGGCAGCTCGGCCGGCCCGGACGGTGCGACGCCCAAGGGACCCGCCTACAGCGGCCCCTCGATACCCGGCCTGGCCGCCAAGCCGGCGTGGAGCCTGCCTCCCGCCCATGCCATCGACCTCGGTGACACCTTGCTGTTCGTCAAGGACGCCCAGGGCAAGTACGCCCTCGGGCAGGGATATGCCTGGGAGCCGGTCGACGGCTCGGTCGGCACCCTCCACTTCACGAACGACCCCGAGCCGGCCACCTTGGAGTTCCGGGACGTGAAGACCGGCGCGGTGCGCAAGAGCCTCAAGGTGACGACCGATCGCGTGGCCGCGACGACCTGGCACGACGGCGTCAAGGCGGTCGCGGTGTTCGCCCGTGCCACGACGGAGTCGGACGGCCTGAGCGAGGAGAAGACCAACAGCACGGTCACCGTCTACGGCAGTGACGGAGCGGAGCTGGGCAAGGCCACGACCGAGGGCGACGAGTTCGACGTCCGCGAGGGCCACATCATCAAGCAGGACGGTGACGCGAGCCTGAAGCTCACGCCCATCGAGGGCGGCACGGCCCGCGAGGTCACCTGCACCGGGCAACTGGCGAGGTGCTCGTTCGACTCGCGCAACAACGAGATCGACGGCGGGCAGGCCCACGCTCCCTTGATCACCGGCAAGTACGTCTTCCACGTGGAGAACGCGTCCACCTACGAGGACGACCCCGAACAGCTCGTCATGACGGACCTCGCCACCGGCAAGAAGGTCTGGAGCACGGCGGACGTCACCCCGCCGGCGGGCGTGGAACTGGACGACGACGGCAAGCGCACCAGCGGCGCCCTCCGGGTCCTCGACGTGCGCGACGGCCGTGTCCTCACCGCCTGGGGAGCGGGCGCCCTCGCTCCCGACACCTGGGTGACGGCGACGTACGACATCGCGAGCGGCAAGCAGGTCGGCGGCTCCTCGAAGTACTCGTACGAGGACAGCTCCGCCGACACCACCAACACCGAGGGCTCCTCCGTCTTCACCCCCGACCTCACCCTGGCCGCCGCTCACACGGAGCAGGGCACCGCCGTGTGGCAGCCCGCCGACGGCAAGGAGGTCTGGGCGCAGAAGGAGGGCGAGAAGGCGATGACGCCGCTGCGCTTCTCCCCGAACGGCGTCCTCTACGGCACCACGAAGGAGGACTTCAGCGAGAGCGTGTACCTCGCGGTCGACGGCCGTACCAAGAAGGTGCTCGCCAAGAGCCTGCCTGAGCAGGACATCCCGCTGTTCTCACAGCCGTCGGGGTACGGATACATCAGCACGGACAAGGGCTTCTTCGTGTTCCCGTCCCAGAGCTAGCGCGTACCTTCGGCTTCTTGAAGCGGGCCTACGCCGGGAGCTTGCGGGTCCCGTTCACGCGGGTGCACGCGCATCTGCGCGTCGTCGTCGGAGAAGTTCTCCGGAGTTCTCCGCGGTTCTTCGGAGTGCTTCGGCAGGTGCGGGAAGCGGCGCGGAGCGGTCTGCTCAGCGATCCCGAGCGGCTGCCCCGGCCCGCGCCTCGCACAGCGGGGTCACCCACTCGCCCATCGGCTCCCGCCGGTCGCGAGGGAGCAGCCCGTACTCGACGCGGTGAGGCGCCGCCACCCGGCCGTGCAGGAACGGCCGGGTAGGCGGCCCTCGCCTTGGGAGGAGGACGCGGTGCCGAAGGGCCAGAAGCGGCCCGTACGGCCGGCCGTTACGGCAGCATCGCCCGCCGGTATCGGTCCTCTCGCGCATCCCCCTCACGCCGACCACTCAACGGATCGCCCTGGGCAGTCAGTTGCGGGCGCTGCGCCAGACCCGCCAGGTCACCATGGAGCAGGCCGCGCGGGCCATCCGCTGCTCGCTGAGCAGAATGAGCCGCATGGAGCGGGGAGACAGCGCGCCGAAGCTGGAGGAGCTGGGACAGCTGCTCACCCCCGGGCGGCCAGAGGTGGCCGGTCGTCGGCGTCTGCTCGGTCTCCTGGGCATCGGCGTGCGGCGCTCGCAGGTTGTGCTCGCAGGCGCGGGCAATGCGCTCATGAAAAGGGAAAGCCTTGCGGGATTGTTCACCCGGTAGCCCAAGCTCCAGCCGGAGGAGTTCCGCATCATCGAAAGCCCAGCGCGCCACGGCACGGCAGGCGCGGGACGCTGTGCCGCGCATGAGCGGATCCGCGAACGCGGTCAAGGCAACTTTCCGATAGAGGCCAATAGACCGATCCTCTGCCCATTACCCAGGATCGGCTGGGTAGCATCCACCCATGGCTCAGAAGATTGTGACCGTCTACTTGGACGACCTCACCGGTATGGAATCGGACGAGGTCGGCACCCACAGGTTTTCTCTGAACGGCGTGAACTACGAAATCGACCTCACCCCGGAGAACTATGACAAACTGGACGCGGCGCTCCGGCCGTTCATCGAGAAGGGGCGGAAGCTGGGCCGGACAAAGGAGACGGGTCCCGTACGGAGGAGCGCCGCGGCCGGCCCCAGTGCGGAAGAGATCCGCGCCTGGGCTCGTGAGAACGGCTATGAGGTGAACGACCGCGGTCGCGTCCCCAAGGAAATCCGAGAAGCGTTCGACGCCTCCCACTGACCCCCGAACGATTTCCCCCGGCTCAAATCCGCGAGATCTGGTGGCGGGCGGCTCCCCATTGCCGTGCGCGGCACGGGTTCTACGGAAAGAACCGGCCGGCGCTGGGGTGGTCCTGGGCGCCGTCCACGCAGACGTTGGTGCCGTTGACCCCGCCGGCACGGGCCGACAGGAGGAAGCAGGCCACGTCGGCCACTTCGTGCAACTCGACCAGCCGGCCACGGGGGAAGTCGCCGCGGGCGAATGCCTCGTACTGCTCCGGACGGTTGTCCCGGAACCAGGCCCAGCCTCCACCCTCGAACATCACCGAACCCGGACTGAGCGCATTCACCCGGATGTTGCGCGGGCCCAACTCCTGGCCGAGCGTGGCGGCGAGGTGGATCTCGGCCGCCTTCGCCGAGGCGTACGACGACCTGGGGCCCGGCTTCCACCCCGTGATCGATGCGACGATGAGCGCGCTGCCGCCCCCGCGCCGCTCGAAGTGCGGCACCGCGGTGCGGATGGCGTGGGCGGCATGCAGCACGTTCAACTCGTACGTCCGCAGCCAGTCCTCGGGCGTTGAATCCAATAGCCCGCCCCCGTACACACCGCCGGCATTGGCCACCAGCAGATCGAGCCCGCCCATCTGCTCGGCCGACTCGTCGATGGCCCGGGCGAGCGCCTCCGGATCCGTGACGTCCGCCTGGACGCCGGGCAGCCCGGACTCCTCCAGTCTTTCCCTGTCCCGTCCGCAGACGGTGACCGTCGCTCCCTCGTCCCGCAGCGCCCGGCCGATGGCCAGCCCGATGCCACTGCTTCCCCCGGTGATGAACGCTGTCTTTCCCGCAAGTCCAAGATCCACGACGGCAGCCTGTCAACAAACTCCGCCACGCTCAACCCACTTGCCCCCCACAGTCCGCACGCCCGCACCTCGCCCCCGACTCCTACCAGGAAAGCCGGATAACGTGCTGTCCGACGGATCACCAGGGGGAAAGATGACCGCACCGCAGCACGACCTGCGCAACCCGGACGATGTGAACGCCCAGCTCGTGGCAGCCGTGATGGCCAAGGACTCCCGCGCGGTGCAGGCACGCCTTCAGGACGGCGCCGATCCGAACACTTCGGGCCCCGACGGACTCCCGCTGCTCTGCACCGCCGTGGGCGGGTTCGACCACGAGACCGCCGGTGCCCTGACGGACGGCGGCGCCGACTCGGGCGTCGTGCTGCCGGACGGTACGACACCGCTCCTGCGGGCTGTCGACCTCGGCTCGCCGGCACTGGTCGGCGCCACGCTCGGCAAGGACCCGCGGATGCGGATCGCCGAGGCCGAGCGGCAGCGGCTGCTCGACCTCGCTCGGGCCTGGTACGAGAGGGGGGAGGCCGAGGAACTGCGCCGCCGTACCGGGACCTCGGGCCCGGCCACCCGGCGACTGGTCAACGATGACGAGTACACGGACATCGAGGAGGTCTCCCTCGGCGGGCTCACCGTCCGGGCGGGCCACAGCGGCGTCCTCACCGACCTGGAGCGGGCGTTCGGCGTCCTGGCGCCGGTGCCGGAGCTGGTGGCACGAGCCGTCCCGTACCCGGACGAGCTGCACGCCAACTGGTCCGCCGTCAGCTACGCCCTCGCCTTCCGCAAGAGCCCGCAGGCTTGGTCGGACCTGACGGCCTTGCGCCACCACCCCGATCCCGTCCACCGCCGGCTGCTCGCCGCAGTCCTGTCGTCCCGGCACTTCCTGGCGAACTTCCACGACCGTCCGGACATCGCGCAGGATGTCGAGTTCCTGGCGCAGTGGGCGCGCGACGAGCCGGACGGCGAGGTACTCGCCAGAGTCCTGGACGTCTACACGGACTACGCCCACCCCGACCAAGAGGCCATCGGCTTCCGCTACGCCGGCCATCCGGACCCGCGCGTGCGCCGCGAGGTGCCGTACTGCCTGATCGGGACACCACGGAGCGAGCCCGCCACCACCACCCTGCTCGCCCTGGCGCGGGACCCCGACTCCCTGGTCCGGTGCGTCGTCGCCCAGGTCCTGGCCCACCCGCGCGAGCTGACCCCGGCGGACCGGGAGAGCCTGCTCGCCCTGCTCCAGGACCCGGACCCCGACGTCCGGCGCCGTGCCGCCGAGTCCCTCTCCAGCTCCCACGACCGGACGGCCCCGGTCACGGATGCTCTCGCCGCCCTGCTGGACGAGGAGGATCAGAACCTGCGGCTGGAGGCGGCCTACGCCCTCGCCGTCCGCGACGACCCACGCACCGATGAGGCCTACGAACGCGTCGGCCCGCTCGGTCCCGGCTTCGAACACGACCACCGTGTGTCCGCTCACTGGCACTACAAGGCCCGCAACCGGCCCGGCACTACCTGACGCTAGCGACTGCATGCTTTCCGGTTCGACCAGAGACGACACCATCGCCTCCCGGCGCGTGATCGAAACCGACGGGGGCCGGTTCATCGACACGGTCGGCGAGAAGCGCCGCTACTGGGTGACGACGAGCTCAGACGCCCGTCTTCCGGCCGCACCTACTGATCATGGCCAGACGCTCAGCACAACCCGCCCGACTCATTCTCATCGAACACATATTTGAT
Source organism: Streptomyces sp. NPDC046727 (assembly GCF_040645635.1). Taxonomy (NCBI): domain Bacteria; kingdom Bacillati; phylum Actinomycetota; class Actinomycetes; order Kitasatosporales; family Streptomycetaceae; genus Streptomyces; species Streptomyces sp. NPDC046727. The sequence continues at coordinate 51,393 of NZ_JBEYYR010000022.1, forward strand.
TCTAGGTAACGAATACCAGTAAAGCCGGCGAGCCGGTGCAGGGCAGGCGGCCGGCTCTGATCCGTCAGGGCGCTATGCCCTCCTTGCGTAGATATTCTGTGAAGTGTGATCGAGTCTGAACGGCTGCGGCTCCGTCGTCGCCACGGCCAGGGGAGGCTTGTCCGGCTGTCGCCAGTCGTCCTGACCGTCGTCATCGCCAGCCTGGCATACTCCACTCCCCCGGACATGGCCTTCAGTCGCCTGCTGCCCGCGGCGCCGGCCCTCGCCGCCGCGATGTGGCCGGTGCTCCCCACCGTCCTGCTGGGGACGGTCTGCCTCTTTCTGATGATCGGTCTCAGCATCGTGTTCCCCGGTCTCGGGACGTGGTGGACAGCTGCCGGGATCATCGCGGTCACCGTGGCGGCCGCGTACGGAAGTCATGTCCGGCTCCAGCGGGAGCGGACCCTCTTTCATGTGCGACTCGTCGCCGAAGCGGCGCAGCAGGTGGTGCTGAGTCCTATGCCGCGCCGCTTCGCGAGCGTCGAGATCGAGTCGCTGTATCTCGCGGCCGCGGCGGAGGCCCGTATCGGCGGAGACTTCTACGAGGTGGTCGACACGCGACACGGGGTCAGGCTGCTCATCGGCGATGTGCGGGGCAAGGGCCTGCCGGCCGTGGGCGCGGCCGCGGCGATCGTCAACGCCTTCCGGGAGGCGGCCTACGGCGAGGCCGACTTGGTCAGCGTCGCGCGCCGGCTGGACGCCAGCTGCACTCGGTACAACGCCGCGTTTCCCCCCGAGGGGCCGGTGGAGCGCTTCGCCACCGCCCTTCTCGTCGAGATCCCGCACACGGGCAGACGTATCGAGATCCTCAACTGCGGACACCCCCCGCCGCTGCTCCTGAGCTGCGGGGAAGTCCGTGTCCTTGAGTCCACCACGCCCTCGCCACTACTCAACCTCGCGGAGCTGATCGGCGATCACTACAGTGTCGACACCTTCGATTTCACCCCCGGCGACCTGCTGCTTCTCTATACCGACGGGGTCGCCGAGGCCCGCGCCCACGACGGCGAGTTCTTCCCCCTGGCGGCCTGGATGTGCCAACAGCCCCCTGCGCCGCCCCACGAGCTGCTCACCGCACTTCACCGCGACCTCCTCCGCTACAGCAGAGGACGCCTTGACGACGACATCGCCGCTCTCGCCGTGCGCCTGAGTGACCCCATGGAGTAACTGATCGTTTCAGACAGCGGCGTGCTGCGTCCCTGGCACCCCGGCGTGCTCGTCGCGGCCATACCCGCGGCGCTGGGCGCACTCGACTGCACGGTCTACGGCGTGCTCTTCGTGGGGAGGGGGAATGGGTGACCAGCATCTGCTATGTGCCACTCTTGGTGCGGGGCCGCTGTTGGCGCCTGATCGGCTACCTCACTGGAGCTGTCAGGGGGCGTCGCCGGTCCAGTCGAAGTGGGCCGGATCGCCGGGGCGCGGGTCGTACATCGCCCGGCCGCCTGCGCCGAACCGGCCCAGCTCGGTCGGGAGCGCGACGCCGGTGTCGATCTCGTCCGGCGTCCAGCCGGTGATGTCGAGCAGCAGCCCGTCCAGCGGGCCGCCGACCAGCTCGACGTAGCGCTGGCCCGGCAGCGGGCCTGGGTGATCGTGGTCGGCGCCGTAGACCCGGCCGCGCAGCAACTTCTCCTCATCGCGATCCATCCGTCCAGCCTCTCAACCACCACTGACAGCGCGGCGCCGGCCACCGTGCCCCAGCTGGTCGAGGAATCCGGCACCGGCCGACCGTGCAGGGCCGCCGCCAGCAGGACGCGCTGTCGGTGCGGCTCGGCATCCGTGGTGGTTTCAGTGGTCAGCACGGAAGCAGTCCGTACCCCGGCCGGGAAAGACTGTGACCACGGCGATCAGGCTCGAAGAGACAGGGGTGACCATGACCAGCACGCACAGCAGCACGTACGAGGGGTTCACGGCCGAGGAGCGGGCGGCGATGAAGGACCACGCCCAGGAGCAGAAGAAGGCCGCGCGCCGCGGCTCGCGCGCGGACAAGGCGGTGCAGGAGAAGCAGGATGTGCTTGCGAAGATCGCCGAGATGGGGGACGCGGACCGGGTCATGGCCGAGCGCGTCCACGCCGTCATCACGACCAGTGCCCCGGTCCTCTCGCCGAAGCTCTGGTACGGGATGCCCGCCTACGCGCGGGACGGCAAGGTCGTCTGCTTCTTCCAGAGCGCGGAGAAGTTCAAGTCCCGCTACGCGACGCTCGGGTTCAGCGACCAGGCGAACCTCGACGAGGGGCCGATGTGGGCGGCCGGTTTCGCCTTGGCCGAGGTGACGCCCGAGGTGGAGGCGCGGATCGCCGCGCTCGTGAAGCGGGCGGTCAGCTGAGACGCGTTCTCGGTGGACGGTCGGGTACGTCAGGTGGGCGGAGCCGGTCCCGCTCCGCCCGCCTGACGTGCACGACCTGATCGACGTACCGGGCGCCTTGTGCTGCGGTCACCCGACGGCCATGGGCGTGAGGCCGAGGTCGTCGAGTGCCGCCGTGCCGGCGGCGGCATGGCCCCTCCCGGCGAGCAGCAGCGTGCGTGCCGACTGGTAGCGGCAGCCCGCCGCGTCGAATGCCGCTGCGGCAGCGAGCTGTCGTGTCAGGTCGCCGTCCAGCAGCGCCTGCGCCCGGTCGAGTTGGGCGGTGGCGACCGGGTTGCCGGCGACCATACTCCGGGCGGCGTCGATGCGGCCCCGGGCGTCCGGGTGCCCGGCGAGTACCGACGCCTCCGCTCGGAGTGCCACGTACCAGTGCAGCCAGACCCAGCAGACCCACTTCCACACCTGATCCGGCTCCGGCGCCAGCCGCTCCAGGGCCGCGTCCGGGTCGCCGTGGTGGAGCAGGACCATGGCGTCGAAGACCGCGCCGTAGCCATGGCGGTGGTCCAGGACGGGGCCCGCCCGGTCGGCGATCGCGAGCCAGGTCGCCCGGGTGTCGGGGTCGCCGCGCAAGCCGTGGACCATCGCGACCGACGCGGCGGCGGGTCCGAGCATGAACGACCGCTGCCGGCCGCTCTGCTCCCACGCGTCGAGGAACCTCGCGCTGCCCGTGAGCACCTCGTCGGCATGACCGGCGAACGCCTCCGTGACCAGCAGCCAGGACGTGGCGTGGTGACCCGCCTCGGCCAGCAGCGGATGGTCGGCGAGCTGCCTGCTCCACCGGCGGGCTCCCGGCAGCTCCCCCACGCCGAGGGCGTTTCCGGCGGCCATGGCGAGGGCGTCCACCAGCTCCTGCGTACTGGCGGGGGTGCGTGGTACCGGGGCCAGTACATCGATCCGGCGCCGGGCCGCGGCCGCGGCGCCGAAGGCGTCACCGGCCCAGCTGCTGGCGCCGGAGAGCGCGTCGAGGGCGGCGGACTCGGCGACCGGGTCGCCCGCCCGCCGGGCGAGTTCGACGGCTCGTTCGGCGTACCCGACCGTCTCCTGCGCGGTGTTGTCCGCGTCGCCCTGGACCGCGCCGTAGGCGTCCGCGATCACGGCCGCCTCGGCCAGTGCGACAGCCGCCTCGGCGGCGGGGTCGCCGGGGCAGGACAGCTCGCGCGCTTCCGCGAGCACGGCGGTCACCTCGTCCGCGGCGGGGAGCTGTGTGAACGTGCTGGAGAAGCGGTACGCGACGGTGGCGGCGGCCGCCAGATCACGGCCGGCACCCGTGTGGTCACCGGCCCGGCGGGCGGCCCCTGCGGCGGCGTTGTGCAGCCGGAACATCTCCTCGCCGAGCCTGCGGCATCCGGCCACCGCGGCGGCCTCCCGCAGCGCCGCGGCAGCATCGGTGTCGCCGGCGAGCGCGGCCGCCTGTTCGAAGCGCTGCTGTGACTCCCCCAGCAGATTGTGGGTGAAGGTCAGTTCGGCCATGGACAGGGCGAGGCGGTAGGCGTGAGCCCGCAGCTCCGGCTGGTCGGCCGCCCAGGCGAGGGCGGCCCGGAGGTCCTCCGCCGCCGCGTCGAACCGGGGGCGCGAGTCCGGGCCGTCAATTCCCGTCAGGGCGGTCGCAGTTGCCAGGCACCAATCCACATGGCGGGAGCGGACGCCGGTCAGCTCACAGGCGTCGGCCAGGTGCTCCATCCCGTACTGGCGAATGGTCTCCAGCGCCTGATACCGGGTGCCGGCCGGGGAGTGGGTCACAGTGAGCAGACTCTGTTCGGCAAGCCTGCCGAGCCCATCGGCAACCGCAGCCGGATCCAGCGGCTCGAACCCCGCCACCTCGGCGGCCACTTCGGCGGTGAACGGCGCCACGAACACCGACACCCGCCGCAGCAGCGCCCGGTCCTGCGGCTCCAGCAGGTCGTGGCTCCAGTCCAGCACCGCCCGCACCGACCGGTGCCTGCCGTCGACGCGCGGGCCGCCGGCCAGGATCCGCAACTGGTCGGAGAGACCGGCCGAAAGACCGTCAAGGCCCAGCGTGGACCACCGAGCCGCCGCCAGCTCGATCGCCAGAGCCATGCCGTCAAGCCGTTCGCACAGAGCCGCGATCTCGGGGCCTACCGCCGGGCCCGGCGACCGGCCGACCGCCGCCGCCCGCTGCAGGAACAGGGCCACCGCATCGGAATCGCCGCCGCCTGCCCGCGACAGCGGCGGGACCGGGTAGACCCACTCGAACGGAACCATCAGCCGGGCCCGGCTCGTCGCGAGCACCCGCAATCGGGGGCAGGCCACCAGCAGCCTCTCCACGAACGGCCCCACTCCGTCTCGTACCTGCTCGCAGTTGTCCAGTACCAGCAGTGCCTCGCGGTCCGCCAGCGCGGCCACCACCGCGTCGTCGATACCGCGCCCGGGCTGCTCGCCCACACCCACGGCTGCCGCGACCGCCGCCCCCACCCTCCCCGGATCGGTCACCGGGGCCAGGTCGACGAACCACACCCCGTCGGCGAAGCCGCCGGCCACCTCCGCCGCCACCGCCAGCGCGAGCCGTGTCTTGCCCACCCCGCCAAGACCGACCGCGGTCACCTGCCGGTGCGTCCTCACCGCATCGGCCAGCTCCCCGCGCTCCCGCACCCGGCCGACGAATGCCGTCAGCGGCGCCGGGAGGGCGGGTGCCGGGCGGGTCTGCCCCGCGTGAGCCGACTCGGCTGCGCGCCGGGACAGCGCCCGACGGTCCGGCAGCTCCAACTTGCGCAGCAGCGAGGAGACATGGGACTCGACGGTGCGCACCGAGATGAACAGCCGCGCGGCGATCTCCGCATTGCTGAGGTGGTCCCCGAGGAGCGCGAGCACTTCGGCTTCACGGGCCGAGATCACTGGAGTGGGCACCGAGTCATTATCCGTGGCGGCTTCCGTGGTCGGCACGGAGGTGAACGGTGCCCGGGTGGAGAGAGGCTGTGGCCACCGCGATCAACCCCGATCCGACGCACCGCGACGAACGACCACCCACGACCGCAGGAGTGACCATGACCGGTTCCGCCACCCAGGGAATCAAGACCGTGCTGCACCCCGTGTCCGACCTGGCGACGGCCAAGGCGGTGTTCACCGCCCTGCTCGGCGTCCCGCCGCAGACCGACGAGCCCTACTACGTTGGTTTCGAGGCCGCAGGCCAGCACATCGGGCTGCTGCCGCACGGTGGACCGCAGGGCCTGACCTCGTCGCTGGCCTACTGGCACGTTCCGGACATCGAGGCGAAGCTCGCCGAGGTGACCGCCGCGGGCGCCACCGTGAAGGAGCCCGTGCACGATGTCGGCGGTGGTCGCCTGGTGGCCACCCTCGTCGACCCCGACGGCAACCTCCTCGGCCTGCTGCAGGACCGATGAGCGCCGAGCCCCGATCCCGCGCCCAGCGCCGCCGCGACACCGAGCACCGCCTCACCCACGACGTCGACGTCTGGGTGGCCAGCGCCTCGCCGGACGGCGAGCCGTACCTGGTACCGCTGTCCTTCGACTGGGACGGCGAGACCCTCCTGGTGGCCACCCCGGCCGGCAGCCCGACCGGCAGGAACCTGGCCGCCACCCGGACCACACGGCTCGCGCTCGGAGACACCCGGGACGTTGCCATGATCGAGGGTGAGGTCGAGGTCCTCGAGATCGACGCGCTGCACCAGCAGCAGGGTGACCGGTTCGCCGCACGCACCGGCTTCGATCCACGCGCGTCGGCCACACCGTATCGCTGGTTCCGCATCACCCCACGCCGCATCCAGGCATGGCGCGAGGAGAACGAACTGCGCGCACGCGAGCTGATGCGCGAGGGCCGCTGGCTCGCGTGACGCCCACCGGGCGCTTGGATGCGGGGGCGGTAGCCGTGCCGCACCGGCTCGACGGCTCGACGAGGCCGGCCCGATCCACGGGAACGACCTCGTGGCCGTCCGGCTACCGCCGCACGGGGCGCTGCGCGCGCTCTGCCGGTGATCGGCGTCGTGCTGGGATCATCTTCTGCTGCCGCTCTTCAACCCCGTTCACACCACCGACCGCCAGGCGGTAGGGGTGAGCCGGTGCGAGACTGGACCTTGCGGGCCGGCGGTGGCCGTTCCCACACGTCCGGGTGGCTCCGTAGAGCGCAAGGCACCCATGGAGGCATCCATGTCGAGCAATGAGTCGACCAATGCACAACAGGGACCTCGGGGGCGGAGGCAATGACGGTTCTCATCGCATTTCCTCCGGGCGACCCCGGCACCCCTCCGCACCGGCACTCCGGTCCCGCATTCGGTTACATGCTGGAGGGGAAATGCTCTTCGAACTCGAAGGCGAACCGGAGCGCGTGATCAAGGCGGGAGAGACGTTCTGGGAACCCGGCGGCGACGTCATCCACTATCAGGACGGGAACAACCGAACGGATTCCTGGAGCCGCTTCCTAATGACGATGATGTGCGCGCCGGGTCAGCCCATGCTCACTCTGGTCGACGAGGAAGAGCTGGCGCGGCGCAAGGACCGAAGGGCTCCGCGCCCTGCCTGACCGTGCTGCGCATCGCCCTGGAACAGACGGCACGCCGCAGTGGACCGGCCCATGCGGGGTCGATGCATGACGTCAGCCGACGAGCCGAGACCGCAACTTGGCCAGTGTCGCCGCGTCCAGGCCGAGACCGTCGGTGAGGAATCTCCCGAAGCTGCCATAGGACTGCACAGCTTGGTCCCGGAACGCGTCCAGGTAGCTGGAATCGACCCGCTGAAGCGGGATCAGGAGATCCGGGTTCTGCATGTACCCGGCGGCCTTCAGCTGGTCGCGCTGCGCCTGGTCCGAGGCCGCTCGCAACTGGTTGGAGAGCAGGTAGTCCTGCGCGGTGGTGGTCGCGGGGACCCCGACCGCACGGAGGATCGTGTCGGCGAGGACGCCGGTACGGTCCTTGCCCGCCGTGCAGTGGAACAGCACGGGCCCGGTGGAGTTCGCGACGCTCTTGATCGCGGCACCGAGCTCGGAGCGGTTCGCGGAGTTGGTCACGAAGCCCTTGTACAGGCTGACCATACGAGCCTGCGCCTTGCCATCGCCCAGCTGCGCTTGCTGGTAGGCGGCGTCCTTCGAGCCGATCACCTGCCGCATCCACAAGTACAGGCCGGTGTCGTCGACCGGGTGCAGGTCCGAGGCGAGTCCGGTCGGCAGCCGGTCCATGCCGTCGTACTGGATTTCCGTGCTGGTACGCAGGTCGATGACCTCGCTCAGCTTGAGGTTCCCGAGCGCTGTGACGCCGTCCGGCGTGAGCTTCGACAGGCTCTCGGAGCGGTAGAGCACTCCCCATCGGGTGCTCTTCGCGTCGTAGGTGAGGTAGCCGCCCATGTCGCGGGCGTTGACGGTGCCGGGGATCGAGAGGACCCGGGAGGCCGTGACGGTGCTGTGTGCGGGCGCGTGGTGGTGCGGGGTCGCCTCGGCGGCAACGGGGGTCAGGGTGACGGCCAGGGCGAGCGCGGAGACGGTGACAACGCGTCTTGGCATGCGGATTCCTTCCTTCAGCGGGGGCGGGACAGTAGCCCGTGGATCTTGAGAGCTGAAGGGGTAGGAGTGGTGATCCTTTGACTAATAGTCAGCGGATAGGTGTGGCAGCCGCGCGCACGCCCCCGCACCGGCCCGCCCGGCTAGGCTGCCGAGCATGCTCGTGGCCGCTGCCGTCTGTCCCTGCCTGCCGTCGCTCGTACTCGACGAGACGGACGCGGGCGCAGCCGCGGCGCCGGAGCTGCTGCGTGCGGCGTGCGCGGAGGCGGTGGCGACCGTACTGGCCGAGGAGCCCGAGATCATGGCCGTGGTCGGTCCGGGTGAGCGGTCCCACCTCCACGAGGAGGGCGTTGTCTGGGCCTTCCGCGGCCTCGGGAGCCCCGTGGACGTTCGGCTCGGACGGGGCCGGGCCACGGAGCCGCCCACGAGCAGACTCCCGATGTCGCTGGGCGTCGGTGCGTGGCTGCTGCAGCAGACCGGCTGGACCGGTCCCGTGCGTGCCTACGAGGTGGACGACGACCGCAGTTGGCCCACGAACGGCGAGGACGGCCTCCACACGGCGGGGTGGGCGGACCGCGTCGGGCTGCTGGTGATGGGGAACGGTCCGACGCGCGTCGGCGCGGACGGAACCCGACACCCCGACCCACGGGCCAAGGAGATCGACGCGGGGATCGCCGCCGCGCTGGCCAGTGGTGACGTGGACGGCTTCTTCCCGAACCTGGACGCCGGCCTCGCCCGTGACCTGGGCGTCTCGGGCCGCTCGCCCTGGCAGTTGCTGGACGAAGGGCTCGGGGGGAGACGAACTCGCCGCGGAGGAACGCGTCGTAGGTAGCCAAGGCGCGGGGACATTGCGGAAGCCCTGGCGTATCAAGAGCGCTCCTCAGCCGACGGCCCTGAACAGCACGGACTTGAAGTGGAGCGAGTTCGGTTCTCTGCCGCTCTCGGGCCCAAGGGTGGTCCTGGCGCCCTGGCACTCCCCAGCGCGGCCCGCCGCTGACCCCAGTCAGGAAGGCGCTGTGAGTACGCCGCCGCTCACTGCGCACAGCGCCGAAACGGGCTGGATCCGCCTCAGGCGCTGTCCGGCGAGTCACGTGCGGCCGTCGGCGCTGCCGCGGCGAAGTCGGCTGGCTCGCTGGTCCCGGCGTTCGGGGGTGGTGTGCTTGATCTGGTGGCGTCGCAGGTAGCGTCGGTTCCGCCGAGAGCTGTACGCCCTGTCACCGCCCAGATGGTCGGGCCGGGTGCGCGGGTGGCCCCGCCTTGACGCGGTACACGGATCCGATCCAGGTCTGGCATCAGCTGTGGAGCACACCCCCGCTCTCCCCCGCCCACCAGGCGGGCTGGATGCACGCTGACGTACGGCCGCACCATTCTCGGCGCAGCAGGCTGGCCCCAGGTATGGACCGCGGTCACGCCGGACGTCCTGGCCTATTGCGTAGCCGCCGCCACTACGAGGCCGCGGAATGTCAGCTTGAATGGATCAGCCAGGAACGCAGCGCTCCCGGTCCCGTTCAGCGATGCCATCAGGGTCTCGGCTTCTGTTCGCATGTGACGCCGGGCTCTGCAAAATGCGTCAGTCAGCGGCCGTCCCGTGGTGAGTTCCTGGTAGAGCGCGGATGAGAATGTCTCTGCCAGACGGTCTTCGACCGACCACAGGTTCGCGATGATCGCTTTGCTGCCGGCAGCGAGGAACGCGCCGACGAAAGTCGGGTCGCCGGCCAGGCTCCACGGCCCCGGGGCAGCGGCGTCACAGGCGTTGAGCACCACGAGCTGCACGCGGGACAGGTCGAGCCGGGCGATCTGTTCTGCGGTCACGCGCCGGCCATCGGGGTCGATGGCGTTCTTCCGCGCGTCCGACCAGACTTGCTCGCCGTGTGTGATGAAGTGGAGTACGTCGCAGGTTGCTGCGGCCTTCGCGATGCGGTCCGCCGCGAAGTCCGTGTGCTTCTCCACGGACGCTGCTCCGAATGCGGCTTCGATTCCCGCCAGTTCATGCCCTGCGCGGTCCAGGCTCTCGGAGTCGATGAAGACCGCCACCCGGGTGTCGGGTCCGATGGCGACAGCCGGTATGCGCACGGTGTCGAAGCCCGTCGACCGCGGGTCCAGACAGACGTTGACCGACTGGGTGCCCCGGTCCCACGCCAACTCCCAGGGGATCTGGGTCAAGGGTCCGACGGTACAGATCATCTCGTCGGGCCGGGTGTGCAGTAAGGAGTGTTCGGCGAGTTTTTCGTAGACATTTTCCAGCCGGCCGGACGCCAGATCCACCAGCTGTGCGAACTCGCGCTCCGTCCCGCCGAAATCGATGTGATTGATCCCTTTCCGGGTGACGCTGTTGAACATGCGGATGACCGGGAACAGGCCCGCCGTGGCGTAGCCTTCCAGGTTCTGAACGAACGCGTCTCTGATGTTGTCCGGGCCGGCGATGGAAACCCAGGATCTCGTGGACTGCCACAGTGCGGTGTTCAGTTCATTGGAGTGGGCTACTGAGGTGAACGCGGTGTCGGCGTTGACATGCCAGATGTGTCCGTCGCCGGACATGGAGACGCCTGTGATCGGACGCGTGGATCCAGGCGCGCCGGAGTCGGTGTCCCGCCATTCGTAGGGATGTGCAAAGAACATCGGCAGCATTGCATTCGCCCACTGCTGGGGCTGGTGGTGCCGGACGTCGTCCAGGAGTGAGAGCAGCGGCAATTCGCCGAGCACGTTGGCCACCGCGTTCGCGGCCCGCCATCGTGACGCTGCGGGCATGGGCGCCCCCAAGGAGGCCAGCGTGCCCCGGACGCTGCCCCAGCAGCGTCGCGCCGAATCGCTCAGCCTGGGTTGGTCGTCGCCGTGGGGCAGGGCGGCGGCGTTGATGATGTCCTCAAGCAGGGCGACGCGGGGGGTGCTGCAGTCCCGCAAGGCGATCTGCGCGGCGACGGTCATGCTGACCGGCGTCTGCGGGCTGTCCCAGGGCATGTGGCCGGCCAGGAAGGCGACGCGCGCCAACAGCGCCCATGACTCCTCGACCAGGCCCGCACGGCCGCAGGCCACGCCGACTTTCCCAAGCGTGTTCAACACTTTGCGGCATGTTTCGTGGTCTTCGCGTACCTGAGCGCTGTAGAATTGGATGATCGAGCGATGGTAGATCAGGTGGATTCTGGCCCTGGGGTGCGACCCGTCGCTGATCGTTTCATCGGCAAGCAGCCGGATACCTTGGCCGAGCCATGTCGCGTAGCTGTTCTGGTCGTGGCCGCCGAGGAAAGCGCGCGCGGTCACGCTGAGCACGCGGGTGACGGCGTTGCCCGGGTGGCCGGTTCGGCGCCTCGGCCTGAACGCCGTGACGAACTCTCCGAGTGCGTGCAGGGAATTTTCCCACGAGTGGATTGCCCCGTCAGCGCGGTTACTTGGGCCGGTCAGGACCGACCGGGCATGCGCCACCAGTTTGGCCGGCAGATCGGATTCGTCGAGCGGAGCGCGCAGACCCTGCATCAGGGCCGCGCCGAGCGACTCGTATTCGACGGCTCCGGGCAATAGGTCCCGCTCGCTCATGGCGTGCAGGAGGTCCAGGCATGCGGCTTCGCATCCGATCCCGGCCGCGGACTGGAGCCGGAGCGGGAGCACGGCCGCGATGTCGTCGATCATCCGGTCCAGCCCGGCGCGGGTGGCCGGGTCAAGTGCCGTCGGCGTCGGTAGTCTGCGGAGCCGGTGCAGACAGCCGGAGACATCGCCGGTCCGGCACAGTTCCCAAGCGGTCACGATGTCGTCCAGCGCGCGCACCGGTGCCTACCTCAGGGCAAGATGATGCGGTTGGGCCTGCTGCTGACCTGCTCCATCAGCCTATCGAGCTGCTCCGGGTCGATGTCGGCGGGCACATCGATCTTCACGTTGTCGAATTCCAGGACGATATGCCGGCCGTCTTTGGCGGCGCCACGCTGCAGGAGTGCGGACACCAGGGTGACCAGCGCCGAGCTGACGGCGGCTATGGTCGCGACCAGTACGGAGGGGTCGCCGGCGCGGAACTGGAGTGCGGGCTTTTCCAGGGCCAGCGAGCCGCCGCCGTCCTCCCAGTTGCCGCTCCGGAGCACCTCGGCGACCTCGGCCGACCGCGATGACGCCGAGGTGATGACCACGCGCCACTCCTGCGGTTCGCTCTCCAATGCCGCACCTTCCCTCGTCAGAAGAGGACGCTCACGGAATCATAAGAGAGGCTGGCACGCCGGCGTACCGTAATGGTCAACCCGACGATCGGGAGGTCACAATGTCCGAATGGCGATGGACGCGTTGACGGCCCCGGTGGAACTGGAGTCACAGGCGTACTTCCGTGTACCCGCCGACCACACCGGCGCCCCGTCCCAGCCCCTGCGCCTCCAGCCGTCGTTCAGCCTCCTCGGTCACAGCGACCGTGTCGATTCGGTGGCCTTCGCCCGGGACGGTCTGATGCTTGCCAGCGGCAGCCGGGACGGCACCGTCCGCTTATGGGACGTCGGGGCCCGATCCCACGTCGCCACACTCACCGGCCACGTGGGAGTCTGTGCGGCACTGAGCTCGCTCGCCTTCTCCCCCGACGGAAAGACCCTGGCCTGCGGATGCGACCACGGTTCTGTCCTCATCTGGGACGTCGAGCATCGGGATCTCATCGCCAGGTGGTCCTCATCACCCGCCCTGACACGGTGTTCGGTCGCGTTCAGTCCCTTCGCGCCGCTCCTCGCCTGCAACCTCACCAACCGCGCGGTGGAGCTGTTCGACGTGGTCGGGCGGCAGCGACTCGGTGCCATCGACCTCGACTTGCGCCATCCGTACATCAGCTGCCTGGCGTTGGCCGCAGACGGGAAGACGCTGGCCGTCGGCGGCTTCGACTCCGCCCAGGTCGTGCAGCTCGCGCCCGGGCTCCCGTCGGTGATCCTCGCCGACACCGGGTTCGTCAGCTCCCTGGCATTCCGACCGGACAGCCGCATGCTTGCTGTCGGCGGGCAGGACGTCGCGGGCCGTTCGGCCTCCGGAGACGGAGGCTTCGGCACCGCCCACTTGTTCGAGATACCGGGCAACCGTCTCATCGTCTCGTTGCCTACCGACCGTGACACCCCCCAGGGGGCATCTGTGGCATTCCATGCGGACGGCAAGACCATCGCCTGCGGCTACTCCGACGGCCTCATACGCTTGTGGCACTACTCGGCCTTGAGCTATGAGGCCACGCTCACGACACACGAGGACTGCCAGGTTGCGTTCTCCGCCAACGGCGAGGCTCTGGCGGTGGCGAGCGGGAACGCCGTTTCGATCTGGATGTAACCGGTGCCCGTTTCCGTAGCGTGGCATCGGCCGGCGCGGCGCCACGGCGAGGGCGGTACCCGGTCATCCCACGGCGGAGTCAGGACACGGCCCCTCGACGCTGTCCGGAACATGTCCGGGACAAGCCAAGCCGGAGTCGAACGAGGCGTTCCGCCCTACGCTCCTTCGCCATGGACACCACACGCAGAACGATCCTGCGCGGAATGGCAGCGGCCCCGGTGGCAGCGGCCGTGGGCGGCCTGGCCGTCCCCGGCGAGGCCGCGGCGGCGGAGCGGTACAGGCTCAAGGGACGCGGCGCTCCCACGTGGACGTCGGCGTACAGCTACCGAAGAGCCATCAACGGGCTGAGCTCCTTACTCGGGGGGCCGGTCTCCCTCGGCGAGGTCCTGACGAGGACCCCGGCCCTCGAAGCGCGCCGGATCACCCGGTGGCCGGAGGACCAGGACGACGGGACGAAGCCCCGCCCCGACACGGAGCCGGAAAAGCTGCTGTACGCGTTCCGCTGGGCGACTGCCGACTTCGTCGACAAGAACTGGCGCCCGCAGGGCATCACCACCAACTACGACGCGAACGGCTCCGCACCCGCGACGCTGCTGGTGTCCTGGTACGGCAGGCTCGCGGCCGAAAAGCAGGGCGCGCGGATCACCGTCGTCAACTGGAACGCCGCAGGCGACCCGACGTACCAGCACGTGCTGCTCGTGGAGCCGTACGGGCTCCGCGACGACGGCGGAGATCAGTACGACTTCCGCGAGTCGGACCTGCACGCCGGCGGCATCGCCTGGTACGGCAACAAGCTCTACGTCGCTGACAGCACGGTCGGGACGACCGGCCTTCGGGTGTACGACCTGAACCGGATCTTCAAGGTCACCAAGGGCCCCGGGCTCGGCCGTCAGGCAGACGGTACGTTCCACGCGTACGAGTACGACTATGTCCTGCCTCAGTGCTACGCCTACGACGCCACCGGCAGCGCGACACGAGGGTTCACGTTCTCGCAGGTCTCGCTGGACCGCACGAGGCGCCGGCCCGCGCTGCTGGTGAGCGAGTACCGGGCGGGCGGGAGCTGCCGGCTGGCGCGATGGGAACTGGGCAGCCGGAGCAGTGGCTACCTGAGCAGTACGCGATCCTCCTGGCAAGCCACGGCGAACCGGGAAGGCCGTGTGCAGGGCGCGGTCAGGGCGGCCGACGGCAGGTACTACTTCACGTCGAGTCGCGGTACGAAGAAGCCGGGACAGCTGAGGTCGTGGCGGGAGGGGGCGGCCACGGGAAGGCGCGAGTCGTACCTCAACGTCGGCTGTGAAGACCTCAGCTACAGCCGGATCAACGGCCGGGCGGCGCTCTGGACCCTCGGCGAATACGCGAACGACCATGAGAGCGACAAGCCGAGCGACCTCGACCGCCGGGCGCCGTTCAGCCGCTATGTGTACGCCGTGAAGCCGTAAGCGGTGTCAGCGCGTCCTGTCGTACGCGAGGGGCTCCCCGGTCGGGGCATTCAGCCGGCGCAGGCGCAGCATGACCGGGTGGGCCCTCGGTGGTCTTCCGGGCCCCCCGGTCCGGCGGGTGCACAGAGTCAAGCGTGAAGCGCCGAGAGCCGCCGCCCCACAGCCGCGCGACATCTTCACGCAGGTGAGGGCAACCATGTGGGCAGGCCGGGAGTCTTCTGATCGATCACACCGTGATCGGACCCACGAGGAGACCATCATCAGCGCCATACACAAGACCCTGACCGCCGCCGCCGTCGCCGGTGTCGTCCTCGCGGGCTCCGCCGCCTGCGGAACGGTGGAGCAGTACTCCGCCGGCAAGAAGCTCGACCGGGCCTTCGAGAAGCTCGGCAAGAAGAACACGCTCTCCTTCGAGCTCGACCTGGACACCGACGTCACGTCCCTGAAGGCTCTGGACGCCAAGTCCAAGCCCAGGCCCGGCGAGGAGATCCCGGACGAGGCCGCTGAGCTGATCAGCGGAGCGAAGATCACTGTGACCGTGCAGTCGAAGAAGCCGATCGAGAAGTCCGGTGAGAAGGACCTCGTCGGCACGGCCATGAAGATCAGCACCTCGGACGGCGACCTCGCCGAGTACCGGGTGATCGGCGACTACGCCTACGTCCGTGCCGACATGAACACCATGGGCAAGATGATGGGCAGCCCCGTACCGAGCGCTGACGACCTGCCCCCGGAGGCCGGGGCGATCAAGAAGGTCATCGAGGGCAAGTGGGTGAAGTTCAGCACCAAGGAGATGGATCGGGCAGCCGCCGAGGGCCGGGAAGCCCAGGGCACTCCCGAGCCCGACCCGTCCCTCGACGCCAAGACGCAGAAGAGGCTCGTGAAGGCCCTTCGCAAGGTCGTCGCCCGTGAAGTGGATTTCAAGACAGCCGGCGGTGGGGACGGCACCGAGCACATCACCGCCACGGCCCCCTTCCGCACGCTGATCACTGAGCTGTTCGGCGAGCTCCGCCCCCTGGCGAAGGACCTGCCGCCCGGCATGGAGCTGCCGACGGACAAGGACCTGAAGGACGCCCCCAACGCCAAGGTGACGGCGGACTTCACACTCAAGAACGGTGAGTTGACCGAGGTGCATGTGGACCTCGCCAAACTGGCCGAGAACGCCAAGGTCAAAAAGCTGGGCCTGACACTGCGGGTGGGCGACGGCACCAGGCCCACCGCCCCGGCCGGTGCCACCAAGCTGGACCTGAACGAACTCATGGAGGGCTTCTTCGCCGGCCCGGCGATGAGCGAACCCGAATTCTCCGAGAGCGACCTCGCCTACCAGGAATAGGCGGTCGCATCCGCGCGGACGGCCGGCACACAGCCGGTGCGGCGTCCGGGCGGTGCGTCGCAGATCTGCTCGTCGCCGCCCGGCGGTCAGCCGCGAGTTCATCGCCCACATGGACTCGCGGCGACCGTCCAGCATCAATCACCGCAGGTAGCAGTCGCCTTTGGCCTGCTGGTCCTTCCGAGGCACCGAGGCGCACACATTCCGCAGGCGAGTGAGGTCATGAACCTCGCCACGGCCTGGCGGCATTCAGGTCAGGCGCGAGTACATCTCCCGGACGTACGTGCCGGTCGAGGGCGAAGGTGACCGCACTGCGGACGTCACTGCGTCGCAGGGCATCCTGGCGCTGGGGGGACTCGGGCTCGTACCGGCCTGACGACGGGCCTCGTCCGGGAACGGTCGTGGTGAACCTGGACTACCGCAACCGGAGCTGTGGAGCCCAGCCCGATCAGTCGTGAAACCGGACGCAGCCGTAGATCCGGCGGATGACGTCCGCCTACGCCGCGTGGCGGAGGCGGGCACGCCCTGGGGGCGATGTGGTGCCCGTGGGCCCGCCCGTAGCGTCGAGCCATGGACAACCACGACCAGCCCCAGAACAACCCCACGCGCCGCCGCGTCGCCGGCGTACTCGGCCTCGCCCTGCTGGCTCCCACCGTGGGGGCCACCACCGCGCGGGCGGCGACCGCCCCGAGGCTCTTGGGGAGAAGCCGTGCGCCTCTCACCCCGGCCCTGCCGGCGCCCACCGGCCCGTACCGCGTCGGTACGACGTCGATGCACCTGGTGGACGCGGCACGCCGCGACCCCTGGGTGCCCTCGCAGCGCCGGCGGGAATTGATGGTCAGCCTCTGGTACCCGGCCCGGCCGGGGCAGGGGAAGGGCATGGCACCGCAGTTGCCCGCCGGGACGGCGGCGCGGTTCGGGGCGCTGGCGGAGACGGAGGAGGGGTTCTCCATCGGGGCGGGCGCCGTCGACTGGGCGGCCACCCGTACGCACAGCGCTGTCGGCGCGCCGGTGCTGCGGCAGCGCGGCGGCCTGCCCGTGGTGCTGTACTCGCCGGGCAAGGACATGCCGCGCGGCTTCGGCACGGTCCTGGCAGAGGACTTCGCGAGCCGGGGCTACGTCGTGGTGGCCGTGGACCACACCCACGAATCGCTCGCGGTGGAGTTCCCGGGCGGCCGGCTGGAGGAGAAGCAGCCCGCGACGGAGACGCGGGTGCTGCGCGCGCTGGTGGACGTCCGCGTGGCCGACGTGCGGTTCGTCCTCGACTGCCTGGAGGCGCTGAACGCGGGCGGCACCCCGGACGCGTCCCGGCGGCCGCTGCCGGCGGGGCTGGCCCATGGCCTGGACCTGTCCGCGATCGGCATGTTCGGCCACTCGCTCGGCGGGGCCACCACGGCGCAGGTGATGCACGACGACGATCGGGTCGTCGCCGGAGCGAACCTCGACGGGGGGATGGGCTCGGGCGCCGATTCCGTGGGTACGGTCGTCGAGGAGGGTCTCGACCGCCCGTTCCTGTTGGTGAGCAGCGTTCTGGGCAACTGCCGTCACCCCGTCCACGCCACGTTCTGGCAGCATCTGCGCGGCTGGCACCACAACATCCAGATGCTCTCGGCGGGCCACTATTCCTACACGGATCTGCAGGCCCAGCTCCCCCGGATCGCGGAGGCGGGCGCGATGCCGACGGGCAGGCTCGTCGACGCCGTGGGCACGGTGACCCCCGCCCGCAGCCTGCACGTCCAGCGCACCTACCTCGGCGCTTTCCTCGACGCGCACCTGCGGCACCGGCCGGACCACGGCCTCTTCGACGGCGCCTCCCCGGCCTTCCCGGAGGTGCAGTTCATCGACTAGGTGTTGCGGGACATGAGGTTGTTGACGCCTGAGCAGGTCTTCAACTCGTCGCAGCGAGTGCCGGAAGATTGCGGTGCGGCTGGACGTTGGTGGCAGGTATGAAGATCAGCGAGGCGTCCAGAGCCAGCGGTGTGAGTGCGCGGTCGTTGCGGCACTACGAGGACGAGGGCTTGATCGTCCCTGGGCGTTTCAGCAATGGGTTCCGTGACTACTGCCAGTCCACGATCGATCGGGTGCTCGTCATCCGGTCGCTGCTGGAGTCCGGGTTGCCCGTGAGGTTGATCAGGGAAGTCCTGCCCAGCCTCACTGACGGATCCGATGCCGGCACCGAGGTGGTGTGTGCGGAATTCCTGCACGAGGTGCAGGGCTATCGCGATCGGCTCGCTGCTCGCATTGCCGTTCTCAGCGATCAGCAGGCGGCACTCGACACCTACCTGAGAGAGGCCCGCCGTACTGATCTCTGACGGCCGCTTGACCTTGACGTAAGTGTGAGGTTCCTACGGTCGGTGCATGGAGATCAACGACCAGCAGAACGCCGCCGAGCAGACCGTTCGAGCACTGGTCCAGCGGTCGCACCGGGGGCCGAAGGACCTGACTCTTGCGACGGATCACCGCCGCCCTGCCCCGGGACCCGGCGAGTACCTGATCCGCGTCGGCGCCGCCGGGGTCAACTTCGCCGATGTCATGCAGACCCATGGCACCTACGGAGGAGGCCCGCAGGCGCCCTACGTGGCGGGCTTTGAGGCGGCCGGTGAGATCGTGGGGGTCGGCGCGGACGTCGAGAAGCCGCTGCCGCTCGGCACCCATGTCGTCGGAGCCGGCCCGGGCGCCTTCGCGCAGTACATGACGATGCCGGCCGCGGGGGTGCTTCCGGTGCCTTCCGGCTGGAACGATGCCCAGGCTCTCGGTCTGGTGCTGAACTGGGCCACCGCGTTGGCGGCACTGAAGCCGTTGGGCGAGATCAAGACGGGTGATGCGGTGCTCGTTCATGCCGCGGCCGGCGGCGTCGGGCAGGCTGCCGTTCGCCTCGCCCGCCACTACGGTGCGCGGGTGATTGCGACGGCCTCGCCGGAGAAGCACGACACCGTCAAAGCCCTCGGCGCCGACGAGGTGCTGGACAGTCGACGCCCCGATCTGGCTGAGGAGATCACCCGCCTGACCGGCGGGGTCGACCTGGTCCTGGAATCGGTGGGCCAGGCCACGTTCGAGGCCAGCCTGTCGGTTACCAAGCCCTTTACCGGACGCATCGTCGTGTTCGGCGCCGCCTCCGGTGACGCCACTCTGACCACGCACGACCTGGTCTTCACCCACCAGGTTCAGATCAAGGGCCTGCACATCGGCGCGCTGGCGGTCGCGGCCCCATCCCTCTACCAGTCGTTGCTCGTCGAGATCGAGGCTCTCATCGCCCACGGCGTCTACCCGCCCGGCACCCCCCACGTGCATCCCCTGGCCGAAGGACCGGCAGTGCTCCAGCAACTCGAAGCGGGCCAGACCCGGGGCAAGCTGGCCCTCGATCCCTGGCGCTAGGAACGCCGGTGCTTCACCGCAATGCTCCGCTGTCCCCCGAGGGACGACTTCGGCTCGTGCAGCGTTGTCAGCACCGCCCGATCGCCCACGTGGCAGCCGAGATGGGGATCTCCCGTGCCTGCGCGTCGAAATGGGTCAACCGCTACCGTCAGCACGGTGAAATCGGGCTGCTGGACCGCTCCTCCGCACCTCGGCGCCAGCCAACGGCGACGAGTTCTGACGTCGTCGCCAGGATCGAGGCACTCCGCCGTGCCGAGAAGGTGGTCCGCCTCCCGGATCGCATTCGAGCTCCAGGCCGAAGGGATCTCGCTCAGTCGCCGCACCGTGTCGCGGCATCTGCTCGCCCTGGGCCTGAACCGGCGCCGGTTCATCGATCCCAGCGGCGACCTCAACCGGGAACCGCGGAAGATCACCGCTCGCCGTCCTGGACACATGGTTCACATCGGCGTGAAGAAGGCCGGCCGGATCCCGGATGGCGGTGGCCGGCGGGTCCCTCGGCGCGGAAGCCGCCAGGCCAGGACTGTCGAGCGGCGCAAGAACAAGGGCGCACGCGGCGGCTACGTCTACCTGCATTCCGCCGCCGACGGATTCAGTCGGCTTGCCCACACCGAAGCGCTGCCCGACGAGAAGGCCGTCACCGCCATCGAGTTTCTGCACCGGGCCAGGGCCTGATTCGCAGCCCACGGCATCGTCCGGATCGAACGCATCGTCACGGACAACGGCGCCTGCTACCGCGCCGGCACATTCGCCCGGGCCATGCTCGGGGCGCGACACCAGCGCATCACGCCGTACACGCCTCGCCACAACGGCAAGGTGGAGCGCTACAACCGAATCATCGCCGAAGAGTTCCTCTACGCCTGGCGTAACCAACGTCCTGGCCTCATACAACTAGGCAGCGTCCGGATACCCGTGGAACGGTCTCATCAGTGGATCGTTCGACGCGGTGTGAGGCGGGGTGATCTGTCGGATCGAGAGTGGGCTCTCGACTGGAGCCGCACCTAGCGTGCTCTTCCGGCCACGGACCGGCGTTCTGGACCGGGGTCTCCCCCAGTGGCGCCGGGAGTGTGGGTGCGTAGGATCACGGTGACTGATCGTCGACTCAACTCGCTCCACACGGGGGAACTTTCATGCAACGCGCACAGGCACGCCTTCTTGCAGCAGCGGCTCTGGCTGCTCTCACAGTCAGCGGGCTGTCCGCGTGCTCGGCCGTCAGTGAGAAGACCTTCGAGGACGACGCCAAGGTGTCTCAGACCGTCACCTCGATCCGTGTCGACAACAGGAACGGAGATGTGAAGGTGGACGCTTCGGCCGGCGCCTCCACGGTCTCCGTGCATCGCAAGGTCAACTATCGCGGTGACAAGCCGAGTGGGACGTCCTTCCGCGTCAGGAACGGCGTCCTGATGCTCTCCGGCTGCGGCAGGAAGTGCGGCGTCGACTACGTGGTCAAAGTGCCTGCCGGTCTTCCGGTGACGGGTGGCACGTCCAACGGGAACTTCACGCTGACCGATGTCGGCACGGTCGACGTGCACACGAGCAACGGTGAGATCGCGGTGACCGACGCGACGGGCCCCGTGAAGCTGCGCACGTCCAACGGTGACGTGGACGTCAAGAACGTCAAGGGCGGCGGCATCGACGCACAGACATCGAACAGCGAGGTGACGATCCAGACGGCCACCGCGCAGAACATCGAGGCCCGCACGACCAACGGCAACCTCACGGTCACGGCACCGTCTGCCAAGTACCAGATCTCGGCGGACCACTCCAACGGCGACAAGCACGTGGCGTTCAAGAACGACCCGTCAGGCAAGTACCACCTGGACCTGTCGACGACGAACGGCGACCTGACTGTGAAGTCGGCAGACTAGGGGTCCTGTGGCCCTTCTCGGCTGGTTTGGTTGATCACCCTGCGCTCTGGTCCTGCTACAGGATCCCATACGATGTCAACTGAATCTGCGAACGTAGGCAGGCTCCCTCAACACTGTCGACCGGTTGAGGTGATGTGGATACCCTCGCGTTAAGCCCCGCCCCTGATCAGCGACGCGCCCAGGAGAATGCTCAGTGGCAGCAGACGATGCCTACGCAAGACTGGCCGGAACCCTGGAGCGCATTCAACACGCCTCCGGCCACGCCGAGTTGGTCGACATCGTCGACGTCGAGGATCTGTCGTTCGAGACCGGGATCCCTGAGCCCGTCGTGAGGGCCCTGCTCTCAGGCGGGCGGGCCGAGGAGATATCGGTGACGGAGCGCGTACGGCGGAGGCTCGACTTCCTCCGCGAGACCCGCCTGCGCGACGACGGAAAGAAGTACACCCTCGAAGAGATCGCCGCAGCCGCGGGCGTGACCCGTCAGACGATGAGCGAATGGCGCAGGAAGGGCATGCCCAGCCTGGAGTCCGCCGACCGGCTCCGGCGATTCTTCTCCCTGCCGCCCGGGTTCTTCTTCGCCGACGAGCCGGAAGCGCTCGATGAGGCGCTTCAGCACCACCTGCAGGACCTGGAGTCCAGATCGGACCCCCTGAGGCAACTCCGGACGCCCGAAATCCTTCGGCTGGCCGCGCGCGGGCTCGTGTCACCCAGCGGGGTGCAGGCGATGGCCCAGTGGGCGGAAGCGGTCACCCGGCCTGCCGTAGCCCGCGGGTACGGACCTTCTTCGAGTACCGGGGACGGACGATGACTCCTCTGACCCGGCTTCGCCAGTGGCAGCGGTTACGCCAGCGCGACCGGGAGATGCGACAGTTCGCCGAAACGCTCATCGCTCCCATTCGGGAAAGGCTGAGCGGTATCGGCGCAGACGGTGACGGGTCGGGAGGCGATGCCCTGCCCGACTCCGAGGCCCTGTTCGAAGCTCTGGTCGAGTCAGCCAGGCAGTGGCGTGGCGATCGCCGACTCGAAGTGCACAAAGTGCACATCCCGCGTCATTTCAAGGCCACCGGGATGTGGCTGGAGCGAGCGGACCGGGACGACGTCATCATCGAGCAGGACGCGGAGGTCTGGCATCAGGCGCAGATCTTCGGTCACGAGCTGTGGCACATGCGGCAACAGGACGGCTTCACGCCGGAGGAGCTTGCGGCAGGGGCCTGTGAGGCCCTGGCGTCAGCACATGTGCACGGCGCCGAGCCGGCTGCCACACGTTCGCGTTTCGACGAGGATCCCGAGAAGGAAGCCGAGCTGTTCGGGATCCGGATCGGACAGGAGATGCGGGCACTGATGGAGCGGGACGTGATCACGGGCGAAACGGCCCGCCGCATCGCAGATGCCCTCAACTATCGGGGGAAGCGGAAATGAGTGGGTCGATCAACTACATAAGCTTCGGCCTGCTGTGCATCGGACTTCTGGTGAAGTTGCCGGACCTGATCAGGCACTGGAGCGACCCCTCGCTCCGCGCCATCAGCGGCGTGTTGGCGTTCGCGTCGCTGTGCTTCCTCTTCGGGGCGCCCAGTTCGGTACGGGTGATCAACCAGGTCAGCGGCGTGCCCAACCTTGCCGCTCCGCTGACCTATGTGTCCATCACGGCGTACAGCGCAGCCCTGCTGATCCTGATCGCCTGCTGGCGAGGCGGCCCCGCGGCGCGCCGGACGACGCGGAATTGGATCTACGGCTACGCCGCCGTACTCGCCGGAATCGCTGCCCTGTTCGCTCTCGGGAACGCCGCGGAGGAACGGCGTACCGACTTCGACACGTACTACGCGACGACGCCCTGGATCGCCGAGCTGGTGGTCCTGTATCTGGTGGCCCATCTGACGGCCGTGACGGTCAGTGCCGTCTGGTCGCTGCGCTGGGGCTTCGAAGCGGAGGTCCGGAAGCGCCCCTGGCTGCGGGCCAGTCTGCTGACGATAGGCGCCGGCACGGTGGTCAGTGCCGGGTACAGCGTCTCCAAGCTGGTGGCGGTGATCGCGCGGTGGACCGGGCGGGAATGGGCGGCTCTCGGGACGTCCGTACCGCCCGTCTGCGCCGGTCTGGGTGCACTGCTGACTGTGGTGGGGGTCCTCCTCCCCATGGTGGGTCACCACATCTCGGCGTGGCGTGACTTCTTCCGGCTGGCCCCCCTCGATGCCGTGCTGGATCCGGTGCTCACGGCGCGCGCCCTGCGTCTCGAACGACCGCGCTCCCCGTTCCTGTGGGGCACCTGGCGCTGGAGCACCGTCCACAACGGCCTCCTCGCGATCGAGACGCTGTACGACGGGAGGCTCTACGACGAGACGCTCGACGTGGAGTTGGAGAGGACGGGCGACTGGCAGAAGTCCGCTTCCGTCGCGTGGGCCGCGACCATCACGGCAGCCGTAAGGCAAAGCACCCAGCCCGTCCTCGACCCGGTCGGCACGACAACTCCGCTGTGCCACCCGCGTGATGCCGAGTCCCTGGTCCTCATCGCCGACGCTGTGAAGAGATACCAGCGTGAGACACGAGCCGACACGCCGAGCCCCGCCAGGGCTCAGTCGGTGTGACCGCTGACCGCCTGCACCGATCCCCCCACAGTCAGAGGACCTGAACGGAGTCCCCGGAACATGAGTCTTGTCGTGTATATGGCGTCCTTCCTTCTGGCTCTGGCCGCCATACTGCTTCGCAGACCACGCAGGACTCCCCGCTCACCGCTGTCCATCGCCACGCGGGCCACCGCGTTCATCGCCGCTGTGTGCTTCTTCTGGTCCGCTCCGGTGACGCTCGCCGCGGTCAACCACGCCACGGGGATTCCCAACATCGGCGCCCCGCTGACCTACGTCTCGATCTCCGCCCTCAGCTGCTCCCTGATCATTCTGCTGATCCACTGGAGGGGCGGACCGAAGGAGCGGATACGGCGGATGACCCGGATGACCGTCGCCGTCTACGGAACGCTGATCATCGCCATCGTCGTACTGTTCGCTCTGGCGGACGCGCACACGGAGCGCCTCACCGACCTCGACACCTACTACGCGAACACCCCGTACATGCGGGAGATGATCACCCTTTACCTCATGGGTCATCTGGCCAGCACCATCGTCCTGAGCGCTGTCTGCCTGAAGTGGGCACGCGACGAGGTGACAGGGCTGCTCCGCCTCGGCCTCCGGCTGATCCTCGCCGGCCTGCTGCTCGACGCCCTGGGCTTCACTCTCGCGAAGGTCACCGCGGTCGTCGCGCGCTGGCTGGGATACGACCTGGACTTCCTGTCCACCAGCGTCGCCCCGCCGGCCGCCTCGCTCGGCGCCTTGATCTACTCCGTGGGGTTCGTCCTGCCCCGTCTCGCGTCCGCCGCCGCCGCGGAGAGAGAAAGCGTGGCCATCTACCGCGCGTTGAAGCCCTTGTGGTGCGCGGTGAAGGACGTGGCGACGGCACCACCGGTCGCGGAGCCGACGTGGTGGCAGCCCTGGCGGCTGTGGCCGAGCAGCCGTCTCTACCTGCTCGAAGCGAACATCCGTGACGCCCTGCTGCAATTGACGGCGTACTTCGACCAGCGCGTCGGCCACACGGCGTACGCAGCCGCCGTGCGGCGTGGGGAGCGACAGGACAGGGCACGCATCGACTCGGAGAAGGCGATGATCATTGACGGCATACGCCGTGCAACGGGCAAGGAAGGCAGCCCCGCCGATCCGCCGGAGAAATTCCGCGTCACCGTCGATCTGGTGGAGCTGGCGAACGCCGTGCACCGCCTTCGTGAGGCGGCACCGGAGCAGGTGAGAACCCAGTGAGGCCGTCTCATGCGCGCTACGAGGAGAACCAGTTGTCGCAAAAAGCTGTCGTGATCGGAGCCGGCATCGCCGGACTGGTGGCCGCCGCGGCCCTGTCCCGCGCCGAGCCCGCGTTGCAGATCTTCCTTCTTGACAGAGATGAGCTTCCAGAAGGCCCCGAGAATCGCCGTGGTGTTCCCCAGGGCCGGCATGCCCACCTGCTCATGGCCGGCGGGCTGTCTGCCATGGAGGCTCTCTTCCCGGGGGGAGTGCGTGACCGCCTCCTGGACGCCGGGGCGCACGAGATCGCCCTCGGCAACGGCATGCTGGCTCTGACTCCGGACAGCGGGTGGTTCCGCCGGTGGAAGCGGAACGGTCCTCACGTGGTCACCTGCACACGCGCCCTGCTGGACTGGGTCCTCCGGCAGGCCTTGCTCGACTCCGGCCCCAACATCTCGATCCACCAGGTCACCGTGGAAGGGCTCCTCGGCGACGCTCAGCGCGTCCGTGGAGTCCGGATCAGCGGAGGAGACCATGGTATGGGCTCCGAGCTGGAAGCGGACATCGTCATCGACGCGAGCGGGCGGGGCTCGGGCAGTCTGCAGTGGCTCGACGCCATCGGCATCACCGGCGTCGAAGAGAGGAAGGTCGATTCCGGCCTCACCAACGCCACCCGGATCTACCGCACGCCGGCGGGTGCCGAGTCGTTCCCGCTGACGGTGGTGCAGGCGAACCCCTACAACGGCCTGCCCGGCCGGAGCGCCATGGTGCTCCCGATCGAGGGAGACCGGTGGATGATCAGCGCCGGTGGCACCCGAGGCGGTGAACCGCCCCACGACCCCGAGGGTTTCCTGCAGTACACGCTCGACCTTCCGCACCCGATCGTCGGTCACCTCATCTCGGGCGCGGAACCCCTCACCGACGTGGTGGTCAGCCGTGGCCGCAGTACCAGCAACGCGCGCCGGTACTTCGAGAAGTCGTCGCACTGGCCGGAGCGGTTCGTCGTGCTCGGAGACGCGTTGGCCACCTTCAACCCCGCCTATGGGCAAGGCATGTCGGTAGCGGCACTCGGCGCCCTGGTCCTGGCACGAGAAGTACGGCAGAGCGGCATCGCCGACCCCGGCCTGTCCCGGCGTGTTCTTCGTGGTGCGGCCCACCACGTGGACACGGCGTGGGCCACCGCCATCGGCATGGACGTCCTGTACCCCGACGTGGTGGGTGGAGAGCCGCGCCTCGCGGACCGGCTGGCCGCCCGCTACGCACGTCGGCTGACCAAGGCGGCAACGGGCTCCTTCGACGCGGCGAGCGCGCTGTGGGACGTCACCAGTCTCAAGGCGTCTCCGACGCGCGTGTTGCGGCCGAAGGCGCTCATGGCCGCCCTGACCGGGCCTCTCCTCCCCCAGACGTCCGAGCCGCCTCTGTGGCCTTCAGAGCGGGCGGTACTCGACCGGCTCAGGAAGGCCGCCGAGGAGCCGAGCACGTCCAAGGCCCTTCGCTAGCCGCCTCTGGTCCTGGCATGCCTTCCGCCTGCCAGGACACTGTGACCGGCCCGTGAGTCGCCGTCGCGGAAACCCGCGCCTGCCTCGAGAAGGCGGTCGGACACCTGCTCGGTCTTCTCGACTTACGCGGCGATCCCGCAGCGGGTGATCCGCTGTGGACGCCGACGGGTGCGCATCGTCAAGTTTTTGCGCCGTACGCCGTAGGACGTGACGCTGACGTCTCGTGGTCCCTGCGATATGCCCTCCCCATGAGGTATGCGCAAGGGGGCGGGCAGACCGACGAACGGCGGGCCTTCCGTGAGCAGTTGCGGTTGGAGGCAGCCGAGCGGTTCAGGCAGGGCGACGAGAACGTGGTCATCGCTCACGACCTGCGGGTCAGCATCCGGTCGGTACAGCGTTGGCGCAAGGCCTGGTCGCAGGACGGGCCGAGAGCCCTGGCCTCGAATGGTCCGGCGTCGTTGCCGCTGCTCAGCGACGAACTGTTCGCCGTGCTGGAGCGTGAGCTGGCCAAGGGTCCGGTGGCACATGGGTGGCCGGACCAGACCTGGACCCTGTCGCGGATCAGGACGCTCATCGGGCACCGCTTCCACAAGAGCTACACCCTGCAAGGGGTGGCCGCCCTGCTCAAGCGGCACGGCTGGAGTTGCCAGGCCCCCGCCCGGCGGGCCATCGAACGGGACGAGAACCTGGTGGCCGGCTGGATGAAGGAGACCTGGCCCCAGGTGGAAGGACCGTGGCGGCGCTGGACGCCTGGCGCGTCTTCGAGGACGAAGCCGGATTCTCGATGACGCCGCCGACCACCCGCGCCTGGTCCCGCCGCGGACACACCCCCGTGGTC
The DNA here is from genome assembly GCF_040645635.1 of Streptomyces sp. NPDC046727. Lineage (NCBI taxonomy): Bacteria > Bacillati > Actinomycetota > Actinomycetes > Kitasatosporales > Streptomycetaceae > Streptomyces > Streptomyces sp. NPDC046727. Next base: position 78,641 of record NZ_JBEYYR010000022.1, read on the forward strand.
CGCGTGCGGGGCCGCTCCCGCCGCCGCTTATCGGTGGCCGTCCTGGCCTGCTACAAGACCGGCGAATCCTCGCGGCTGATCTACCGGCCCTGCCCGGACGCCCGGCCAGATGGGCGCAAAAGCTTCTCCTGGAAGGACCACCGCGACCTGATCCAGACCGCCCACCAGCAGCTCGGCGGCCCGATCGTGCTGGTCTGGGACAACCTCAACACCCACCTCACCGCCGGCATGCGCCGATACATCGCCGACCGCGACTGGCTCACTGAGCCTCTTCAGCATTGCCACTCCTGAGTGGGGACGGCCGCGGAGATTGACGATGTTGGGAGTCGGGCTGCATAGGGCTTTGCGGCAGATGCGCCAGGACTTCAGACGGGCCACGCCCCGCACCACGGGGGCACGGGTACGGGAGAACGCGTGGTTGCACGATCTGGTGGGTACGGCCGCCTTTCTTGGTGCCGATCACGCGGAGATCGCCGACGCGATCGTGGGCGATCCGGCTGCAGTCGTTGATGTCGTCGGCCGGCTGGAGCCAGGGTGCACGGAGGCACCGAACGGCAGGGCCGTATCCTGAGCCAGGCGATGCAGGCACTGCCAATGCGTCGCAGCCGCCCGTCGCAGCCGGGCGCCGCCCCACTCCGGGATCTGGTACCCGGCAAACGATCAGGAGTTGACCGGTGATCAGTCTGGCCGCAGTGGGGGGAGTGGCCCTGGTCGAACTGGGCATGGCCCTGACTCCCGGACCGAACATGATCCACCTCGCCTCTCGCGCGATCACCCAAGGCCGCAGGGCGGGCCTGGTCAGCCTGAGCGGGACCGCCGTGGGATTCCTGTGCTACCTGCTGGCCTCGGCCGCGGGCCTGTCCGCGTTGTTCGCCGCCGTGCCGGTGGCGTTCATGGTGGTCAAGCTCGCCGGGGCCGCATACCTGGCCTACCTGGCCTGGGACATGCTCAAGCCCGGTGGCCGCTCGCCCTTCGCCCCCGCCCAGGACCTGACTCCGGTCTCTGACGCCCGCCTGTTCTCGATGGGGCTCCTGACCAACCTACTCAACCCCAAGATCGCTCTCATGTACGCCGCTCTTCTGCCCCAGTTCATGGATCCGCAGGCGGGCCCGGACTGGGCGCAACTGCTCCAGCTCGGTGGTGTGCAGATCATCGTGGGGATCTCCGTGAACGCTCTGATCATGCTGGGCGCAGCACGGGTGTCGGGGTTTCTGGCCGCCCGGCCCCGCGTGATGACCGCTCAGCGGTTCGCGTCAGGCGGCTTGCTCGGCGTCTTCGCGCTGCGCACCGCCCTGTCCCGTGTGCCTGTCTCGGCCTGAGGCATGGCCGCGCGCCTGTGAAACCGGTCCTGCTGGGATCAGCCGAACACATCACGGAGATCGACGACGCGATCGTGAGTGATCTGGCTGTTCTCATCAGCAGCGCCCAGCTGGCGGCGATGTGGAGTCCGGCCAGGTGGATGGTTGCGGTTTTCTCGTAGGGGGTCGCGATACCGCGCCACTGCTTCAGGCGGTTGATGCACCGCTCGACGGTGTTGCGCTGTTTGTAGGCCTCGCGGTCGAAGGCCGGTGGTCTGCCGCCCCGACTGCCGCGTCGCAGCCGGTGTCCCCGCTGATCGGCAGGCACCGGGATGACCGCCCGGATTCGGCGTCTGCGCAGGTGGTCGCGGATCGCGCGGGACGAGTAGGCCTTGTCCGCCAGGACCACGTCCGGCCTGGTGCGCGGGCGACCACGCCGTCGGGGGACGCGCAGGCGAGCCATGACGTCCGTGAAGGTGGGCGCGTCGTCGGCCTGCCCTGGGGTGAGGACGAACGCCAGAGGCCGGCAGCGGGCATCGGCAGCGAGGTGGATCTTCGTGGTCAGTCCGCCGCGGGACCGGCCGATGGCGTGGTCGGCAGGTTCGCCTGCCGGGGCCCCCCTTTTGCGGGCCCCGGCGTCCAGCCGCTGAAGAAGGTGGTCATGTTCGGAGCCAGATGGCGACGGACACCGCGGTGGCGCTGCCGAGGAAGACGTAGCCGCATGATCGGCCGGACAGGTCCGCGCCGGGTGGTCAGGAAGGGGTCGTCGGCGTGGGCCCCAACGCCCGGATCGCGACGTCGATCGCGGTGGCCAGGCGTGCGGGGTCGTGGCCGGCGCGTTCCCGTACCCGCAGCCCGAGGACCGTGGTGAACAGCAGCTCCACGGTGGCGTCGACGTCGAGATCGGCGGGCAGTTCGTCCTTGCGCCGCCCTTGGAGCAGCACCGAGCGCAGCGCCTGCCGGGTGACCTCGAAGGCGGCCTCGGTTCGCCGGCTGACCTGGTCGTCGCTGGTGCCGAGTTCGGTGGCGGTGTTGACCACGAAGCAGCCCCGACCGGGCTCGCCGTCGGGCGGGCAGGTGACCAGCCACAGCATCCAGTCCCGCAGCACGTGCCGGATCGGCCGACTGTCGGCACCAAGCAATCGCTCGGCCTGAGCGGACTCCGTGGCCCGGTAGTGGTCGAGCGCGCGCAGGAACAGCGTGTGCTTGTCGGTGAACGTCCGGTACAGGCTGCTGGGCGTGAGCTTGAGCTCGTCACCCAGATCACGCACCGAAGTGGCGTGGTAACCGTGTCGCCAGAACAGCTCGGTCGCTCTGACGACCGCGTCCTGCTCGTCGAACTGTCGAGGGCGTGCCATGCCCCGAGTCTACCGAACTTGTGGAGCGATCGCTCCCATACTATGTTCCCCCACATATGGGAGCGGTCGCTCCCGAATGAATGGAGGAGACACCGGTGACGACCGCAGAACAGCCCGCCGCCCTGGCGAGCGCCCCGCAGACATCAAAGAAAGATCACTGGCTGGCGGTCAGCGCAGTGGCCTTGGGTACGTTCCTGCTGGTGACCGCCGAGCAACTGCCGATCGGCCTGCTGACCTCCGTGGGGTCGGCGCTGTCGGTCTCCGAAGGAACAGCTGGGCTCATGGTGACGGTGCCCAGCCTGGTCGCTGCGGTCGCGGCACCAGTGCTTCCAGTACTCGTCGGCGCACTGGACCGCAGGCTCCTGCTGCTCGGGCTGATGGCGTTGATGACCCTTTCCAACGTGGCGTCGGCGGTGGCGCCGAACTTCGTCGTTCTGGTGTCCTCCCGAGTGCTGGTCGGGGTGGCGATCGGCGGCTTCTGGGCCATCGCCGGCGGCCTGGCCGTCCGGCTGGTGTCCACTGAGAACGTGCCACGCGCCACTGCGGTCATCTTCGGCGGCGTCGGAGCCGCGAACGTGTTCGGCGTCCCGCTCGGCACTCTGATCGGTGAACTCACCGGCTGGCGCATCGCCTTCGCGTCAATGAGCGCCTTGGCCCTCATCGTGCTGATCGCCCTGATGGCCGTGCTGCCGTCGCTGGCCGCCTCGCACGCTGTTCGGCCGCGTCTCCTGGCTGAGCAGTTCCGCAACCCAGGTGTGCGCATCGGCATCATCGCGACGTTCCTCATCGTGTTCGGCCACTTTGCGGCCTATACCTTCGTGAGCCCGGCACTTCAGAAGCTGTCGGGCATCGACGAACGATTCGTCGGCCCGCTGCTGTTCGGGTTCGGCATGGCAGGCATGATCGGCAACTTCGTCGCCGGCGCGGCACTGGCACGCAGGGTGCACCGGAGCGTGCTGATCATCGCCGTGTCCCTCACGGTCGCGATGCCGCTCTTCCTGCTGCTGGGCCGGACGACGGTCGGCGGCGCCATCTTGCTGATCGTCTGGGGTCTGGCCTACGGCGGCGTGCCGGTCGGACTGCAGACCTGGATGATCAAAGCCGCCCCGCAGGCGGTGGAAGCCGCCTCCTCCCTGTGGGTGGCCGTGTTCAACCTGTCGATCGGCCTCGGCGCGCTGGCCGGCGGCGTCATCGTCGACACGCTCACCCTCCAGGGCGTTCTGTGGCTCGGCGGCGCCTGCGCCCTGGCAGCCGCACTGGCGGTCTGGTGCGCCCGCACCAACGAGAACCTGCGATGACCTTGATCCGTGCGCCTCGCACCCGAGAATCGATTGCAGTGGGCCCCATCACGGCGCTCTGTCAGAGTTGCCGCTCCAGGGCGAGGATGGCGGCGGCGATTGACGACATCCGATTCGGGCTGCACCGGGACCTGCGGAAGATCCGCCACGACTTCAGTCGTGCAACGCCGCGCTCGACCGGTGCCCGGGCCGCGGACAACGCTCGGGCCTTCGCCGACCCCGATGACTTGATCGCTTCCGTCCGACGCGGCCTACGCCAGCTCCAGTACCGCCACGACGTCCTCGAAGGCTGCCTCACCGGCACCGGCCTCCGACTGCCACCATGACGAGATCACGCAATCCATGTCTAGAGACCGGGAGGTGGCCCGGCGGTTCAGGGTGACCCGGATGTCGGCGAACCGCTGGCGGCGGGCGTTGGCTTCGGGTGGTCGGCAGGCCCTGGCCTCCAAGGGCCCCGGCGGCGCCCGCTGCAGGCTCGATGCGGAACAACTTCGCGTTCTGGAGACGGTGTTGGATGCCGGTCCTGCCGCCTCCGGCTGGAGTGACCAGTGCTGGACGCCGGCGAGGATCGCCGAGATCGTGCACCGCCGGTTCAGCGTCGACTACACCCTGGCCCGGCTGGACCTGCTGCTGCCCCGCATCGGCTGGAGCGTGCAGGTCCCCTCCCGCAAGGCCACCGAGCGGGACGAGGCGAAGATCGCCGCGTGGAAGGACGAGCAGGGGCCCGTCATAAAAAGAGGGCGGCGGACTTGGACGCCTGGGTCTGCTTCGAGGCCGAAGCCGGCCAGGGCCTGAGGCCGCCCAAGGGCCGCACCTGGGGCCGTCGAGGCCACACCCCGACGGTGCGGGTCACCGCCGCAGGCACCAAACGTGTCTCCATGGCGGCGCTGATCTGCACCAAAGCCAGCCACCGGCCGCGGCTGATCTACCGCATCCACCTCGACCGCGGTCCCGCCAAGGGCCGTCGCAAGGGCTTCACCGAGACCGACTACGCCCGCCTGCTGGATGCCGCTCACCAGCAGCTCGGCGGCCCCGTCGTCCTTGTCCGGGACAATCTGAACACACACGTCAGCCGCACCATGCGCGAGCTGATCGCCGCCCGATCGAGGTCCTCATCGCCAAAACCGGGCTTGACTTCCAACTTCCGCAACCTCAGCCGTTAAAGATCTTTCAGAGGGACGTCAGGGGGCAGCAGGTGCGGGGCGCGGATGCGGAGGATGCCGAAGACCTCGTCCTTCGCCGGCCCCCGCAGTTCCGCCATGAAGGCGGGGTCCACGTGGCCCGTCCTGGCCCAGATTCCGCCGAGGGACTCAGCGCACGTCTGGGCCAGCACGCTGGTGAAGTCCTCGGCGCGAATGGTACGGGTCAGGCACGTTTCGACGAGCGGGCCGGAGAAGTCCTCCAGGTCCATCGCCGCGTCGTCTTTTTCATCCTCGCGCGCCGCGGGGTCGTCGAGGATTCCGACGAGCAGAACCGCCCGCTCCTCGGGCGAGATCTCCGCCCGGTCCACCGCCGCATCCTCGGGCGAGGTCATCGCCCGGCTCTCCAGGGGGATCTCGTCCGCGGTGCGTGGCCGTCCCTTTCTGAACAGCCCCTCCAGCCAAGTCCTCATTTACAACAGATCCTCGATCCCGTCCACAATGCCCTCGCCGGTGCCGATGCCGACCACGCCACCTCCCAAGTTCCCGTCGGCCACGGGCCCGACAGGGCCGCCGACAGACCCGGGGTCCGCCCCGAGCCTGGCGCCGTAACCCCCGCCCGCGAGGCTGACACCGTCGTGGATGGCCGTCTGGGTCCGCTCGGTGCGGCCGCCACATCGTAGACGTCGTAGGCGACGGTCGCAGCGATCAGCGGCCTGCCGCCAACCTTGGCGGTCGACCTTGCCAGATCGATGGTTCGGCGCGGCGCCCACGGCGCGTCCAGGGGGATGCTTCGTAACCCCAGCCATTAAAGATCTCTAGGCGGTCGGAAAGTTGGGACAGGTCTGTTCGTAATCCGTGCCGTTGTGCCAAATCTTCGCCCCCATGTGGCCAAGGACGACGACACCGGTACCACCGGTCTTCTTGAATGTTGCCTGACTCGACGTGCGGTTGATGAACGTAAATTCCTTGTCCGGTGTGTCCGGCCCGATGACACTGTATGCTCCGCCGGGATTCCCGCCAACCTTGACGATCTCACAAGCGCCTTGTTCCTCGGTCAGCTTCAGGTCGGTCGCATCATTCTTCGTGACGCTGAAGCTCTTTCGAAGATTCAGATCCCCGACCTTCCCGAACGCCTGGAATTTGGGTGGCCAGTAGGTGACAGCGAACGATGACTCGTGGGTTTCGGTCCCGGCCGACTCGTAGGTCACTTTGTTGGCTTCGATTCTTGTGATCTTCTTCGCACCCTTGATGCCGCCAGCCTCAAGATTAAGTCGGTGCCCGACGCACAAGCCGGCCACATTATTCACCATGAGGGTCCCCGCAACGCTCACGGTCCCCGATACGCCACTGAGCGAACCGTTGGTGCCGGCTTCGGTACACTTCCAGCCTTCTCGACCGCTTACTGCCTCTCTGTCGAAAATAGTGTCCCCGGTCTCGTAGGTCTGGCCGTTTACTGCACTCCCGCGTTGCGTCAGTGGAGGCCCTTGTTTTGCACAAAGAATACGTATGTTCTTTTCGGCTGACCCGCTGTCTCCCAGGAAAAGTCCGTTGGGTGCCCAAGGGGCGGGCGCGCGACCGTCGATACTCCCGTCTTTTCCTGTGCCATCTGCATATTTGTCGGGGAAGCGAAGCATGTGCTTGTATTCGGAATTCCCCCGGATGCACCACCAGTATCTCGCGGGCACATCAGCAGTGTAGTATTGCATTCGCTGCCAATTATCCGTTTGGTTGGGCAGCCCCGCCCACCAATTGAACGCCACCATGTCATTCAGACCGGCCGGCGTCCCCAGCATCGATTCGATCGGGAGTGGTCCTCTCGAATGAGAGAACCGGTACGGGGCTATGCGCGCGATGTTCGCGTACTGCAGAAAAGCCCGGCTGTCGGGGCTGATCGCATTCGTGTGCCATCCGCCTCCGATGATGGTAGCTGCCTGCGCCAGGCGATTGTAATCTGCTCCCCCTTCCCCCTCGCTCCAGCAGCCGATAAAGACGCTGGTGTCGCCGGGGCTTAGCACGCAATAGTTTCCGCCTGCGTGGACACCGGACGGCAGCTCCAAGCTCGGACGGCCAAGCGCAAGCTTTTCGATCTTCCTCGTGGTCACGTTGGTGCCGGGTGGAATCGGTTGCGCCAGCGTAATAGTGCGATCTGAGATATCTGAAATCTTGTAGATGCCGTCGATCGTGTCGATGGTGATCCAGTCGTTGACGGCCAACTTCCATACACTTGACATGTGAAGCTTGACATCGCCCCCGTTGATCGTGCCTTTCCAGTACTGATAGATCGGCGCTATGTTCACTGTGGCGGAGGCAGGGGCACTCAGTGTGACCTGGTGATCGGCGATATCGGTGATCTGGTAGACCTCCGGCATCGAAGCGATCTTAATCCAGTCGTTGACGGCCAGGCCGGTAGTGTCCGTGACCGTCATCCGAGGGTTGCCGGACGTGGTTTTCCCCGTGCCGGGAACGTCGCCGTTGTCAGTCTGTCCGTTGCCCTGGCCGGTGCAGGCGACGAAGCAGTTGCCGTAAGAACCGCTGAAGTAGCCCCATCGGCGATTATTGAGGGTCGTACAGCATGAAATCAGGCAGACCTGTGAGTCGATACCCTCGAAGTGAAATCCGTCCGCGCCGTTTTCGCACGCGTGGCAGTTGTCGAACCTCGATCCATCACATATACCCGAGTAAGACGTCGAATCGATATAGAATCCATGCAGGGCGAACCCGTAGCACGTAACATTCTGCACAAAAATTACGTTCTTCGTGTGAATGCCGTGACCGGCAGTGCCGGGTTCGGCGCTTGGGGTAGGAGTTCCAACTCTTCTGATCTGCATGTCGCGGATGCATGAGTACTCGGCGCTGGCGCTTCCTCCGTCCAATGTCGAGTGCACCAGAATGCCGGTCGTTTCCGCGGGGAACGCAAGAACAGTTCCGGGGGTTGAGCGATAGTTGTCATAAGGAGGGTTCGGTGTAATTTGTTTGACCGTACCGTTGCCTTGCAGCGTGACTGATTTCGACAGTTCCAGCGTGCCCGACAAGTAATAGTGACCGTTTGCGTACACAGTCGCCATCTTGTTGACCGAACTCGTACCTGTCGCCGCTGCGGCGAGCGCGGCCTGGAACGCCGCCAGATTCGTCTTCGCCGTCCCGTCATCCGATATCTGGCCCGTGCGTGGATTGTAATTCTGGATCGCGCCGAATTCGGCGACGTCATACCATCCGGGAAGAGTCATTTCCTCACCTCGTCCTGACGGACAGACACACCGCGCGACGCCACGAGCCCAAGAGGGGGTGGGATGCGGTGTGTATGACGCTGGCAGGGAGGGTGCCGAGCGGGACAGCCGTCGGTGTGGTGGTCACTGCGATGGCCAGATCACGCCGCTTCGTCATATACCCAACATGGTTGCACGGGGCTTGACCTTCTGCAGCTTGGACCTCTCTGTCCATCCAGCGAGCGGTCAGCGGCGTCATCGAGAAGCCGGCCTTGTCCTCGAAGACGAGCCATGCGTCGAGCTCCTCCCTCAACTTCTCGCGGAACGCCCGCCGCTCGTCGGTCAGCCCATCCCCTTGCACATACCTCACGCGGCATACCGCAGGGATCACGGGCCGTCAGCTCTGCCGACACCACGCTTTGAAGCTCAGTAGTCGTCGTGCGCCTTCCTCCATGGGTAGCCGTAGTGGTCCAAACGCTTCCGTTCGCCGATGACGAGGAGGCCCCAGAACACACCCATTGCCAAGCTGAAAAGGGTGACCTGCAAGTCCACCCTCCCCATCGCCACAGCGCAGAGGCTGCCGGAAAAGAAGGCGCCGGCGAGTCCACAGAGCAGGGGATGGCGCAGGAACCTCCCGCGTGGCCGGAGGGGTGGCCGATCGCCCCCCCAACCAGCGGTCCACCGCCCAAAACGCCCGTTTGAATGCGCCCATCACCACGCCCCCGTATCGCCGGCTTTCGCTGCTGCGGCGTGCGTGATCGTAGAGGTCCGCGACCAGTGCGGTCACGCGATCGGCGGTGAGTGACCGAAGCCTCCCCCGTGTGCTGCGGCCCGCTACAGCGCGATGTCGATCTGCTCCACGTCGGTGAACTCCACGCCCAGCCCGTGGGCCCTGGTGTCGTTGGCGCGGAAGTACATCTGCGCGAGTCCCTCGGCCGCGATGTGCTGCAGCTGCTGCTCGGTGGCGCCCTGCTCGCGGGCCGTGAACAGGCGGTCGGCGAAGTCGGGCGGGAGAGCCTGGGTGATGTCGCGGATCCGGGCGTCGTCGGTCGTACCCGGGGCGGCGGTGAACCCGAACCGCGCCCGCGTGGAGACGACCAGCCCGTCCGTGGACGCGGCCTTCTGTCTGGCCTTCGCCCTGATCTGCGGCTGCCACCGCTTCTTGACCTCACGCTCCATGCGTGCACGAAGTTCCTGGCGGGGCCGCTTGAGCTTGCCGGCGACGTACCGCTCGACGGTGCGCTGGGACACCCCCAGCAGCTGTGCGACCGCCCTGGTGCTCTTGAGCTGTTTGACCAGGTACTTCATCTGTGCCTGGGCGCTCTTGGGGATGGGGCGGGTGAACGCCCCCTCCAGCGCGCGGTCCAGGCTGTCCCCGACCGAGTCCGCCATGGCCTGCTACTCCCCTTCCCCGGCCGTCGGATCGTTCTTGATCAGGTTGGCGACGTTGAACACGCCGTGCGCCTCGAACTGCTCCTCGGCCCACAGGACCGTCTGCGTGCCCTGATGCTTGACCATCCCCGGCGAGATGCCGAGCCGGAACGTGCCCGGCACCGGCTTGCCCTCCGGGGTGTGCGGCAGGACGTCCAGCGGGCTGGGGCCGTGCGAGGGGTAGACGACGGCGTCGGTGCCGATCGCGACCGGGTACAGATCGGCAGCGGCGGCGGTCTTCATCAGCTTGCGGTGCAGGCCGATCCGCTGGTTCGCCAGGACGGCGGCCCGGATGTCGGGGCGCCAGGTCTCCCTCGCGAGCGCCGGCCACGGCTCGTAGTACGGGACCTGACCCCGGTTGCGCTGCCGGAGCTTGCCGATGCCGCCCTTGGCCGTCGCCTTGATCGCGCCGACCAGCAGGGCCATCGTCGGGTCGACGTTCTTCGAGCGGGCCATCGCGTCCAGGAACTCCTGACCGCCCAGGTCGGTGGTGACGCCGAGGTCGGCCATCGTCGCGACGTAGGCGTCACGCAGCCGCTTGTACCAGGGGTCCAGGTAGCGGCCGGTCCGGGTGCGCACGTACGCCTCGATGGGCGCGACCCGGAAGCCGAGTTCCACCGCGTAGGCGACGGTCGGGGTGGCGTACCAGGCCGGTCCGGTCGGGTGGTCGCCCTTCGGCGTGAACGGGCTCGGGAGCCGGTCGCCGTCGACCGTCCGGCCGCCGACGTCCACGCGCGAGAGATCGACGTGGCTCAGGTCGACCAGCCACGAGCCGGGCAGCGACGGGTCGAAGGCCGGGTTGCCGGTGAGGTGGGTCGGCCCGTTCAGCCCGACAGTGAGCCCGTTGGCGGCGGCGGCGAAGCTCATGTTGATGTCGACCGCGACCAGGTACCGGCGCGTGCACTCCTCATCGGTCAGCGGCCGGCACCAGTCGTAGGGCTCCTCCATCAGCATCTCGGCCGGGGTGCGCAGATGGTGCCGGGCGAACTTCCCCTTGAGGACGGGGTGTTCGTCGGGGACCTCGCACTCCACCACGTCGTACACGGCGGTGAGCGCGTCCGTGTTGAACGCCCGCTGGAAATCGCCGGTGGCCGGGTCCTTCTCCGCGCGGGTCGGCGGACGCAGCGCGGTCATCAGCTCCAGGCCCGTGACGGCGGCGGTGCCGCGCGGCGTCATCACCCGCTCCGCGTACGCCCCCAGGTAGCGGGCGAGGTCGGCCGGGTGCATCGTCGGCAGGACGGGGTCGTCCTTCTTGTCCCACTCCCGGGCGTCGAGGGCGTTCCAGGACGGGATGCACAGCTGGACACAGCGGCGCTGCGATCCCTCGGCCGGACGGTAGATCCGTGCCCACGGCCCGAAACCGCGCTGGGTCAGCCTCCAGTCGGCGCGGGTGAGCTGCCTGACCACCTTGTGGCCGTCCGCGAGCCGTCCGGCGCGCCGCTCCTCCTCCGACAGGGTGACGGGCAGGCCGTAGCGCTCCAGCGCGGCCGGGGTGAGGACGAGGACCGGGTCGGCGTCGCGGCCGTTGCGGTGCAGGCGGGCCTGCCCGAGCCCGGCCTCGGCCAGCGTCCACTCGATCAGCGCGGACAGGGACTTGGCGGGCACGTCCAGGACCAGTCCGCCGACGCAGTACGCCACCGACTGGTCGCCGTCGACGTCGACCACGGCCAGCGGGCCGTTCTCGAAGCGCGGGTCCGTTTGCGCCGCCGGGGCGGCCGGCTTCCTTGCCGCCTTCTTGACCGCATTCCCTTCCGGCTTCTCTGCCGGCTTCTTTGTCGCTTCCTTCGCGCCGGGGCGCCGTGACGATGCGGTGGGACCGGCAGCGGGGGCCGGGCGGACCGGTGCGGCCGGGGCCACTGGCGCTTCGGCCGCCGGGGCGGGGACGGGCGCGGGGCCGGCGAATGCTTCCGGCCGCGCGGCCGGGGCCGGTGCGGCCTCGGAGGTGGGAGCGGGGGCGGGGGCGGGGAAGCGCGCGGCGAGGCCTTCGAGGAGGCGGGCGTAGGCGGCGCGCTTCGGCGGTCGGGGTTCGGTATGACCGGACTCCCAGTTGCCCACCGTCTCGCGGCGAGTCTTCAGAACCTTGGCGATCTGGTCCTGACTCAGCCCGGCGGCCTCCCGCAGCCGTCGGCGCTCGGCGGGGTCCGGGAGATCGTCCCGGGCGACTTGTTCCAGCAGGGCGTCCACGGCGCTGGCCAGCTCGTCCTCAGTGGGCACAGGGCTCACCTCCGCTCCACACCCTAGCCGAACCGCACTCCCGTTTTCATGTTTGACCGCGCATCGAACCACACATCGATCGCTCACCCTGTGACGTCGACCGGTACTTGGCTCCCGGCCACATCTGAGGTAGAGAAGCGTCGACTTGGCCGGATCATGCTGTCCTGTCCCGTCCGTGCGGCCAAGATGGAGTCATGGCGGGGTGGCGGCGCTTCTTGTGGTGGGCATCGGCGGTTCTGGGCGGAGCGGTGGCAGTCGGCCTGACCGTACTGGCGGTGGCCGGTGATCTGGACGCCGCGGGTCAGGTGGCGAGTGTCGTGGGTGCGATCACGGGTCTGGCCGTGCTGGGCCCGTCGGTGCACGCGGCGCTCCGGCCCACGCCGTCGCCCGTCCCGCCCGTACGCGCGCGGGACGGCTCGAACGCCGCCGGTGGCAGCATCCGCGGCGCCTCAGCACGGGACACCGGTACGACCCCGGCCGGATCGGACACCGGTGGCGGGAACGGCGGGATCTCGGCGAGCGGCGGCTCGAACGCGGCCGGTGGTGACATCGACGGCTCGACCGCGCACAGGGGTGGGTGATGGCGCTCTTCGGTCGCCGCAGACGCGACGCGGCAGGGCCGGAGAAGCCGGACGCGACTCCGGACCAGGCTCCGGACACGGGTCAGGCCCCGGCCCCGCAGCCGACAGGGGTCACGGCAAGCGCGGGCTCGAACGCCGCGGGCCGGGACGTCGTCAACTCCGTCGCCCAGAACGTCTTCATGGAGAACGGCATCGTGCTGCCGCCGGAGGCGTGCGGCCCGGTCACGGAGGTGCAGGCTCCGGCGGGCCTGTGCAACGTACCGAGATCGACTCTGTTCGTCGGCCGCACCGACGCCCTCGACCGCCTGGAGGCGGAATTCGCCACCCCGGGCGGCGTCGTGGTCCAGGCCGTGCACGGGCTCGGTGGCATCGGCAAGTCGGCCCTCGCCGCGCAGTGGGCCGGCCACCGCTGCACCGGCAACCCGCGCTGGTGGATCACCGCCGACAGCAGGGCGGCCGTCGACTCCGGCCTCGCCGACCTGGCCCGCGCCCTGCAACCGGCGCTCGCGGGCCTGCCCGGCCTGCCCGCGGAGATGCTCACGGAGCGGGCGGTGCAGTGGCTGACGTCCCACGACGACTGGCTCCTCGTCCTGGACAACGTCGAACAGCCCGACGACATCCGCCCATTACTGGACCGGGTCGCGACGGGCCGACTTCTGATCACCACCCGTCGCGCCACCGGCTGGCACGGCCTGGCCACGCCCGTCCGGCTGGACGTCCTCGCCGACGAGGAGGCCACGGAGCTGTTCACCCGCGTCCTGCACCACGCGGGCCGTACGGAGACCGACGGCAGCGCGGAACTGTGCGCGGAGCTCGGTCACTTGCCCCTGGCCGTAGAGCAGGCCGCCGCGTACTGCGCCGAAACCGGCACCACGCCCCGCGCCTACGTGGAGATGCTCGCCTCCTGGCCGGCGGAGATGTTCGCGGCCACCTCCGAGGGCGGTGACTCCGCGCGTACGGTGGCCCGGATCTGGCGCCTCACTCTGGACCGCCTGGCGGACACCCCGCTCACGGCCGAGATCCTCCGCATCCTCGCCTGGTACGCCCCCAACGGCATCCCCCGCAGCCTCCTCGACGGCCTGGCCCCGCCTCCCCTGCTCACCAGGGCTCTCGGCCGCTTGATCGCGTACAGCATGGTCACGGACAACGGCGACGGCACCCTCACCGTCCACCGCCTGGTCCAGGCCTTGGCCCGTACGCCGGATCCGGACGATCCGCACCGGCTGGCCCGCGACGTGGAGAGCGCACGCGACCGGGCGGCCACCGGCCTCATGAAGGCGTTCCCCAACGGCATCCGGTTCGCCGAGGACTGGCTGTCGTTCCGGGCGCTGATGCCCCACGTCGAAGCACTCGCCGAGCACGTGTCCTTCGAGGACGACAGCGAAGCGACGTCCGGACTGCTCGGGAAGGTCGGAACGGTCGCCGGAGTCGAAACGGGGGCCGGCGCACGTTCCGAGTGGTACCTGCGGCGTGCCGTCATCCACTTCGCGCGGCAGTCGGGTGAGAAGTACCCGGACCTGGGCCGGGCCGGTGCCCTCATGGCGGCGGGTGATCTGATCGGGGCGATCCCGCTCATGGAGAAACTGACGACGGAGAGGATACAAAGCCTGGGAGCGGAACACCCCGCCGCGCTGACCCACCGCACCAACCAAGCCCTCGCGTACGCGGCGAAGGGGGACCTGGCCCGGGCGGTGTCGCTCTTCGAGAGCGTGCTGGCCGATCGTGTGCGGCTCCTGGGCGAGAGACATCCCAGCACTCTGAAGTCCCGCAACAACCTCGCGGTCGCGTCCCTGCAGGCCGGGGACGCGGCGCGGGCCGTCCCCATCCTCGAGAACCTGCTGGCCGACAGTGTGCGGGAACTGGGTGAGGAGCACGCCGACACGGTGAGCACCCGCAGCAATCTGGGGAACGCCTATCTGGAGGCCGGTGACAAGGACCGGGCTGTCCCGGTCCTCGAGAGTGCGGTGGCGGGTCTCACGCGGATGCTGGGTGAGGACCACCCGAGGACGGAACTGGCGCGGGCGGACCTGATACGCGCGCGAGCCGGGTGAATCCCCGCCCGGTGAGTCCCTGTCCGGTGGTGCCGGTCGGCCGTCCGGATGCGGCCTCGCGTGGACCGTCGTGCCGTTTCGACGGCAACAGCCGGGATCCACGCCCGAAATCACCGGGAAGAGCGCCAACACGTCGGGGACGAGGGCCTGTGAACATGCCGGCGGCCGGTGCCGAGTCCCCTGGTGTGGGGCGGGAGGGCACCGGCCCCAGTGCGGCAGGCCAGGAAGTGTGTTGCTGAGCCTGCGTCCCGATCCTGGTGCCGCGCTGTGATCCCCGAAAGGGGCGGCACGAGAAACCGGATGGAGGTTCAACCACCATTCCCGGCCCCGCCCACGGATACCGGTCGGTAACGAGAAACGTGCCGATCAGTGCCCGCGAGGGGGGTGTATCCACGCGTCACTGGTTGACCACTCTGCCAGGCCAGCGCCGCGCAGCACTGAGCATGCAACACACACCTACACTCTTTCTACGGGAGATCTTTAACGTCAAAGCGCGGCACGCTAATTACACTGATCAACAGTCAGCAGTCGCCCTTGGGGGGAATCCGCACCAGTGGACAAGCGAGCACTCAAACACCTGCTCAAAACCAGCCGCGCACAGATAGCCCCCGAGACGCACGGCCTGCCCAGACCCACTGGACCCGGCCGGCGAGCCCCCGGACTCTCCCAGCACCAGATCGACCAACTCCTGAACAGGTCCCTCGGCACCTATCGGCACCTGGAAGCCGGCCACGCAGACAGCCCCCCGTTCGACCTGCTCCGTGACATCGCCCGCCTGTTCGGCTACAACGAACAGCAGTGGATCACCCTCTGTCGGCTCGCCCGGGGCGAGAACCCGCCCGGCCCCCTCTACGACACTTCCGGTGATGCCGTCCCGTCCGCGTGGGAGGACGCCGTCAACGGGATCACTCACCCCGCCTACGTCACCGACGCCAGTTGGAACCTGCTCACCTGCAACCCTCAGTTCCACGCCTTGTTCGACGGCGGCAAGGCCCCCGTGAACACGATGCGTTGGATGCTGATCGACGGTCGCGAGCAGCTCACCGACTGGGAGACGGCGTGGGCGCCGCTCGTCATGCCACAGCTGCAGAACGCACTCGCTACCCGGCCCGACGACAAGGTCCTCTCCCAGATCCGGGACGAGGTCCTCGCCGACCCCGTGTCCCGACCCCTGTACGACGCCGGCGGCACCAGCATCCACCCCGACGGTGACGAACGGCCGATCCGGCACGCGGTGGAAGGCCCGGGCTGGGTGACGATGTGCGTGGCACAACCGCTCACGGCTCCCGGATCCCGTTTCATGATCCTCGTCTTTCGGCCGGGCGCGCGCCGGACCGTCCCGCGTCCGCAGATGCTTCAGGCGCATTAGCCTCGCCGTACGCCGGGCTTTGCCCGGGTTTGGTGGACCGTGCGAGAGCATGGCTGGGTCGGCTGGGGAAATGTTCCAGCCAGCTTTGCCGTACCTTGACCCCATCAGGTTACGCGCGTCCGAGGGGGGACCCATGCCCGCATACATCGCCCGGCCCACGACGATCCTCGCCGCCCACAAGATCACCACAGATGAGATAGCCGACGACATCCGTAGTCACCACCCAAACCATCCCCGGCTCACCGCGATACTCCGCGTACTCGCCAACTGCGGGGTGACCAGTCGCTACTTCACCCAGCCGCTCACCGCGGACACCATCTCCGGCACAGCACCCATCGCCGACCGCGCCACCAAGGCGTTCGCCGACGGCCTCACCATGGCGGAGGAAGCCGCTCGCGCCACCCTCCGAAGCCACAATCTGCAGCCGGCCGACATCACCGGCCTCATCACCACCCACGCCACCGGCTGGGCCGTCCCCAACCTCGACATCCACCTCACCGACCGGCTGGGCCTCAAGCCGACCGTCCGCCGCACCGCCATGACGACCGTTGCCTGTGCCGGCGGAGCCCACGCTCTCATCCGCGCCGTGGAGCAAGCCCTTCTCCACCCCGGCTCCCGAATTCTGGTCGTGGCCGCGGAAGTCCTGTCGACCGCGTACAACCACGCTGACGACAAGATCGAGCACATGATCTACAAGGCGCTGTTCGGTGACTCCGGCGCGGCAACCATCGTGAGCAGCGACCCTCTCGGGCCCGGCCTCGCCGTCGAAGCCGACGGCCTGTTCGAGTACGCCCTCCCGGGCAGCATGCACTTCTACTCCGGCCGCATCGACGGCGCGGGCCTCCACTTCGACTCCGCCAAGGTCGCCACCGGCGGGGCCAAGCACGTCATGCCCGCCGTTGTGGACTGGCTCGCCGGCCGCCCTGTCGACGTCCCCGTCATCCACCCCGGCTCCAAGCCGATCATCATGGATACCGCAGCGGCCCTCGGCCTGGCTGAGGACGACGCCGTCCACTCCCTCGACACCCTGAGCGAGGAGGGCAACTTGGGCGGCGTATCGGTTCTGCGCGTCCTCGAACGCACCCACGCCCAGCCACCCGCCGACGGCGCGCAGGCTCTGATGGTCGCGTACGGGCCCGGGTTCTCCGTGTCCGCCCTCCACTGCACCTGGACCGACTAGCCCGACTCCTGGCGCGCTTGCCGTCACACAGCGCGCCAGATCCGAGCACTGCGAGCCATTCCCTTGCCCGCAGCCCGCCATCCGGAAGCGCCGGCGCCTCTGTCTGGGATGGCGATGGCCAATGAACCGACGTGTTCAAAGCAGAACAGAGGACGCAGCGGTCGAGTCCCTGCATTCCCTGCAGACAGCGGGGGCTTTTCCTTCAGCCCGGCCTCCGCCGCGGCTCGTCGTCACTGGGTTTTGAGCACCGGTCGGTCGGCGCCGTACGCCGCGGCCATGGGGGAAGTGCCCGTGGTGACGAAGTCCCGGATGCCCGCCAGGTAGGCGTCACGGTCGATCAGCCCGTCGCGGTCGGTGTCGAGGGCGTCGAAGGCCGCACCGGCGTCGCTCTCGGCGTTTCCCGCCGCCGTGCGCAGGCGGGTGAACTCCTCGCGGTCCAAACGCCCGTCGGCGTCGGTGTCGGCGATGTCGAACAAGGACCCCAGAGCGGGCCGGCAGGATCGCTCGAACGCATCGTGCCCCACCCAGGCGTGGTACTCCTCGAAGGTCACGCGGCCGTCGTGGTCGGCGTCCATGTCCTCGAAGACCGCCTCATGGGCGGCCCGCGAAGCGGTGACAACGGGGTGATGGGCATCGCGCCCCATGGCCGACGCCACGCGGTCGACCCGTGCGACGTATTCCGCATGAGTGATGACGCCATCGCCGTCCACGTCCAGCATGGCGAAGATGCGGTGCCGTGGTGAGTCGGACACGGGGTGGGACACTGGGCTTCCTCCCGGCTACTCCTTGACTTTTCAGCCGTCAAGATACCCGGGGAGAGCGCAGAAAACGCGCATTTGGAGCAGATCCATGGACAGCGACGGCTCAGTCGTTGCGGTCGCCGGGCAGGGGCCGGCCGACGGCGACGATGAGTCGGGGGTCGGCGTCGACGACGAGATGAACGTTGGTCGAGTGACGGTAGCTCTTCGACTGCTCGGCGATGGTGTGTTCGCGAGTGGGCAAGCCGGCGAGTGCCCGAGATGGTCGATGAGCCAGGCTCGTCCGCCAGTACGCGGCGACCAGCAGGACCCGGTCCTTCAGCTGGCCGGCTCCATGGCCGTCCCTTGCGAACGGGGTCCGCGCTCCCGTGTCACTGCGTGATCACTCCACTGCTTCAGCGGCTCCCTGCTCGAACGCGAGACGGCAGCGTTCAACCTGCTCGGCTACCTGCTCCATGAACCAGCGCATGATCTCGTAGGGGATGATGTGCTCGTCGTGGCTTTGGATGTGGACGGCCGGCTCCAGGCTCGGGTCCTCATCGGGTATCACCGCCACCACGAAGGGAGCTCCGGGCAGGCGAGTCTCTGCGTTGGGAATCTCAGCCCACGCAGTCGGCGCCGGGACAGCCTCGCTCAGCTCCACACACCAGGCGTCGTCCGGCAAGGCGTAGTGGAACTGGATGGCGTAGTGGCGTCCTGCGTGAACGCGCAGCTCTGGCATGTCCGCAGGCTGCCACAGCCGCCACGTCGGAGTCTTGCGAGTATCCGATCAGCACCTGGTGCCGCCGCGCGTGAGCCAAGCACACGCGGCCGGCCCTGAACACCCGGGCCGTACCGGGGAGGTGCCCAGCTCAGAGCCTCGTGCAACACCCCTCGTGCAACACCCCTTTAGCGGCTCGTGTACGCATCGCCGCAGTTGCGTGTGTCCCGGAATGGTGAACGCTCCGTCATGTCGTGCGGCGCAGGCCGACCCGTGGAGTGAGGGTCAGATACAGGCCCGCGGCTGCCTGTTGGGGGCTGGTGGGCAGGGGCAGCATGTGGCTGGTGCCGTGGCCTCCGAGCCCGTGGGGGTGCCGGTCGTCGACGGGCTGGCGGAGTCGGGTGAAAAGGGCATGGACGGCGTCGTCCTGGACGTCAGCGAGGTCCTCGATGCCGGTGATGATGTTGAGGAAGGATTCGTGCAGGCGGAGCCCTTGCTGGTCGCGGTGGCTGAGTGCCTGCGCGCGGCGGAAGTAGGTGTCGCGACCGTCGTGGATGTTGTAGAAGGCGCTGACGAGGATGAGCAGCCGTTCGTAGGCATGCCGGTAGGCGGTCTGGTAGAAGCGTTGGGCGTGGGTTTCGGGCACCTCGCCGCGCAGCACACTGCAGATCGCGGCGGCGGACAGCAGCCCGCTGTACATCGCCAGGTGGACGCCGGTGGACAGCAGGGGGTCGAGGAAGCAGGCGGAGTCTCCGGCGAGGTAGTAGCCGGGGCCGCAGAACGTCTCGCTCACGTAGGAGTAGTCGCTCTCGGTCTTCAGCGGCGTGATCAGTTCCGCGCCGTCGAGGATGCCGCTCAGCAGGGGGCATTGGCCGAGAGCCTTGCCGTAGACCGCGTCGACGGAGCCGTGCTCGTACCGGGCCCGGTTGAAGGAGCGCTTGTCGGTGACCAGGCCGACGCTGAGCGTGCTGTCATGGAGGGGGATGGCCCACAGCCATCCGTGTCCGGGAAGCGAGAACACTCCGATGGCGCCTTCCGGAGCGCCTTGCAGCGGGCCGGCTCCGCGCCAGTATCCCCAGGTGGCGACGTTGCGGAACACGTCGTGGAAGCGCCGTGTGCGAAGCTGCCGGGCGGCCAGGATCCCGGCCCTGCCGGAGGCGTCGACGAGGCACTGGAAGGCCGTCTCGCCGTCGCCCCGGTCCGGGGAGGTCCAGGAAGCGGCGGTCGCACGGCCCTCGGTGAAGGCCACCCGCCGCACACTCGTCCGTTCCCTTACGCGGACGCCTTGCCTGCGGGCGTTCTCCAGCAGGATGTGGTCGAACTGGGAGCGGATGACCTGGTAGCTGTGGTTCGCCGGCCTGTCGGGGGTATCGAAGCGCAGCTGCCACTCCTGCCCGCCCCAGTCGTAGAACGCTCCCGTCTTGCGGGTGAATCCGTGCCGCTCGACCGCCTCGCGGGAGCCGAGCACGTCCAGGACGGGCAGCAGCGACGGCAGCAACGACTCCCCGATGTGATAGCGGGGGAAGCCCTCCTTCTCCAGAAGGGTCACCTCGAAGCCTTGTCGAGCCAGTACCGTGGCTGCCGTCGTTCCCGCAGGGCCGCCTCCGGCGACCAGCACCTGCGTCGTCTCACGCATGTCGACACTCCTCACCTGGGCCGGCGCTCGCTGTTGGCCGTATCAGCACTCCGCGTGGATTACTTTCCGTGACACCATGGTCACGTGGACAGTGAAGCCGAAGGCGTTGCAGGCACGGAAGAGTGTCTCGTCCGCGGCCGGCGCCGTGCCGCCGCGGCGGTACCGGAGCTGCTGACGGTGGGGGTGGAGGAGGAGTACCTCCTGGTCGATCCGCTGACCCGGGAGGTGACCCCGCAGGCGCACAAGGTGGTGACACAGGCCTCCTGTCTGGGACTGGGCGACCGGGTCGGCCCCGAACTGACCTGTTGTCAGGTCGAGGCCCGGACCGATCCGCACACCGCCATGGGGGACCTGCGCGAGCAGATCCGGTCCATGCGCAGCGTCGTCGCGACCGCCGCCAAGCGGCATGGTCTCGACATCATGTCCAGCGGGGCACCCGTTCTCGGCCCGTCGGCTCCCCCGGCCATCTCGCCGGGGCCACGGTATGCCCAAAGCCTTGCGACGTTCCGCGCGCTGGACGACGAGCAGACGGCCTGTGCCTGCCACGTCCACGTAGGCCTGCCCGACCTGACTCTGGCTCTCGAGGTCAGCAACCACCTGCGCGCCTGGATCCCGGCGCTCATCACCCTGTCGGGCAATTCCCCCTACTGGGCGGGACGGGACACCGGCTACGCCAGCTGGCGCACGATGGTTCTGGCGCGCTGGCCGGTGGCCGGCCCGCCACCGTACTTCGAGTCTCCGGCGCACTTCGAGGACGTCGTCGGCGGCGTCATCGAAACCGGCGCCGTCATGGACCGAGGCGGCCTGTACTGGGACATCAGGCCTTCCAGCCATGTACCGACCCTGGAAGTACGGGTGGCCGACGCCGCCGCCGCAGCCGATGAGACCGTCGTGCTCGCGGCCCTCGTGCGAGCCATGGTCGCGACCGCGCTCAAGGCGATCGGGGCGGGCGAGTCCGCACCGCGTCCTCAGCCGGAGATCCTGCGGGCGGCCTGCTGGCGCGCGGCCCGCGACGGTCTGGCCGGCACAGCCGTCGACCTGCCGACGAGCCGGCTGGTTCCCGCCACCACCCGCGTCGAGCTGCTGCTGGACTGGGTCCTGCCCGCACTGGAGCGGTTCGGCGATCTGGACCTGGTGCGCGCCGGATGGTCCCGCCTGCGTTCCGGCGGCAACGGCGCCGACCGCCAGCGCGCCGCCTACCGGCGCCGCGGGCACCTCGCCGACGTCGTCGATCACCTGGTGTCGTGCACCACGTCTGCTGAACACCCGGGGGTCGGCGCCCCACCGAACGGCCGAAGTGAAGCGTGACCCCGGCGGCGAGGCGCTCGTCGGTGCGCACGTCGTCGCCCGGCTGACCCGACCCTGGAAACCCTCTCGGGCGAAGACGCGTATCGCGACGTCCTACACGCGTGTGAGGGTGTCGGGTGGGTCGCGGTCCTCGTAGCGGGTGGCCAGGGTCCGTACCGTCTCGGCGATGCGGTCGCGGAGTTCGGCCGGTGCCATGACCTCGACGTCGCTGCCCAGCCGAAGGAACTCCCCGTGGGCGTGGTCGATCGATTCGATGGGCACCCGGGTCTCTGTCCATCCGTCGCCCGCGGGTGTCACGCCGAGGCGGCGAGCGCCCTTCGGGGTGAGCCGTACCAGGGCCTCCCCGGTGTGCAGCCGGGCCCGGAACTCGGCCAGATAGCCGTTCCAGTACGCGGCCAGGTCGAACCCGTCCGGGACGGCGAACTCCTCTTCAAGAGGCCGGAGTTCGATGATCTGGTCGACTCGGTAGGTGCGGATTCCCGACGGTCCGCCGGCAACCAGGTACCAGCGGCCGGCCTTGAGCACGAGCCCGTACGGCTCCACCCGCCGCTCGATCTCCTCCGGCGCCCGCCAGCGCCGGTACCTCAAGACCACTGCCCGCAGCTCCCACACCGCGGCGGCGACCGCGGCCAGATGAGGCGTACGGTCGTCGTCCCCGTACCATCCGGGAGCGTCGAGCAGGAAGCGCTCCTGGATCCGCCCGGCGTGCTCGCGCAGCTCTGCCGGCAGGGCTGCCCGCAACTTCAGCTGGGCCATGGCGAGTGCCTCGCCGACGCCGAGGTCGGCGGCGGCGCCGGGGAGCGCGGCAAGGAACGCGGCCTGGGCCTCCTGTGCGGTCAGTCCGGTCAGACGAGTCCGGTAGCCGTCGACCAGCCGGTAGCCGCCCGCGTGTCCGGCGTCGCCGTACAGCGGGATTCCGGCGGCGCCGAGCGCCTCGACGTCCCGGTAGACCGTCCGGACGGAGACCTCCAGTTCCTCGGCCAGCTGTTGGGCGGTCATCCGGCCCCGGTTCTGGAGCAGCAGAAGCAGGGTGAGCAGTCGGCTCGCGCGCATGCCGCCCAGTATCCACTGACATGAGATGTCAGTGGAGTGTCCCTAACCTGCGGCGCATGAACGACTTCGACTTCCTGTACGGCTCGTGGGACGTGGCCAACCGCCGTCTCACCGCACCGCTGGGCCCGGGCCCCGGGACCTGGGTGGAGTTCCCCGGTCACGCGGTGGTCCGGCCGCTGTTCGGCGGCGCCGGCAACATCGACGAGATCACCTTCCCCACCCTCGACCGCCAGGGCGTGACCCTGCGCCTGTTCGACCAGGAGACCAAGCAGTGGTCGATCCACTGGTCCGACAGCCGGACAGGCCGGCTGGATCCCCCGGTGACCGGCGGCTTCACGGGCGACCGCGGTGACTTCCATGGCAAGGACACCTACGACGGCCGCCCGATCCGGGTGCACTTCATCTGGTACCGCCTCGGCCCGGACACCGCCCGCTGGGAGCAGGAGTTCTCCGCCGACGGCGGTCGCACCTGGGAGCTCAACTGGACCATGGACCTCACCCGCACCGGCAGGGCCGGCGCATGAGGATCGTCGAACTCCGGCAGTACACCCTGCATCCGGGAGCCCGGGAGACGCTGATCGAGCTGTTCGAGCGCGAGTTCGTGACCGGGCAGCAGGCGGTCGGCATCACCGTCGGCGGCCGTTTCCGGGATCTGGACGACCCGAACCGCTTCGTCTGGCTGCGCGCCTTCCCCGACATGGTGCACCGTCGGCGCGCGCTGGAGGCGTTCTACACCGGCCCGGTCTGGCGCGAGTACCGCGACGCGGCCAACGCCACCATGGTCGACAGCGACGACGTCCTGCTGCTGCGTGGCCCGGGCTTCGCGCCACAGCCGGGCATCCGCGAGGTGGTCGCGGCGATCTGCCGACCGTTGGACACGGCTGCCTTCGACGCGTACGCCGCCCGGCACCTGGGCCCAGGCCATGCGCTGCACCGCACCGAGCACAGCGAGAACGACTACCCCCGCCTGCCCGTCCGCACCGGGGAGGACGTCCGGGTCTGGTTCGGCCCGGCCACTCCTCCGCCCTGGCCGATCCGGCAGTTGCGGTTGGAATCCGTGACGACTTGGCCTTAACAGAAACGTTCCTGGAAAATCACCGACCACCTTCAGGCTGATCGATTTTCATACTTATTCTGCGCGGAGATTATCCTGCCTCACAGAGGGTAATCTTCGCAACGAAGAACCCGTCCGCGGGGAGGTGTGCTCTGAACGGGAACGGTGTCCGTCGTGTCGTGTGTCGAATCGCCTATCCGGCGCTCTTGCTAACAATGACCATCGTGGCCTCGACGGCACTTTATTTCCATCTCGATCCGGGCCCGGTCACCGCTCTTTTCCAAGTAGCCGTCATTTCCTATCTCGCGGCACTGGAGCGACTTATCCCCTACGATCGCGAATGGCATCCGAGCCGCGGTGAATGGGGTTGGTGCGGCGCATATTTCCTGCTGACCGTCGCCGGCAGCATCGCCGCGCAGCTTCTGGTGTCGCTCTGCGTCCGTGTCATCTCTCCGGCGAGACCGGAACTGTCATTGTGGGCCGACATTCCGCTGGCACTGGCCGTCGGCTCCCTGGCCAGCTATCTGGTGCACCGGCTGAGCCACGTCATCCCGTGGCTGTGGCGTCTGCACGGGATCCATCACGTCCCGGACAAGGTCAACGTCGCCAGCAACGGCGTCAACCACATTCTCGACATCGCCTTGGCGCAGAGCGCCGTACAGCTGTCTCTGGCATTGGTCGGATTCTCCCAGGACGCGGTGTTCGTGGTGGGCCTTTTCGTCATCACCCAGGGTTACTTCATCCACGCCAATATCGATGTGCGCATCGGTGTGCTCAACCAGATCCTCGCGAGCCCCGAGCAACACCGTCTGCATCACAGCATCGATCTCTCCGAAGCCGGTCACTACGGCTCGGACCTGGCTGTGTGGGACCGGATATTCGGCAGCTACACCTGGTATGACGGCCGGAAACCGGAACAGGTCGGTCTGTACGATCCGGCGTCCTTTCCGAGGACCGAGGCCATCGTCGCCAGCCATGTCCAGATCGTGCGTCGCCGAGCGGTACCCGGCCGACAGCCCGTCTGACGATGAAAATCCGCCACCCCGATATTTTTCAAGGATTCAGCCATGTCGGAATTACACCACGCACAGCGCGAAAAGATCGCCATCGTCGGAATCGGCTGTCGGCTGCCCGGCGGAGCATCCGACTATCGGGCCTTCTGGCGGAACCTGGTCGACGGTAAGGACTGCCTCACCCCGACACCGTCCGACCGGTACGACATCGCCACACTCGCCAGCCGGGACAAGTCGAAACCTGGGC
Source organism: Streptomyces sp. NPDC046727 (assembly GCF_040645635.1). Lineage (NCBI taxonomy): Bacteria > Bacillati > Actinomycetota > Actinomycetes > Kitasatosporales > Streptomycetaceae > Streptomyces > Streptomyces sp. NPDC046727. The sequence goes on from NZ_JBEYYR010000022.1 coordinate 103,538, forward strand.
GACTGGTCGGCGGCCGCGGCGGATACATCGACGGATTCGACGAGTTCGACCCGGCCTTCTTCGGTATCAGCCCGCGTGAGGCCGCCCATATGGATCCGCAGCAGCGCAAGCTGCTGGAGGTCGCCTGGGAGGCTTTGGAGGACGGCGGGCAGAAGCCCGCGGAGTTGGCGGGCCGGAACGTAGGCGTCTTCGTCGGCGCGTTCACTCTCGACTACAAGATCCTCCAGTTCGCCGATCTCAGCTTCGAGACCCTGGCCGCGCACACCGCGACCGGCACGATGATGACGATGGTGTCGAACCGCATCTCGTACTGCTTCGACTTCCGCGGCCCCAGTGTCTCCATCGACACCGCATGCAGTTCTTCCCTGGTGGCCGTGCACCTGGCCTGCCAGAGCCTGAGCCGCGGTGAGAGCGAACTGGCCCTCGCCGGTGGGGCGCTGCTGCACAGTGCCCCGCAATACACCATCGCCGAGACCAAGGGCGGCTTCCTCTCCCCCGACGGCCGGTCCCGCACCTTCGACGCCTCGGCCAACGGCTACGTCCGAGCGGAGGGCGTCGGCCTGGTCGCTCTCAAGCGTCTGGACGACGCCCTGCGCGACGGCGACCCCGTCCACGCGGTGATCATCGGCAGCGGCGTCAACCAGGACGGCCGTACCAACGGCATCACCGTCCCGAGCGCCGACGCCCAGATCACCCTCATCGAGCGGACCTGCGCCGAGGCCGGCATCACCCCCGGCAGCCTCCAGTACGTCGAGGCGCACGGCACCTCCACACCCGTCGGCGACCCGATCGAGGCGGGCGCGCTCGGCCACGCGCTGTCGATCGGGCGCTCGCCCGGCGCTCCTTGCTACGTCGGGTCGGTCAAGACGAACATCGGCCACTCCGAATCGGCCGCCGGTATCGCCGGGCTGGTCAAAACCGTACTCAGCCTGAAGCACCGCACCATCCCGCCGCACATCAACCTCGACGAGATCAACCCCGCGATCGACCTCGCGTCGCTGCCCTACGAGATCCCGACGCGCGCGGTTCCCTGGCCCTGCCACGACGGTCCGGCGCGCGCGGGTGTCAACTCCTTCGGCTTCGGCGGCACCAACGCGCACGTACTGCTCGAAGCAGCCCCCACGCCTGAGGCGACCGACGAACCGAAGCCACTCCCGTCGCCCCCCGGCTACTCCGTCCTGCCGTTGACCGCACGGGATCCTGAGCGCCTCTTCGACGTAGCCGAGAACATCCGGCAGGAGCTGTCCGGTGTCCACAGTCCGGCAGCGCCGCTGCCCGACCTCGCCTACACCCTGGCCCGGCGCCGCCAGCATCTGGAGTCGCGGCTGTCCGTCGTCTACGACTCGCCCGCCTCGCTGGACGAAGCCCTCGGCGCCCATCTGAGGGGCGAAGCCCACCCCCGCGTGCTCCTGGACCAGCAGCGCGAGGAGCGGGACCGGCGGCTGGTCTGGGTCTTCACCGGCATGGGGCCCCAGTGGTGGGGCATGGGACGGCAGCTGTTCGACACCGAACCGGTCTACCGGGAGGCGGTCGAGGCGTGCGACCGCGAAATCCGTGAGCTCACCGGCTGGTCGCTGGTGAAGGAACTGGCCGCCGACGAAGCCGACTCCAAGATGAGCGAGACCTGGCTGGCCCAGCCCGCCAACTTCGCCGTGCAGGTGGGCCTCGCGGCCCTGTGGCGCAGCCATGGCGTGCGACCGGACGCCATCGTCGGGCACAGCACCGGTGAGGTCGCCGCCTTCTACGAGGCCGGTGTCTATACCCTGCGTGACGCGGCCAGGATCGTCGTCCACCGCAGCCGTCTCCAGCAGCGGTTGGTGGGCACCGGTTCCATGCTGGCGGTGAGCCTGTCCGAGGCAGATGCCCTGCGGCGCCTTCAGCCCTACGCCGGCCGCGTGTCGGTGGCCGCCGTCAACAGTCCGGGCGCTCTCACCCTCGCCGGAGACGAGCAGGCCCTCACCGAGCTCGCCGACGAGCTGCGGTCCGAGGAGATCTTCGCCAAGTTCCTGACCGTGCGGGTGCCGTACCACTCGCCGTACATGGACCCCATCAGAGACGAACTGCTCTCCTCGCTCGCCGGCATCGAGCCGCGGCCGGCGTGCGTCCCGCTCTACACGACCGCGGGCGAGGAGGCGGCCGGCCGACGCGCCGAGGGTCCCGAGCTGGACGCCGACTACTGGTGGCACAACGTCCGTGACAGCGTCCGGTTCAGTGACGCCATCGATCGTCTCGCCGATGACGGCCACCGGGTCTTCCTCGAAATCGGCCCGCACCCGGTCCTGGGCCATTCGATCAACGAATGTGTCGGCGCCCGGGGCGGCGACGTGCGGGTCCTGCCGTCGATCCGCCGCCAGGAGGACGAGAGCGAGCGCTTCACCCTCTCTCTCGCGGCGCTGCACAACCTCGGCGTCGACATCGCCTGGGACGTCCTCCATCCCACAGGCCGGCCGGTGCCGCTACCCCGCTATCCGTGGAAGCGAGACCGGTACTGGACGGAGCCCAAGCCGGTCGAGCAGGTCCGTCTCGGCCGCCTGGACCACCCCCTGCTCGGGCGCCGCCTCGATACCGCCGAACCGGTCTGGGAAGCCAGGCTCGACGTCGAGTCCCTGCCGTATCTGCGGGACCACCGGATCCAGGGCAGCACGGTCTTCCCGGCGGCCGGCTATGTGGAGATGGCGACGCAGGCCGCCCGGGTACTGACCGGCGGCGACGCCGTCCTCGTCGACGTCGACCTGCGCAAGGCGCTGTTCCTGCCGACCGGCCCCGAGAGCCCCGGCGGCGAGAGTGCGACGGTGCAGCTGTCCGTCAGCACCGAAGACGCCGCGTTCACCATCGCGGGCGTTCCGCGGGGCGACACGGGTGAGCGGAGCGTGCACGCCCGTGGCGTCCTGCGCTCCGCCCAGCGCGGACTCCGCGGGAGCGCACCCCGGCTCGACGCCGACGCGATCCGTGGGAGCGGCGCCCGTCGGATGGACGGTGCCGAGTGCTACGCGGCACTCGCCGCGCTCGGTTACCACTACGGGCCGGCGTTCCAAGGGATCGAAGAGGTATGGACCGGCCCCGACGAGGCGCTCGCCCGCATCCGACCGCCCGCGCCGATCGGCGACGACGCCGCCCGGCACCATCTGCACCCTGTGCTGCTCGACGCCTGCTTCCAGACGCTGCTGACGCCGCAACTCCTGGTGGCCCAGGGCCAGGATGCCGCGCCCGGCACCGGCATCCGGCTGCCGCTCTCGATCGCCGAGGTACGCCTCGACGCCGTCGGGGACCAGCCGCTGTGGGCGCACGCCACCCTCACCAGCCGCGCCGACGGCGAACTCGTCGGGGACATCGCCGTCTACGCCGACGACGGCACTCCGCTCGGCGGCATCACCGGCTTCCGCGCCGCCGACGTCGAGAAGGCATCCGCCGCCGTCGGCCTGACCACCATCGACTCCTGGCTCGCCGACATCTCCTGGGTCGAGACCCCACATGAGTCCGGGCCGGCGAGTACGTCCGAAGCTCCCGCCCAGGACTGGCTCGTCCTCGCCGACGCGCAGGGCGTCGCCGATGAGCTGGCGGCGCAGGTCACCGCCCGCGGCGGGCGCTGCCATCTGGTGCGGCCGGGCCCGGGCTACCGCATGTCCCCGGACCGGCGCGAGTCGACGGTCGCACCGGGCTCCTCCGCCGACCTGGAACGTCTCTTCGCCGAGCTGAGCGCGGCCGGGCAAGGGCCCTACGACCACGTAGCCCATCTGTGGAGTCTCGACCTCCCGCCCATCGACGCGGTCCGGACCGCAGTCGGCCTCCGCGAGCGCGCCGGCCTCGGCGGCTACGCACTGGTCGCGCTCGCCCGGACGCTGCCGGCCCACCATCCGGGCAGCAGGCTGCACATCGTCACCCGCGGCTGCCAGGCCGCCGCCCCCGGCGATCCGGTCGAGCCGCTGTCCGCACCGGCCTGGGGCATCGGGCGCGTACTGGGGCAGCAGGAGCTGCCCGCCCACCGCGGCAGGCTCATCGACCTCGACCCCGCCTCCGGCGACGACAGCGCGGCCCGTACGGCGGACGCCCGGGCCATCCTGCGGGAAGCGACCGCCGCCGACAGCGAGGAGGAGATCGCGCTGCGCGGCGACCGCCGCTACACCAGCCGCCTCACACCGGTCGCCGACCTGCCCCGCCCGCTGCCGCTGGGTCTGCGCGCCGACGGTGCCTACCTGGTGACCGGCGCGTTCGGCGCGCTGGGCCGGCACCTCTGCCGCCGGCTGGTCGCCCGCGGTGCCCGCCGCCTCGTCATCGTCAGCCGCACCCGGCTGCCCGACCGGGACCAGTGGCGCACCATCGACCCCGGCTCCGCCGCCGGCGACCGTGTCCGCTTCCTGAAGGAGCTGGAGGAGCTAGGCGCCCAGCCGATCCTGGCCCCGCTCGACATCAGCGACGAGACGAGCCTGACCGCTTGGCTCGCCGACTACAGGCGGCGGGAGTCACCGCCGATCCGCGGCGTGTTCCACCTCGCCGGCCAGGTCCAGGACACCCTCCTGCCGGAGATGGACCGGGCGGCCTTCGACGCCGTGTACGACCCGAAGGTCCTCGGCGCGTACCTCCTGCACCGTCATCTGGCGGACGAGCCGCTCGACCACTTCGTCCTCTTCTCCTCGATCGCCTCGCTGCTGACCACCGCCGGCCAGACCAACTACGCCGCGGGCAACGCGTTTCTCGACGCGCTCGCCCACCACCGCCGCGCCCGCGGCCTGCCCGCCCTCAGCCTGGACTGGGGTCCCTGGGCCACGGGCATGATCGAGGAACTGGGGCTGATCGAGCACTACCGCACCCATCGCGGCATGAGCTCGCTGTCCCCCGAAGCAGGCATGGCCGTCCTCGAACGCGTCATCGGCCAGGACCGCTCGCAGCTGCTCGTCGCCACCGTCGTCGACTGGCCGGTCTTCCTCGCCTGGTACCCCTCGCCACCGCTGCTGGTCACCGACCTGGCCGCGGCGACGGACGGTGCCTCCGCCGCGGACAGCGACGGCAGCGGCCTCGACACGCTCCACGCCGCCTTCCGCGACACCGACGCCGACACCCGCCGGGCCCTGCTGACCGACCGTTTCACCCACATCGTCGCGGGTGTGCTGCGGGTGCGGCCCGAACAAGTGGACCCCGACGCCGGCCTGGGCGCCCTCGGCCTTGACTCCCTCCTGGCGATGGAGCTGCGCTCCCGTGTCCAGGCCGAGCTGGGCATCGCGCTGCCGGTCGTCGCCCTGCTCAGCAGCGCACCCGTCAGCGACCTGGTCAGCCAGCTGTACGACGGACTCGTCGACCTGGTCTCAGCCGACGCGGACGCCTCCGCGGACGAGGCCGTCGTCGAACTCTTCCACGACGAGCGGCAGCATCCCCTGACCCAGAACCAGAAGGCGCTGTGGTTCCTCAAGCAGCTCAACCCCGACGGGTTCGCCTACAACATCGGCGGCGCGGTCGAGGTACGCGTGGAGCTCGACCCCGACCTGATGTTCGCGGCGTTCCGCGCCCTGATCGAACGCCATCCCAGCCTCCGCGCCAACTTCACGCATCATGACGGCCGGCCCGTCCAGAAGGTCGCCCCGCCCGAGGACGCCGTGTTCCGGCAGGACGTCGGAGTCTTCGACGTCCAGGACTGGCCGTGGGAGGAGATCCACGATCTGATCGTCAGTGAGTACCGCAAGCCGTACGACCTGGAGCACGACCCGCTGATCCGGCTGCGCCTCTTCCAACGCGGACGTGACCGCTGGGTGCTGATGAAGGCTGTGCACCACATCATCTCCGACGCCATCTCGACGTTCACCTTCATCGAGGAGCTGCTCGCGATCTACGAGGCGTTGAGCCGGGGCCGGCGCCCCGAGCTGCCGCCCGTCCCGGCCCGCTACCTCGATTTCCTCAACTGGCAGAACCAGTTCCTCGCCGGCCGCGACGCCCGGCGGATGCTCGACTACTGGAAGAGTCATCTGCCGGCCGACACGCCGGTCCTGAACCTGCCGACGGACAAGCCCCGTCCGGCCGTCCAGACCCACAACGGCGCCTCGGAGTTCTTCGTCCTCGACACCGACCTCAGCGCACGCGTCCACGCCCTCGCCCGCGAGCACGACGTCACCGTCTTCATGGTGCTCATCAGCGCCTACTACCTGATGCTCCACCACTACTCCGGCCAGGACGACATCATCGTCGGCAGTCCGGTGACAGGCCGCACCCAGGAGGAGTTCGCCGGGGTCTACGGCTACTTCGTCAACCCGCTGCCGCTTCACCTCAACCTGGCCGACTCACCGACCGTGGCCGAGCTCCTCGCCCGTGTCCGGGACATCGTGCTCGGCGGACTGGACAACCAGGAGTACCCGTTCGTCCTTCTGGTGGAGGAACTCGGCCTGCGGCACGACCCGAGCCGGTCCGCCGTCTTCCAGGCGATGTTCATCCTCCTGACCCACAAGGTGGCCACCGAGAAGTACGGCTACCGCCTGGAGTACATCGAGCTGCCCGAGGAGGAGGGGCAGTTCGACCTCACCCTCTCGGTGTACGAGGACGAAGCCGACCGGCGTTTCCACTGCGTCTTCAAGTACAACACCGACCTGTTCCTCGCCTCGACGATGCGGCGGCTGGCATCCCACTATGTCAACCTGCTCGACGCGCTGACCCGCGCCGCCTCCTCGCAGCCCGCCGGCCGGTTGCAGATGCTCGGCCATGAGGAGCGCGAGCGCATCGTCGGCCAGTGGAGCGGAGCGGGGAACCGGGCCGCCGCGCCCGACGTGCCGGTCCACCGGCTCATCAGCCGGATCGCCGCCGAGCGGCCCGGAGCGATCGCCGTCTCCGCTCCCACCGAGGACGGCGGAAGCAGGCGGCTGACCTACGGCGAGCTGGAGCACCGCAGCCGCGGCCGCGCCCGGCGGCTGCGCGAGCTGGGCGTCGCCGATGGAGCGGTGGTGGCCGTCTGCCTGGACAAGTCACCCGAGCTCGTCGTCACCCTGCTGGCGGTGCTCAGGGCCGGCGGCGCCTACCTGCCGCTCGACCCCGACAACCCGGCCGACCGGCTGGCGTACATGGTCTCGCACGTCGGAGCCGCGGTGCTGGTGGTCGACGACGCCGGACGCGAGCGGTTCGCCGGCCTGCCGTGCCAGGTGCTCACCCTCGGCGACCTCACCGTGGAGACGTCCGGCGACGCACCTGAGCCGGCTGTCGACATGGACGGCCCCGCCTATGTCATCTACACCTCCGGCTCCACCGGCAACCCGAAAGCGGTGTCGGTCAGCCACCGCAACATCGCCTCGGCGTACGAGGCATGGCGGGTGGAGTACCGCCTCGGCCACGAGGTCACCGTCCACCTCCAGATGGCGAGCCCGTCCTTCGACGTCTTCACCGGCGACCTGGTGCGCGCCCTGTGCTCCGGCGGCACCCTGGTGCTCATCGGACGCGAGCTGCTGTTCAACACGGCGCGGCTGTACACCGCCATGCGGGAGGAGCGCGTCGACTGCGGGGAGTTCGTGCCCTCCGTCGTACGGGGCCTGATCGCCCACTGCGAGCACGAGGGCAGCCGCCTGGACTTCATGCGCCTGCTGATCGTCGGCTCCGACAGCTGGAAGGTCGAGGAGTACGACCGGCTGCGCGCCCTGTGCGGTCCGGACACCCGCCTGGTCAACTCCTACGGCCTCACGGAGGCCACCATCGACAGCACCTACTTCGAGGGGCCGACGGACGGCTTGGAGCCGAGCCGGATGGTGCCGATCGGGCGGCCTTTCCCCGGGACCGAGGTGTACATCCTCGACGAGCACGGCGATCCGGTGGCGCCCGGAGTCCCGGGCGAGCTGTGGATCGGCGGCGCGGGTGTCACCACCGGATACGCCAGGGACCCGGAGCAGACCGCGCACCGCTTCGTCACCCGCACCCTCAGCCGCGAGCCGGGCGCACGACCTGTGCGTCTCTACCGCACCGGCGATCTCGCCTGCTGGGACAGCGGCGGGCGAGTGCATCTCCTCGGCCGCGCCGACTCGCAGGTCAAGGTGCACGGCCATCGCGTGGAGATCGGCGAGATCGAGTCCCGTCTCGCGCAGTGGCCCGCGCTGGCGCAGACGGTCGTCACTCTGCGGCCGGACCAGCGCGGGGAAAGCACGCTGTGCGCGTACGGCGTGGCGGCTCCCGGTACGGAGCTGGACTGGCGGCAGCTCCGCCGTCACCTCGCCGGGCATCTGCCGACGTATCTGATCCCCGCCGCTTTCACCGAGCTGCCCGAGCTGCCCCTCACCCTCAACGGAAAGGTCGACATCGCGGCGCTGCCCGCGCCCCGGTATCCCGCCGACGACGAACGGCACGACCCGCCCGTGACCCTCTACGAGACGCGGATGGCCGAGCATTGGCGAGCCGTCCTCGGACTCGGCCACGTCGGTCTCCAGCACGACTTCTTCGAGTCCGGCGGCAGCTCCATCAAGCTGATCGAGCTGATCCACGGCCTGCAGAACGAGTTCAACATCACCATCCCGGTCAGCCAGCTCTTCAAGGTGACCACGCTGCACGGCATGGCCAGGACGGTGGAGCACATCGTCACCGGCCGGCTCCCCGGCGCCCAGCCCTATCTGCGCTTCAACCGCGGCGCCGGGTCCGTCGTCTTCTGCTTCCCGCCCGCCGGCGGCCACGGGCTGGTCTACCGGCTGTTCGCGGCGGAGCTGCGGGAGTTCGAACTCGTCGCGTTCAACTACATCACCGGTGACGACAAGGTGGCCCGCTACGCCGATCTGGTCGACGCCCTCCAGCCGCACGGCCCCTGCGAACTGCTCGGCTACTCGCTCGGCGGCAACCTCGCCTTCGAGGTCGCCAAGGAACTCGAACACCGCGGGCGCGAGGTCGGTGACGTCGTCATCCTGGACTCGTACCGCATCCCCGCCTCCTTCACCGTCAGCGCCGACCATCTGGAGGAGTTCGAGCGCGAACTGCGCCAGCACCTGCGCAAGCACACCGGGTCGGAGCACCTCGCCCAGGAGACCCTCGACCAGGCCAGGGACTACATCGGCTTCTGCGGTCGTACACCCAATCTCGGTATGGTGCGCGCTCCCATCACCGTGATCTCCGACGAGCGGAAGGTCGCCTTCTACGCGGCCGGCGAGCGCGGCACCTGGGACGACAGCTCCGCCACGCACAGCACGGTGTTGTGCGGCTCCGGCGTCCACGCCGACATGCTCGACCCGGGCCATGTCACGCACAACGCCGACCTGACCCGCTCGGCCCTTGCCAGGTGTCTGAGCGAGACCGGCATCGGCGCCTACGACGTCGCGCTGGGAGGTGAGGCGTGTGGCTCGTGACGTGCGCAAACGCCGACGCCAGACAATGATCGTCATCGGTGCCGGGCTCGGCGGTCTGTCCACGGGCTGCTACGCGCAGATGAACGGCTACCAGACCCGGATCTTCGAGATGCACGAGATCCCGGGCGGCTGCTGTACCTCCTGGGACAAGGGCGACTTCACTTTCGACTGGTGCGTCAGCTGGCTGCTCGGGTCGGGGCCCGGCAACGAGATGCACCAGATCTGGCTGGAGCTCGGCGCGCTGCAAGGCAAACAGATGCGCAACTTCGACGTCTTCAACGTCGTGCGCGCCCGTGACGGCCGAGCGGTGTACTTCTACTCCGATCCGGACCGCCTGGAAGCGCACCTGCTCGACCTCTCCCCCACCGACGCGAAGCCGATCAGGCAATTCTGCGACGACTTGCGGAAGTTCAAGCAGTGCATGGCCGTCTACCCCTTCCTCAAACCGATGGGGCTGATGGGACGGCTTGAGCGTTGGAGGACGCTGGCCGCGTTCGTCCCGTACATCAACGTCATCCGGCGATCGATGACGACGCTCATGACGGACTACTCCGCGAAGTTCACCGACCCGCTCCTGCGCGAGGCATTCAACTACATTCTCTACGAGTACCACCCCGCGTTTCCGGTGCTGCCCTTCCACTTCCAGCTGGCGTCGCACGCGAACGCAACGGCGGGCGTGCCGGAAGGGGGCTCGCTCGGCCTTTCCAGGTCGGTCGAGGAGCGCTATCTGCGGCTCGGCGGGCGGATCACCTACAACGCCAAGGTCGAAGAGGTACTGGTCGAGAACGACCGTGCCGTCGGAGTCCGGCTGAGCGACGGACGGGAGTTCCGCGCCGACATCGTGGTCTCGGCCTGCGACGGCCACACCACGATGATGCGGCTGCTCGGCGGCCGGTATCTCAACGAGACCTACGAGCGCCTCTACACGAAGACCATCGACGAACCGGGGATGCTCTACCCCGGCTACGTGACCGTGTTCCTGGGTCTGGACCGCCCCTTCCCGGCGGGCGAGCCCTGTACGACGTACCTGCTGGGCGAGGAGGAGGCGGCGGAATTCGTCGGCATGGGCAAGCCCAGCATGAACGTCCAGTTCCGCAGCATCCACTACCCGGAGCTGTCACCGCGGGAGAGCACCGTCGTATTCGTCAGCTACTTCTCCGACACCGATGTCTGGCGGAAGCTGAGCGAGGGGCCGGAGCAGCGGAGCCGCATGCACAAGGGAGAGGAGATCCACACCCTGGCGGTACGCCGCGGCCGTGCGTACTACGCCGCGAAGCGCCAGGTGAAGCGAGCCGTCACGGAATTCCTGGACCGACAGTTCCCGGGGCTGGCGGAGGCGGTGGTGGCGCGTGACATCGGGACGCCGCTCACCCAGGTCCGCTACACCGGCAACTACGACGGAACCATCGCCGGCTGGCTGCCGTTCGTGGAGAGCGCGGAGACGGTCGAGGAGGAAGTGAAGAAGAACGGTCCGGTGGCGCCGGGACTGGAGAACTTCTACCTCGCCGGTGTCTGGTCCACGATCGGCGGTCTCATCCGGGCGGCTGCCGCGGGCCGCCATGTCATGCAGTTCATCTGCCGTGACGACGGCGTGGGGTTCACCGCCGACATCGACCGGACCCAGCCGCCGCCCACACACATCGTCATCCCGGTCGGCCGGCGCCCCGCCCCGTCCCGGAGCGCACCGGCCCCCACCGTCCAGGAGTGTGAATGAAGATCGAGAAGTGGACCGTGCGCGAGCACGTGCCGGGCTCTCCCGATGTCGACCGGATCTACGAAAAGGTGGTCGAGGAGGTGGACATCTCCTCCCTCAGAGAGGACGAGATGCTCTTCAAGACCCTCTATGTGTCCCTGGATCCCTATCTGCAGGGCCTCGCCCTTGAGACGCCCATCGGCGCACACATGGTCGCGCACAGCATCCTGGAGGTGATCGCTGCCGGTCCGCGGGCGTCCTTCTCCGTCGGCGACCTGGTGCAGGGCTTCGGCGGCTGGCGCAGCCATGTCGTCAGTACCGGTGCGGGGTGGCGGTGGGAACACGGCGAGTTCCCCGTGCCGTTCCCCGCGTACCGGAAGTTGGATCCGCGTCACTACGACGAGGCGCTGCCCCTCTCGACCGCGCTCGGCGTCATGGGCCCACCAGGACTGACCGCCTGGGGCACGCTGACCAGGTTCTTCACCGTGCGGCCGGGCGACACGTTCGTGATCAGCGGTGCTTCCGGCTCGGTGGGCTCGTTGGCCGGCCAGCTCGCCAAGCGCTCCGGCGCACGGGTGATCGGCACCACCAGCTCACCGGAGAAGGCCGGGTACCTGGCCGAGCTGGGTTTCGACGACGTCGTCCACTACCAGCAGGGGGACGCCCCGGAGAAGGTCCGCGAGGCGCTGCGGGCGGCGGCCCCGGACGGCGTCGACAAATACTTCGACAACCTGGGCGGGGCGATCACCGATGCGGTGTTCTCCATGCTGAACGTGGGCAGCCAGGTGGCCGTCTGCTGGCAGTGGGCGACCCAGATCGCGGGCGACCATGTCGGGCCCCGCCTTCTTCCCTACATCATGTTCCCCCGTACGACCGTGCGCGGGATCTTCGCGGAGGAGTGGTACGACCAGGACACACTCACCGCGATGCATGACGAGCTCGGTGGAATGGTCCGTCGCGGCGAGATCGCCTACCACGAAACCATTCGCCGCGGATTCGACTCCATCCCGGAGGCGTACCGCAGCTTGTACGAGGACAAGGCGGCCAATCGCGGCAAGGTCCTGGTCCAGCTCTAGGCTTCCCATTTCTCCCCGAAAGGCGGACATCGACGATGCCCAACCGGCAGGAGACGCTCGCGTATCCCTTTGCTCAGGCCGAGAAACTGAAACTCCACCCTGTCTACACCGAGCTGCGAAAACGGCCGCTGGCACGGGTGCGGATGCCGTACGGCGAGGACGCCTGGCTGGTCACCCGATACGCCGACGCCAAGGCGGTGCTGGGCGACCAGCGGTTCAGTATGGCCGCGGCGGCCGGGAGGGACCGGCCACGCGTCCGACCAGTGGCGGTGAGCGGCGGTGGTCTGCTCTCCACGGACGGCCCGGATCACTCCCGGCTGCGTGGCACGGTGGCCAGGGCGTTCACCGCGCGTCGTGTCGAGCGGCTGCGCGACCGCGTGCAGGAGATCGCCAAGGACCTGGTGAACCGTATGACGGGGTCGGGTGCCCCGGCGGACCTCGGTGACCAGTTCGCTTTCCCCCTCGCGATCACGGTGATCGGCGAGTTGCTCGGGGTGAACCAGGACGGCCATCCCCGCATCCGGCACTGGCTGGACGTGATGATGTCCCACACCGTGACGGCTGACGAGTTCCACAAGTGGAACAACACTTTCGCCGCGTATACGGCCGACCTGGTGGAGCTACGGCGGCAATATCCGAGGGATGATCTGTTCAGTGCTCTCGTACGGGCGCACGATCAGGAGGGGCGCATCTCCATGCGGGAGTTGCTCGCCCTCACCCCGGTTCTCATCAGCGCGGGGTTCGTGACGACGTTCAACCAGATCTCCAACTCCTGCTATCTCCTGTTGGCGCGTCCCGACCGCTTCTCCTCGCTGCTCGACCGGCCCGAGACGGTTCCCCTCGCGGTGGAGGAACTGCTGCGGTATGTGCCTCTGCCCAACGGATTCGCCTTTCCCCGTTACGCCACCGAGGACGTCGAACTGGGCGGAGTGCTCGTCCGCGAGGGCGAGCCCGTCCTGATCGACACGGCAGCCGCCAACCGGGATCCGGCGGTGTTCGACGACGCCGAGGAACTCGTCCTCGACAGGGCCGCCAACCCTCACCTCAGTTTCGGCCACGGCCCGCACTTCTGCATCGGTGCTCACCTGGCGCGCGTGGAGCTCCAAGTGGCCCTGGAGACGCTGCTGGAACACATGCCCGGCCTCGAACTGGCCGTACCCGAAGACGCACTGCGCTGGAAGACGGAGAGCATGGTGAACGGCCTCCATGAGCTACCGGTCACCTGGTGAGACGCCTGCGACGCGCCACGGCGGCGTCGGTCCCGGGTCTCAGGGCGTTGCCGGAAGCCGGCTGACTCGGCCGACCACAACGTCACCGCCGCCACCGCGTTGCCCTGGTGGTCGTAGGCGACCAGGCACCGGGCGTCGGTGTACGGCAGTCCGCACGTGCGCCTGCTCCGGACCGATCACCTCGATCCGCACGCCTGGGTCCTCCACCGGCTCCGTCACCGTGTCCGTCACTCAGAGCAACGAGTCAGCCCGGTGCCGGGGTCAGTCGACCGGGGCCACCACGACGTCGCGCTTGGCGATGCCGGGGTCGGTGAACTGCAGTACCCGGTCGGCCTCGGCGCTCAGCGCCTTCACGGCCTGGGCGGGCAGGCGTGTGAACGGGGTGAGAGTGAGGGTCACCGCCGTCTTGCGCCGGGTCGTGGTCCAGGTACCGGCGACGAACCCGTTCCACAGGAACGACGCGGGCACCCGCAGGTTCTTGGTGATCAGCCGGGGCCGGTACTCGGTGGGGACGATCCGGCTCCGGTCCTTGTGGGCGAGCACCAGGCTGTCGAACTCCGGCAGCAGGCGGGCCGGCGCCGGTGTGTCCGGGTCGGGACGCGGGGCGTCGGCGAGGTCGTAGACCACCTGACCGTCCTCGGTGGTGAACTCGCGCAACTCCGGGGCGAGCCGCTCGAACACGTCCGCCGTCTTCAGCCAGCTGAACTCGCGCAGGTCGGCGGGCCCGGCCGGGCCGTACGCGGCCAGGTAGCGGCGGACGAAGTCCTCTGCCGAGCTCGTCGCGGCGGGCTTCGCGCCGAGCCAGGACTCGGCCATGGTGAACTCGCTGGAGGCGGGGAAGGCCCACCGGTCCGCCGTCGGGACCATGACCAAGGGCAGGTTCATGCGGACGCCATACCCGAGTGCTCGGTCATTGACATCAGGAAACTCGGACTGCATCCGTTCCCGGATCGCCGCGAAGCCGAGCGGCCCTGCGCCGAGGACGCCGCGCGCGACGGTCACCAGGCGCTCCTGGTCGGCATCCGGGCCGGGGATGCGCTTGACGGTGGTGGCTGCCGCGGCCGCCAGGGAGGGCTGCACCAATGCGCGGAAGGCGAGGTAGTCGCGGGCGCTGAGCAGATGCAGCGTGGCCCGGATGTAGGTGGCCCGGACCACCTCGCGCTGGTCGAGGGCCGTGCGCAGGTCGTCGGCGGTGAAGTCGGCCAGCCGGTTCCACAGGCCGAGGAACGGTGAGCTCGGCTGTTGGGCCTGCAGGGCGAGCAGGCGTTCCGTGGCGTCGGGTACGGACATGTGCGCCCGCTCCAGGAGCAGCTGCCGGGCCAGGGTGGCCCGGTTCAGTGCTCGACGGCTCAAGACGTCGGCCATGTCGCTCCTTGGATCCAGTGACGCTCCCCGTGGTCAAGCTATTGCATGAGGAGGTCACCGAGGGTGCCGATCATGGGATCCGGGGGCCCTTGGCCCGGGTGGTGCTCGGGTCCTGGCTGACGACCGCTGACACGGCTTCGGACCCTCATGACGGGGGCGCGAGTGCGGCCAGCGCGACGGGACGCGCCGCGCCGGCGGCCACTGAGCCGAGCAGTAGTCCGGCCAGGTCATGGGGCTGCGCTCGCTCACCGGTGGGAGCCGCTGCTGTGATCCGGTCCAGTCGGAAGCCCCGGCCGGCCCGCCGAGTGCGGCACCAGGCGATGAGGTACCACCGGCCGTCGGCGGTGAGCAGTCCGGCCGGTTCCACTACGCGGTCGCTTTCGCGTCCTTCCGCGTCGACGGAGGACAGTCGCAGCGCCTTGTTGCCGGTGAGGGCTTCTTCCACCGCGGCGCGGACCGCGGCGTCGGTCCGCGACGGCAGCGCGACGATCCGTGCGGCCAGTTCCCGGGCCGCCACTGAGACCGGTCCGGTCATCGAGGCCGCGATCTTCTGGTACGCCGTGCGGGCCGCACCGGCGTAGGGGGCGCAGGCGTCGGCCGCGGCCAGCGCGGCGGCCAACGCCCAGGCCTCGTCGGCTGTGAAGCGGATCGGAGGCAGAGTCATCGCCGGGTCGATCGTCCAGCGGTGGCCAGGAACTCCCGCTCACGACTCTGTTCCCGCTCGGTGATGGTCAGCGGGAACAGGGTGAAGCCGTGCATCGCGCCGGCGACGACGCCGAGCTGCACGGGCGCACCCGCCGCCTGCCACCGTTGGGACAGAATCAGTGAGTCGTCCAGCAGCGGATCCTGGGTACCGACCACGATCCGGGCGGGCGGCAGGCCGGTCAGGTCGGCGAACAGCGGTGAGACCTCCGGGTCGCGGCGCTGCTCCGCTCCCCTCCCGGGGGTGAACAGCTCATAGCTGCGCCGCAGCGTGCCGGTATTGCTCACCAGCCGCCTGCCGAACGACCGCTGGCTCGGTGTCATCGACAGGCCGTACGGGCCGAAGAGCAGGTGGGCTCCCCGGAACGCGCCGGTGATGCCGTGCCGGTCGCGAAGGCGCAGCAGTGTCACGACGCTCAGGTGCGCCCCCGCCGAATCGCCGCCGATCAGCAGCCGGCGGGTGCCGAACTCGGCGTCGGAGTTCTCCACCAGCCACCGGGCCACCGCTTCGCAGTCGTCTGGCTGCGGCAGCAGCCTCGAACTGCTCGATGAATGCCAGGGTCTCGGCGAGGCAGTCCTCATCGGTGATCGTCATGCCGTCGACAGTCGCAGCTGTCCGCGACAACACCCTGTCACCCTTTCCCAGTGAGCTGCGTCACGTCATACCCATCACGGACACGTCACGCCAGCCGATGCACGGCTGCTCGGTTGAACTGCTCGGCCGAGCGCCACGTACCAGTGACTGTGGGCGGCGCCGTGCCGCCCGGCGTACCACCAGGGTGCCCGGAGAAGGGGTTGAACGATTTCAGCGGATGTGAGCCGTCCGGTCAGCAGCACACTCGACGTGGCCGCTCCGGCAGGGCAGGAGGAGAGGGCAAGCGGAGCGCACGTCCGTCGGCAGGTGCGGGGGCTGGACGGTCTGCGCGGCCTGGCGGCGCTGTACGTGGTCCTGTTCCACTGCTGGCTGTACACCTTCCCGGGATATCCCGACAGTTCGGCACCTGAGTGGCTGGACGTGCTGATGTTCGGGCGCCTCGCCGTTGTCTTCTTCCTGGTGCTGTCCGGATTCTCCCTGGCGATCTCCCCGGCGCGTCACGGCTGGCGGTCGGACGGCATCGCCCCGTTCCTGCGCCGACGCGCCTGGCGCATCCTGCCTCCGTATTGGGCGGCACTGGCCATGAGCCTGGCCATTTCCTGGTTCGTCGTCCCGGCCTCCCACTTCGGGCCACCCACCGGCACGTCCATTCTGGTGTACGGCCTGGTTGCGCAGGACGTGTTCACCGCACCGACACCGAACGGCGCATTCTGGTCGATCGCAGTGGAGGCCGAGCTCTATCTCCTCTTCCCCCTTCTCCTGTTTGTCCGGCGCCGGTTGGGCGCAGTGATCCTGGCCGCGTGCGTGACACTTCCCGTGATCGCCCGTGGCCTGGTGGCGGCGGACGCATCCCCGGTGGAGGGCGACAACTGGCTCGCTCCCCACCTCGCTCCCGTGTTCGTTGCCGGCCTGATCGGCGCAGGAGTCGTCGCGGCATCGGGCAGGGTTCAGCGCCTGCCATGGGCCTGGTTCGCCGTCCTGGCCGCGATTCCTGTCATCGCTCTCGGCGTCATCCAGGGCTCTGTGTGGACGGTGAACCACTACTTCTGGGTGGATCTCGCCGTCGCCCCCGCCATGACGATGCTGCTGGCCGCGGTCGCCACCGGCAGGCCCGCCCTCCTCGTACGACTCCTGACCACGCGCCCCATCCGGAGCCTCGGCAGCTTCTCGTACAGCCTCTACCTGATCCATCTGCCGATCGTCATGGCCGTGATTCGTCGAGTGGCCCCGCATTTTGTATCGCCCGGCCTGCCCACGTTCGGGTTCACGCTCATCCTGGCCCTGCCGGTTTCCGTGCTGGGGGCATGGCTGTTCTCCCGGCTGTTCGAGATGCCCTTCAAGCGGAACAGATCCTGGAGATCCGTGATCGAGCTGGGTGGACTCTTCTCCCGGAATGGCGTTCCCCGGGGGCGGGGGCGCGAGGAATCATGAGGCATGCGCCCGGATGACTGGCACCTCACCGAAGACGTCGACGCCTTTCTCGCCCGAGCCGGGGACTTCCTGCGGTCGCGCCCCACCCTGCACACCACTCCCCTGACAGTGATAGAGAAGCTGCGAACACGCGGGGCGGACGCGTACGGCGCCGAAGCCACTGTCTTCGGCCGACTCGAGTCAGGAGGCGAGGTCCTCGGCCTCTTCTACCGTCTTCCCTCCCACCGCCTGACCCTCACCCACCTCGACCCCGAGCAGGCCGACACCCTCGCCGCCCGCCTGGCCGACCTCGGCCGGCACCTCTCCGGCGTCACAGGGGACCAGGACACCGCCACCGCTTTCGCCGATGCCTGGCAACGGCACACGGACGCGGTGCCGGTACCGGACTGGCGGGCCCGTCTCTACCGGCTCGGCACTCTCACCCCACCGGAGCCGCTCCCCGAGGGGCGGGGCCGTGTCGTGGACGCGCAGGGCCTTGAGCAACTCATCCGATGGTGCGGTGAGTTCACGGCCGACGTCGGAGAGGCTCCCTCCGTCGACGCCGACTCCTGGGCCGGTTCTCGATTCGCCGACAAACGCTTCACGTTCTGGGAGACCCCGGACGGCACCCCCGTCTCCATGGCGGGCTCCACTTCGATGGTCGCCGGCATGATCCGGGTGGACCCCGTCTACACCCCGGCTCACCTCCGGGGTCGCGGGTACGCGGGCGCAGTGACGGTCGAGGTCACCCGGGCCGCGCTGACCGCGGGCGCGACGGACGTCGTACTGTTCGCGAACCCTGGCAACCCCACCAGCAACGCCCTCTACCAGCGCATCGGATACGTCCCGGTCAGCGACTTCGCCGGGTACGCGTTCTCCTAGCCTCAGGGCTGCATCAGCGACCGGCCCGGTGTAGAGCCCCTGAACGCGCCGTGTTGCTGCCACCTCGCACCCACGCGGCCACGCGCGTACCGCATCGAAGCGCACACCGCCTCCGCTCGCGCTGGGTCATTGCGGATCGTCATGCACGCTCACCATGGGTGATGACCTACGGTGCTGTCGCCACCGGTTCGGGTCCTCTTCCAGGGCCGCCCGGTCCCAGCCGCCGCGTTCCGCAGCGGCCTCGTAGGTCGTGTGCAGGAAACCAGCCAGTTCCCGGTCCGGGTCGGCCGCGGTACGCACCGCCTCGTACGGGAGAAGGAACTGACCGTGGTCGGGGCTGTAGAACGCGTCGGCCGGGGTGACCGGCTGCGCGGCGAAGCCATCCGGCTCGGGATAGGCGTACGAGTAGAAGGCCCCCTCTTCACCGCCGCCGGGCCAGAAACCACAGCTGCTCAACTCCCGGGAGTAGCCTTCCCTCATCACCCAGTCACCGCAGTTCGGGGCGCCGCCAGGATGCGGCGGAGCCGTCCGTCCCGAGAACCTCGTGCAGGCCAGGTCCATGGCGCCCCAGAAGAAGTGCACGGGGCTGACCTTGCCGGCGAAGCACGAGCGGAACTCCCCCAGCACCCGGTTGGCCTGCAGCAACTGCTGCCAGAAGAGCTGTGCGGCGCTCGGGTCGTAGGAAGCGTGCCGGTAGTCCTCAGCGAAGGGGATCGCCGGGTCCACCTCGTTCGGAGACGCCTGGATCTTTGTCTCGATTCCCAGCTCAGCCAGGGCGTGCATCGTCTCGCGGTAGAAGTCAGCCACCGGTCTCGGCTCCAGGGCCACGCCGCGGTGGGTGCCGTCGCTGCTGCGGACACACACCTGATGGTCGAGGAAGTCGAACTCGATGTCGAAGACCCCTGAGCGGTAGGGGATCGCCGACGTGGTCAGGCCGCGCGGGCTGACGTACAACGTGACCTGCCACCAGTGATTGACCAGGGGGGCGTGGGCCAGCCGGATCTTGCCGACGATCTGGGTCCACATGTGCAGTGTGTCCCGGGTCTCGGTCCAGTCGGCGACCCGCAGCCGCGGCCACGTCGTCCGCGACGCCCCAGGGGAGACCATGGCCACAGCACACTCCTCCCAGGACAACCGTCCGATACCGACCACGCTGCCCTCAGCTGAGGAATCAGGCAACCCGGCGCGCCTCACCGGCCATCGGACCGGAACGCTTGGCATGCTCCACGAGCAGCGCTGCGCCTGCCTCGCCAGGACAGTGATCCAACAGTCCGGTCTCACCGGAGGCGGCGAGGCCCCGTAGGGCCGATTCGGAAGGAGTCTTCATCATGAACGTCGACCAGCCGGTGCTGGTACTCGGAGCCACCGGGGGGCAGGGCGGTGCCGTCATCAGCGCGATGCTGTCCCGCGGTATGGCCGTCCGTGGCCTGGTCCGGAACCTGCAATCCGCTTCGGCCCGGCGCTTGGCCGGCCGCGACGTCGAGGTTGTCGGCGGAGATCTCCAGGACCGCGAGTCCCTGGTCTCAGCCATGCGGGGAGCAGCCGGTGTGTTTGCGATGACCACGCCCTTCGAGTCAGGGCCGGCCGCCGAGATCGCACAGGGCCGGGCCATTCTGGCCGCCGCCCATGAGGCACGTGTGCCACATCTGGTCTTCAGTTCCGTCGCAGGTGCCGACCAGGACACGGGCGTGCCGCACTTCGAGACCAAGGCGGTGATCGAACGGGAACTGGCCGCGGGCGAGGTGCCCTACACGATCCTGGGTCCCACCTATTTCTTCGACAATGCCCTCGGCGACGTGGACCGGATCCTCCAGGGGGTGCTCGATCTACCGCTGCCCCCGGACCGCCCGCTGCAACAACTGGCTCGTCCCGACCTGGGCGAGTTCGCCGCCGCCGTCTTCGCCGCACCTGACAGGTTCATCGGGCAGCGCATCGAGCTGGCCGGCGACGCCCCCACGCCCGATGACATGGCTGCCACGTTGAGCACGGCGCTCGGACGGACCGTTCGCCACAACGAAGTGCGGCTCGACGAGATCGGCAACGACGACATGCGCGCGATGTGGGCGTTCCTGCGTGGCCACGGCTACCGCGTCGACGTGCCGGCGCTGCACGCCGCCCATCCCGATCTGCGCTGGACGTCGTTCGCCGACTGGGCCGAGAGCGCCTTCTCATCGGCGCAGTGACAGGCCGCCTTGTCCACGGGTCGTCGGGGCTGGTCCGCGTCACGAAACCTGCCCTCGCCGACCGCGTGACCGGCCGCGCGCTGGACGCCGGCAGCGACGAGGGAGTGGAGGACCGCGACGCCGGTGC
This sequence comes from Streptomyces sp. NPDC046727, assembly GCF_040645635.1. Lineage (NCBI taxonomy): Bacteria > Bacillati > Actinomycetota > Actinomycetes > Kitasatosporales > Streptomycetaceae > Streptomyces > Streptomyces sp. NPDC046727. Next base: position 124,087 of record NZ_JBEYYR010000022.1, read on the forward strand.
GCGTGGTGGAGATGAGGCCGGCATTGCGCAGGACGGTGGTGTGCTGGCCGGCCGAGGGCAGTGAGATGCCCACGCGGTGGGCTGTCTCGCTGGTGGTGGCCGGGACGAAGTAGGAGGGGATGAGCATGAGTCCGTCACCGCCCAGGTGCACGTCTGCCGGGGCACACGGAGCCGGGATGTGCCAGGTCGGGGGCTGCCAACGCCAGCCTGGGACGAGGGTGGCCAGCATGGCGTCCGGTAACAACCCGCTGAACAGCGGCATGGGCTGTTTCGAGCGCTACGGCGACGTCTCCCGCGTGTGGGCCCACAACTACACCGACGGCAGTCCCCGCATTCACTGGATCAACATTTCTACGAGAACAGCACCCCCCCAACAGGCTGGGCCGGCAGGGAAGCCGCATCAAGTTCGCCTACTACGACTCGGCGGGCTGGACGAGCTACGCCACGGTCCTCAACGACCAGTAGCGGACTGGCCCCGATAGATCGAGTGGAGCGGCTCTCGGACGACTACTACATCTACCCCGGCGCCACCGACCGTGCGCTGCGGCAGTACCGAGCGTTCTTCCGACCGCCTGGACGCCGGGTACGTCGAGCGCACGCTGCCGGATCCCTTCGCCGCTCAACGGCAGTGGCGCTCCGACCTCTGGTGGAGACGCCGCCTGGCCGGCAGCCCGGAAGCCGGATGAGCAGCTCCGGTCACGGGGAAGGCGCGGGTCCGGCCGCCTCCGCTAGGCTCGCCGCAATCAATGATCAAGCAACGGGGGCGGGTCGATGGCGGCGGGCATGGCAGGTGAACGGCTGCGGGCCGAGGATCCGCGGGAGATAGCCGGATACCGGCTGCTGGCCCGCATCGGCGAGGGCGGCATGGGCACCGTCTATCTCTCCCGCACCCGCGGCGGGCAGCCCGTGGCCCTGAAGGTGATCCGGCGCGAGTACGGCGGCGATCCCGGCTTCCGCCGCCGTTTCGAGCAGGAGGTCCAGGCGGCCCGCCGGGTCCAGGGCTACCACGTCGTCCCGGTCGTCGACCACGACACCGGTGGCGAACAGCCTTGGCTCGCCTCGGTGTTCATCCCCGGCCTGCCCCTGCACGATGCCTTGGCGGCATACGGCCCGCTGCCGCTGACGAGCGTGCTCCAGCTCGTCGGCTGCACCGCGAAGGCGCTGACCGCGATCCACTCCGCCGGCGTCGTGCACCGCGACCTGAAGCCCAGCAACATTCTGCTGAGTCCGCAGGGTCCGTACGTCATCGACTTCGGCATCGCCCGGGCCTCCGACGCCACTCAGCTCACCGTGTCCGGTGGCGTGATCGGCACCCCGCAGTTCATGTCCCCGGAGCACGCCCTCGGCGAGCCGGTCGGACCGGCCACGGACGTCTTCTCGCTCGGCCTGATCGCGGCCGTTGCCGCGACCGGTCACCACCCCTACGGTGACGGCGGCGCCCTCACCCTCGCCGCGCAGATCGCCAACACCGCCCAGCGCCCGCCCCGCCTGGACGGCCACGACGACCGGCTCCGACCGCTCCTCGAACGCTGCCTGGTCGCCGACCCGGGCCGGCGCATCGGCACGGAGGAACTGGTCGCGCTGTGCGAGCAGGCGGCGGGCCGCTCGCTGAACGACTTCACCGGCTGGCTGCCCGAGTCACTCGCCGCCGACCTCACCGCCAGGGAACGGACCGTCCTCGCCCCGCCCCCGGAGCCGACGGTCACCGACTCCGGGCCGACGGGTCCGAACGCCGGGGGCTCCGGCGCGGGCGACCCCTCGCCCGCCGGGCCGCCCCCGCCGCACGGTCCCACCTTCGCCGGTGCCCCGACCATGCCCCCGCCCCCTCCGGCGTACACCCCGCAAGCCGCGGCCCCGGCGCGCCGCCGTACGCCGACCGCGCTCGTCGTCGCGGGCGCCGCCGTGGCCGTCGTGCTCGCGGTCGTGGTGACGTGGACGCTGACCCGGCCGGACGGCCCCTCGCACCAAGAGCGGAGTGACGGCAAACCGTCGACCGGCACCACCCATTCCGCTCCGGCCGACCCCTCCCCGAGCAAGAGCGACGACTCCGGGTACACCGTGATCTTCAAGGACCGGCCCCTCGCCCTGCGATCCCCGGGCGGAGCCAACATCGTCAGGGTCGACCTCGACGTCCCCGAGGTCGTACAGGACACTCCCGGCCGGGAGATCATGTTGAGCAGGGTCTCAGGTGGGCGCTGGGAGTTCTACACGCCGATGGGCAAGAGCGCCGGCGCGACGCCTGCCCAGTGTCTGACGGGCGCCCAGTCCGACGTACTCCCCCAGGAGATCGTGTCGGCCGACCTGGCCACCACCATCCCGGTCGGCACGCGGCTGTGCACGGTCACCACCGACGACCGGCTGGCCATGCTGGAGGTCACCGGCATCACCCCGGCCACCGACGGCAATCTGCCCGACTACGCCACCAAGCTCACCCTCTGGCAGAAGCGGTAGGAACGCCGAGGGCGCCCAGCAGCCAGGTCAGTTGCACACCCGCCACTTGGTCATCACCTGGCGGGCACAGGCTCCCCACCGCTGCGCGGCACTCGTTCCTCCGCGTCGGCCAGCCAGAAGAAGACAAGCGGCAGGCCGAGTTCGATCACCGCCAGGGCGATCTGGAACCACTGCGGCCAGCCGTGAACGGCGAGCGAGATCAGCCGGCCGACGCCGCCGAGCAGAAAGACGCCGGCCAGCCACCGCACGGCCCGAGCCGGGACCGGCCGCTGCCGAGCGGCCCAGAGCCAGGCCAGCCCGTAGCCCGCGAAAGCGGCCCCCATGAACCGGCCCCAGCTGTCGACCGTCGCGCCGGCGGAACCCGCGCCGGGGATCGCCGCGTTGCCGAGCGCCACGTGGAACACACCGATCGCCACGCAGGCCCAGCCCATCAGCTGCGTGAGCGCCCGAAGAGTCCTTGCCATGACCCCTCCCAACCCGCCTCGACCGAGCTTAGTTGACATGTGTCTACTAGCTTCGGCGCACCAGTAGACACATGTCAAGTAAGCTGCGTTCGTGCCTCCCCGCCAGCGACTGAGCCCCACCGATCGCCGCGCCCAACTCCTCGCCGTCGGAGCGCGGCTCTTCGCCGCACGCCCGTACGACGACGTCCTGATGGAGGAGGTCGCCAAAGAGGCCGGCGTCTCCCGCGCCCTGCTCTACCGTCACTTCCCCAGCAAGCACGCCCTCTTCGCGGCCGTGTACCAGCAGGCGGCGGACCAGCTGCTCGCCGAGACCCGGCTCGACCCCGCCGACTCCCTGGTGGAGCAGCTCATCCAGGGTATGGACGTCCATCTCGACTACTTCACGGCCAACCGCAACGCCGTCCTCGCCGCGAACCGGGTGCTCGCGGGCGACCCGGTGATTCAGTCGATCATGACGAACGAGCTGGACGCGCTCCGCACGCGGCTGCTGGCCGTACTGCCCCTCGCGGACGACAGCGCGCGCGAGGCGGTGTCCGCCGTCCTGAAGAGCTGGTTGGTCTTCGTCCAGGTCCTCTGCGTCGACTGGCTCACGCACGAGACCTGCACCCGCACAGAGCTCCGCGACATCTGCGTCGGCGCGCTTCTCGGCGCCCTCCGTCCGTTGCTCGCCGACGGCGTCAGCCACGAGTGGCCGCCACGGCGACCTGCCGCGGAGTCCTGAGAACCTCTCACATGCTCACCCGGTGCTCCCCCGGTATTCCGTGCAGGCATCGACCAGCCAGGTGGCCAGGTAGGGCGCGAACGAGGAGCGCACCAGCAGCCAGATGCTGGACGCCGCTTCGCCGCGCACCACCAGGGTGACCGGGGCCTGTGCCAGGAGGGTGTTCAGGCTCGAGCCGACGGGTGTCACCCGCGGATCGAGATCGATGGCGCAGCCCTGGGCCAGCACCGTGCGGACCAGGTGACCGGACAGTGCCAGCGTGGTGCGCTGGGCCGAGACATCGGTGACGGTGGCGAACTCGTCCCCGATGGCCGACCGCAGCTGTGCGAGGAGGTCGTGCTGCCGGCCGTCGGGGGCCACCAGCAGCCATTCGTCCGGGCCCATCCACAGCGCCTCGACGTCACCCGACATCTCGGCGCTCACGGGACCCGGCAGTGTGATGCCCAAGGACGCTTCGACTGCCTGTGCCGCGGGGCTGCCAGGCCGCAGCCGCAGGGTGAGCTGGGTCAGGAAGGGCAGTTCCTTCGCCTGCACTCCGGTGGGCAGCTGGGCCAGGGTGTCCTGCCACGCGGAGAGCGGGCTGAAGCGAGCGGGCGTCTCAACCGTCACGGCGAGTTCCCTCCTTGTCGAAGAGCACAGGGTCGGTCACGGTCACCGCGACGGTCCGGCCGTCCAGCGGGACGTAGAGGGTGTCGCCGATGCGCTGGGTTCCGGAACGCACCAGGGCCAGGGCGAACGTGCGCTGCAGGGCGTCGCTGCGGTAGCTGGAGGTGACATGGCCGAGCATGGGTACCGGGGGCTCCGGAATGCTGCTGGTGGCGATGATCTGGGCGCCTTCGGGCAGCAGGATCCGCTCGTCGGCCGGCAGCAGGCCCACCAGCTGCTTGCGGTCGCTGCGCTGGTTCTCCTCGCGCGAGAAGGACCGCTTGCCGATGAAGTCCGGCTTCTTCTTGGACACGACCCACGACATGCCCAGGTCCTGCGGGGTGACGGTGCCGTCGGTGTCCTGCCCGATGATCGGGTAGGCCTTCTCGGCGCGCAGCACGTGCATGGTCTCGGTGCCGTACGGGGTGATGCCGAACGGGCTGCCGGCCGCGTACAGGGCCTTCCACACCGTGATGCCGTACCAGGCGGGTACGTTGATCTCGTAGGCGAGTTCACCGGAGAAGCTGATGCGGCACACGCGCGCCGGTACGCCGGCGACGGTGGTGTCCTGCCAGGACATGAAGGGGAAGGCGTCGTTGTCGGCGTTCAGGCCCGGGGCCACCAGGGCCAGCACGTCGCGGGAGCGGGGACCGACCAGGGGGATGGTCACCCAGTGCTCGGTGACGGAGGTGAGGTGCACGCGCAGGTCGGGCCACTCCGTCTGGAGCCACTCCTCCATCCATTCCAGGACCCTGGCCGCGTTGCCAGTGGTCGTGGTCAGCAGGAACTCCTGCTCGGTCACACGGATGACGGTGCCGTCGTCGATGGCCATGCCGTCGACACCGCACATCACGCCGTAGCGGACGCGGCCCACCTTGAGCGTGCTCATCATGTTCGTGTAGAGCCGGTCCAGCAGTACGCCGGCGTCCGGACCCTGCACATTGATCTTGCCGAGGGTGGAGCCGTCCATCATCGCGACGCCCGTGCGGGCGGCCCGGCACTCGCGCAGCACCGCGTCTTCCATGGTCTCGCCCGCCCGGGGGTAGTACCAGGGACGCTTCCATTGGCCGACGTTCTCGAACAGAGCGCCGTGCTCGACGTGCCAGGGATGCAGCGCGGTCACCCGGACGGGGTCGAACAGTTCCCCCCGGTTGCGGCCCGCGAGGGCGGCGAAGGCGACCGGGACGGCGGGCGGACGGAAACGGGTGGTGCCGAGGTCGGCGACATCCACGCCCAGCGCCTCGGCGACGATGCCCGAGGTCATCACGCCCGAGGTGCGGCCCTGGTCGTGGGCCGTGCCGATCGTGGTGTAGCGCTTGACGTGCTCCACCGACCGCAGGCCGGCCCCGGTCGCCCGCAGTACGTCCGAGACGAGGGCGTCGCGCTGCAGGTCCACGAACTGGTGCGAGCCGTCCCGACCTTCGCGCGGGCTCGGGACCCGCCACAGCACTCGGCCCGGTGCCCCCTCGGGCAACGGGTCGGTGGTCGGCAGGGCGATCGTCCGGCCGGTCCTGCCGAGGGCCGACAGGGCCCGCCGCGCGGCCTCCGCGCCGTCGGCGAGGCAGCCGGCCAGGGTGAAGGAACCGCCGGCCGAACCCGCCGTACGGACGCCGTCCGGCGCCTGCGCGGGTACGAAGGCTCCGATACCGGCGTCGTAGCGCAGGGTGCCGCGGGCCTGGCTGAACAGGGCGACGGCCGGGTTCCAGCCGCCGGAGACGAGCAGCAGGTCGCAGTCGATGCCCCGCCGTTCGCCGAGGCGGCCTTGGCCGAAGGGGGCGACGTGGGCGCGGGAGACGCGTTCGGTGCCGCTGGTTCCGGTGACGACGTGACCCGCGCGCACCTGGATGCCCAGCTCGTCGCAGGCGGTGCGCCAGTGCGCGGGCACCTTCTCGCGGGCGTCGACCACCGCGGCGATCCGCACGCCGGCGTCGGCCAGTTCGAGCACTGCGGGATAGGCGCTGTCGTTCGTGGTGAACGCGACGGCCTGGCGTCCGGGCAGTACGCCGAAGCGGTTGAGGTAGGTGCGGGCCGAGCCGGCCAGCATGATGCCGGGGCGGTCGTTGTCGTCGAAGGCGACGGGACGCTCGTGGGCGCCGGTGGCGTACACGACCTGCCGGGCACGGATGCGCCACACCCGCTGCCGTGAGACGTGGGCGGGCGCCGCGGCACCGAGGTGGTCCGTGCGCTTCTCCAGGGCCAGGACGAGTCCGTCGTCGTAGTGGCCGAAGGCGGTGGTGCGATGGAGGACCTGCACGTCGGCGCAGTCGGCGAGTTCCGCGATGACCTCGCTGACCCAGGTGGTCGCCGGTGCGCCGTCGAGCAGTTCCTGGCTGCCGAGCAGCGACCCGCCGGGCTGCGGGAGTTCGTCTATGAGGATCACGCGGGCTCCGGCCCGGGCGGCTGTCAGGGCGGCGGCGAGCCCGGCCGGGCCGGCGCCGACGACGAGCAGGTCGCAGTGGGCGTGCAGGGTGTCGTAGCGTGCCGTGTCCGGTTCGCTGCTCAGGCGGCCCTGGCCGGACAGTCCCCGTGCGACGAGGCCGTCGTACAGCTCCACGGTGGTGGCCGTGAGCATCGGCTCGGGGAAGGGGGCGTCGATCTGCACCAGCGCGTTGGGTTCTTCGGCGCCGGCGGCCAGGACGCCGCGCGGCCGGCCGTACCTGATGCTGTGGGCCACGTGGTGCACGCCGTTGGCGAGCAGGGCCGAGGCGAGGGTGTCGCCGGGATGCCCGGTGTAGGTGGTGCCGTCGAAGGTGAAGGAGAGCGTGGTGCCGCGGTCGATGTGACCGTGGCGGGGGGCGCGGAACGGGGAGTTCATCGGCTGGCCTCCTGGCCCTTCGCCTGCGGTGCGGCGGGCGCGGTGCCGGTGAGGGAAGGGCGCTCGGCACCGATCTCGTAGACGGCGAGGAACTCGTGGGTGACGGTGTCGCGCAGGGCGTTGAACCAGCGTCGGCAGCCGGCCGAGTGCACCCACCGTTCGGCGAACGGGCCCTTGGGGTTGTCGCGGAAGAAGACGTACCGGGCCCACTGCTCGTCGTCGAGCGCGTAGGGGTCGTCGGGGTAGGCGACGTGCGCCTGGCCGCCGTAGTGGAATTCGATCTCCTCGCGGTCACCGCACCAGGGGCAGGTGATGAGCTGCATGTCGGAACTCCTCGGCTAGTGGGCGACGGCTGCCGCGCCGTGCTCGTCGACCAGGGCGCCGGTGGTGAAGCGGTCGAGCGTGAAGGGCGCGTTGTAGGGGTGCGGTTCGCCGGTGGCGATGGTGTGCGCGTAGCACCAGCCGACGCCCGGTGTGGCCTTGAAGCCGCCCGTGCCCCAGCCGCAGTTGAGGTACAGGTTCTCGACGGGTGTGAGTCCGACGATGGGAGAGGCGTCCGGAGTGACGTCGACGATGCCGGCCCAGGTGCGCAGCATGTGGGCGCGGGCGAAGACGGGGAAGAGTTCCAGCGCGGCGGCCATCTGGCGTTCCAGGATGTGGAAGGCACCGCGTTGTCCGTAGCCGTTGTAGCTGTCGATGCCGGCGCCCATGACGAGTTCGCCCTTGTGGGCCTGGGAGACGTACACGTGCACGGCGTTCGACATCACGACGGTCGGGTGCACCGGTTCCAGCAGTTCCGAGACCAGCGCCTGCAGAGGGTGGCTCTGCAGGGGCAGCCGCAGGCTGGCCATGGAGGCCAGCACCGAGGAGTGGCCCGCGGCGGCGAGGGCGACCTTCCCGGCGGCGATGGGGCCGCGCGTGGTCCGCACCCCCGTCACCCGGCCGCCTTGGATGTCGAGGCCGGTGACTTCGCAGTCCTGGATCAGGTCGATGCCGTACGCATCGGCCCTGCGCGCGAATCCCCAGGCGACGTAGTCGTGCTTGGCGATGCCCGCGCGCGGCTGGTACGTGGCGCCGAGCACCGGGTAGCGCACGTCGGGTGAGACGTTGACGATGGGGCAGACCTTGGCGACCTCGTCCGGCTCCAGCCACTCGGCGTCGATGCCGTTGAGCTGGTTGGCGTAGACACGGCGCCTGCTGTCGCGGATGTCCTGCGGGGTGTGTGCGAGGTTGAGGACGCCGCGCTGGCTGAAGAGGATCGGGTAGTCGAGGTCCTGTTCGAGGGTCTCCCACAACTTGAGGGAGTGCTCGTAGATGCCGGAGCTCTCGTCCCACAGGTAGTTGGAGCGGATGATGGTGGTGTTGCGGGCCATGTTGCCGCCCGCGAGCCAGCCCTTCTCCAGGACGGCGACATTGGTGATGCCGTGGTTCTTGGCCAGGTAGTAGGCGGTGGCCAGGCCGTGCCCGCCGCCGCCGACGATGACGACGTCGTAGGACGGCTTGGGGTCGGGGTTGCGCCACAGAAAGTCGGGGTGGTCGGGCAGGACGTCCCCGGGCGTGGCTGCGGGGTTGCCGTGCGGGTGCGTCACTGGCCGGCCTCCTGGGTCGCGAGCCGCGGATCGGCGGGGTAGAGCGGGAAGCGGTCGGTCAGGGCCTGGACGCGTGCGCGCAGTGCGGCGGCCGCCTTGTCGTCGAAGCCGGGCAGGAAGGCCGTGGCGATGATGTCGGCGACCTCCGTGAACTCCTCGGCCCCGAAGCCGCGGGCGGCGAGTGCGGGGGTGCCGATGCGGACACCGGAGCTGACCATCGGCGGGCGGGGGTCGAAGGGGACGGCATTGCGGTTGACGGTGATGCCGATCCGGTGCAGGCGGTCCTCGGCCTGCCGGCCGTCGAGTTCGGAATGCCGCAGATCCACCAGGACCAGGTGTACGTCGGTGCCGCCCGTCAGCACGCTGACTCCGGCGGCCCGGGTGTCCTCGGCCAGCAGCCGCCGGGCCAGGAGGGCGGCCCCTTCCAGAGTGCGGCGCTGGCGGTCGGCGAACTCCGGCTGGGCGGCCATCCTGAAGGCCACGGCCTTTGCGGCGATGACGTGTTCGAGGGGGCCGCCCTGCTGGCCGGGGAACACCGAGGAGTTGATCTTCTTGGCCAGTTCGGCGGTGGACAGGATCACGCCGCCGCGGGGACCGCCGAGTGTCTTGTGGGTGGTGGTGGTCACCACATGCGCGTGCGGGACGGGCGACGGGTGCAGGCCCGCGGCGACGAGGCCGGCGAAGTGGGCCATGTCGACCATCAGGTAGGCGCCGACCTCGTCCGCGATACGGCGGAACTCGGCGAAGTCGAGCCGGCGGGGGTACGCCGACCAGCCGGCCACGATCAGCTTCGGCCGGTGCTCGTGGGCGAGTTTGCGGACCTGCTCCATGTCGATGCGGTGGTCGCGCTCGCTGACCTGGTAGGCCGCCACGTCGTACAGGCGCCCGGAGAAGTTGAGCCGCATGCCGTGGGTGAGGTGGCCGCCGTGAGCCAGGTCCAGCCCCAGAAGCGTGTCGCCGGGCGTCAGCAGGGCGGCCATGACGGCGGCGTTGGCCTGCGCGCCGGAGTGGGGCTGCACGTTGGCGGCTTCGGCTCCGAACAGGGCCTTGACGCGGTCGACGGCGAGCCGCTCGATGGCGTCGACGTGCTCGCAGCCGCCGTAGTAGCGGCGCCCCGGGTAGCCCTCGGCGTACTTGTTCGTCAGCACCGAGCCCTGAGCCTGCATGACCGCGAGCGGTGCGAAGTTCTCGCTCGCGATCATCTCCAGCGTGCCGCGTTGCCGGGCCAGCTCCGCGTCGATCGCCACGGCGATCTCGGGATCGAAGTCGTGGAGCTGAGCACCGAGAACCGCGGACCGGGCCGCTCGCTGCTCGGGTGTGTGGGCAGTCATGAGAACTCCCCTCGGGAGATCTGAAAGACGACTGATATATCAATATTTCTGTTGCGGTACACTAGGAGGGCGGATCGAGTCGCGTCAAGAAGGGACGTTGCGGGTGGCTTCTTCGACCTTCGCCGGTCAGGGCCATGGAACGCTGGCCGACCAGGCCTATCGCTCCATTGCGGACCGTCTCGTGACCCTCCGGATCCGCCCCGGCGAGCCTGTCAACGACGAGCGGATCGCCACCGAGCTCGGCTTCGGGCGCACCCCGGTCCGGGAGGCGCTCAAGCGGCTGGAGCACGAACGTCTCATCGTGGCCTACCCCCGGCGTGGCACCTTCGCCACCGAGGTGCAGATCGCCGATCTCGGCCACATCTCGGAAGTACGTCTGCAGCTGGAGCCTCTCGCCGCGGGCCTGGCCGCCGAACGGGCGAGCGAGGGCGACCGGGCCGAACTCGACCGGTTGCTGGCGCGGCTGGCGAAGACGTCCGGCGGCGAGCACGACCTGATCCGGCTGGACATGACCCTGCACCGGGCGATCTACGCCGCGACCCGCAATCCCTACCTTGAGGACACCCTGATCAGGTACGACAACCTGGCCACGCGGATCTGGTGTCTCTTCCTCGACCGGCTGCCCGGACTGGCGGGGCACGTCCACGAGCACGGACCGCTGCTGCGCGCCATCATCGACCGCGACGCGGAGAAGGCCAAGGCCCTGGCGGCGAGCCACGTGGAAGGGTTCGAGACGGCGATCCGCGGTGTCATCTGATCCCTGCGGGCGTCGCAGGTCGGCTGCGCCGTGATCCAGCGGGCCGTGAAACCCCACGCGTACCGTGCGGTGCCTGGCACCGGTGATGGCGACGGGCCGCCCGTCCGGCAGCGTGCACGCGACCGCGGTCGCGGCTTCGCTGTGCCTTACGAGGGGCTGGCCATTGCCGCCCCTCCGCGGCACGAACGCGCTCCGGCGGGAGCCCGGTGGGATCCTGCATGGATGAACGATGTCGGCGACGCGCGCCTGCGCACCTGGACCCTGCGATTCATGGCCCTCCTCGCAGCGGACACCCAGGATCAGCTTGCCTGGCTGGGCGAGCGTGAGCTGGAGACGGAGTCCGTCGTCGAGGAGGCGGAGCTCCTCTGCCGCGTTTCCGAAGGACTCGCCGAGCGCGGAACCTTCGAGCCCAGGAATCTGCGCGATCTTCACGACATCGGCCACCGCCTGGGCGAGATCGATGCCACCTGCCGTACCGGTCTCTGGGCCGACGCCCTGGCCACAGATCCAGCCTGGAGCGAAATACGTCCTCTCGCCCGACAGTTCCTCCTCGCGACGCTGGGCGACTGGCGTCAGCCGCTGCCACGCCCCGTACGGCCGCACACGAGCGACCACTGAGCACGTCCAGACCACCCACCAGATCAGGGGCGATCCGGCCCCTCGCGGGTCGCCGTACGCTCACTCACCGAGTCCCGCCGCCCGCAGCCGGGCCCGCACCGCAGTCCACTCGGGGGCCACGGGCTCGCTGCGGTGCCGGCCGACGCCCCGGTCCTTGAACCCGCTGGACGTGGACACGCAGACCACGGGGCCGTCGAAATACTCGTCGGCGCAGGCCCGTAGCCCCGCCAGGCCGGCCGCCGCCGACAGCTCCGCCCAGAGGCCGGCCCGGGCCAGCTCGGCCTGGGCGGCATACAGTTGCTCGTCCGTGAGCAGCACCGCGCGGCCCCCGCTGTCACGCACCGCGAGCACGCCACGGTAGCTGTTCACCGGGCAGTTGATGCCGTACGCGTCGGTGGCGCCGACCTCCACGTGCGCTGCCGGCAGACCCTGGCGGAGGGCGGCGGCCAGCGGCCCGCCGGCGGCGGGCTCGCACGCGATCAGCCGGGGAACCCGGTCCGTGACCCTGAGGCGTCGCAGCTCGGCGAAGCCCTTCCCGATGCCGAAGAGCAGCTCGCCGTAGCCGGTCGGGACGAAGACGGCCGCGGGTACGCCGAGGTCGGCGTGGATCTCGTACGCGACCGTCTTGTAGCCCTCGGGTCCGAAGGCGTGCCCGGTGTGGGTGCGGGTCAGGTTGCTGACGGGCTGCAGCCCGAAGTGCTCGGCGATCCGTCGGGTGAGCGGCCAGCGTGCCTCCACCGGCACGGGCAGTACGACGGCGCCGTAGGCATGCAGGAAGGTGTCCATCGCCGTTGGCAGGTCGGTGGCGGTGAGGACGACGCAGCGCAGCCCGGCGCGCGCCGCGAACGCCGCCGCGGAAGCGCCGTGGTTGCCGGACGACGCGACGACGACGCCGGGTGCGCCGGAGCCCAGGGCAGCGCTGACCGTACAGCGGTTGAGGCGGTCCTTGTGGCTCCAGGTGGGATTGCGCGACTCGTCCTTCACGAAGACCCCGGGCTCAAGCTCCACCAAGGGGGTGCCGCCCTCGCCGAGGCCGGGGGCGGCGAGGGGTGGGAGGAGCGGGGCCCAGTGGTCAAGTCCGGTGCGCGGGGGTCGCCCCTCGAAGAGGCCGGCGGGCACGCGGTCGTACGCATAGTCCACCTCGACGGGGTACGCGACCTCGTCCGTGCTGCTCTTGGGACAGCCGCTGGTCAGCGGAGGCCACAGGGGGTAGCGGAAGCCGGGGTCGCCCAGCGAGCGCTGAGCGGTGGCCAGCGAGGCGGTGGGGTCAGTCCTCATGGTCCGAATGGTAGGGACGGGCCGCTGGGCACCTGCGTGGCGATCAGGGCGGGTCGGGCGCCGCCGCTGTTCATCCCGGTCGCGAGGTGAGCAGCCTTCTGCTGCCGTCGGCCCAACTGTGCGACTGCGCGGCGACAATGAACGGCATGTCGCTTCAGGGAACCGACGCCTACCGGGACGACGACGCACTTCCTGCGCTGGTCCAGCGGGCCGTCCAGGCGTCGCGCACGCACGGTTTCGCGTTCTCGTGCAGGCCCGAACAGGGGCGTCTGCTCCAGGTGCTGGCCGCGGGGGCGCCCCACGCCATCGCCGAGACCGGAACCGGCTGCGGTGTCGGCCTTGCCTGGCTGGCCTCGGGCGCGTCACCAGGCACACGGCTGATCAGCGTCGAGCGGGATGCGGAACGAGCCCGCATCGCTGCGGATGTCTTCCGGGACTGCGATCATGTCCTGATCCTGCACGGCGACTGGCAGCGCATCGAAGAGTACGGCCCGTACGACCTTCTCGTGCTCGACGGCGGAGGCCAGGCCAAGGGCGACGGCACCGCGGACCCCGCTCGCCTGCTCGCCGCCGGCGGCACGGTCGTGATCGACGACTTCACCCCGGCCACTACATGGCCGCCCCGCTTCAACGGCGTACCCGACCAGCCACGGCTGCACTGGCTCGAACATCCCGGACTTCGCGCCACCGAACTGCGCCTCGCGGCAGACCTCAGCGTGATCGTCGGGACCCGCCTACCGGCTGTCTGAGTCAGTGTGCGGAGCGCCGGGCGCCCTGTTGGAGCATCTGCTCGACCGAAAGGTCAGGGCCTGCCCGATGGGTCGGTCGGGCGGTGTGCCGTGACGAGCCATGAGGTGCTGAGCAGTCGGACGGTGCCGCCGGTGGCCTCGTGGGCCCGCAGATGGTCCGTCAGGGCGCGGCGGGCGTGGGCCCGGGCAGCCGCGTCAGCCTGTTCCATCAGGTGGCGGCCGGGGCCTGTGCCGAGCAGGAACTCCGCGGAGTCCTCGGCTCCCTGCCCCCATACCCCGTGTGCCTGCGCCTGACTGACGGTGATGCCGGTGAAGCCCGCTGCCGTGAGGACCTCACGGATGCGGTCCGGGCCGGCCAGGGAGAACATGCCGGGCAGTCCCGGCTGCCCGAAGTCGCCGACCGGCAGGATGTCGCGCAGAGCGGCCATCGCCACGACCCAGTCGTTGCGCGGGGCATCGGCCGGGCAGATGAACACCAGACGACCGCCGGGCACCAGCGCCCGGCCGACGTTGGCGAAGGCGGCTACGGGGTCGGCGAAGAACATCACCCCGTAGCGGCTGATCACCGCGTCGAACGCCGCCGTCTCGAAGGGGTGGATCTGGGCGTCGCCTTGCGTGAAGGAGGCGTTGGTGATGCCCTCGCGCTCGGCGCGGGCCCGCGCCTCGGCCAGCATCGGGCCGGACAGGTCGAGGCCCAGTGCGCCGCCTCGGGGTGCCTTGAGCGCGGCGAGGCGGGTGGTCTGCCCGGAGCCGCAGCCGATGTCCAGCACCCGATGGGCCGTGCTGATTCCGGCGGCCTTGAGCAGTGGCTCGTCGAAGCCTTCGTTCACCGCGTTCCAGCGGTCTTGGTTGCGGGCCCAGTGGCTGCCTTCGGGGCCGTTCCACGCTTGTGCCTGCTCCGTGTTGACGACGTCGGGCACGGGTGCCTCCAGTGGTGGACGGAAGGGAAGAGAGGCCCATGTCACCGCGTGGAGTGGCGACGCCGGATGTGTCCGAGCAGCTGTTCTCGGCTGCCGAACGCGTCGTGGAGAAGTCCGGACCCGGCGCACTCACCAGCCGGGCCGTCACCGCCGAGGCCGGTTGCGCGAAGGGGCTGCTGCACGCGCACTTCGCGGGGATGGACGAGTTCGTGGCCGAGCTGTGTCTCGACCGGTTCGCACGGACCGCCGCGAAGGCGCGGGCGCTGTCCGGGCTCGCGGGGCAGAACACGGTGGCGGGGAATCTCGATGCCGTCGTCCTCGCGCTGTTCGAGTCCGGTGGCCCGGCCATATCCGGGATCGCCATGTCCCGTCCGGGCGCCGCGCTGCGTATCCGCGAGGCGCTGGAAGGCGGGGCGCCTGGCTTCGGCACTATCCAGGAGGCCGTCGCCGGCTATGTGGAGGCCGAACAGCGGCTCGGCCGGGTCGCGGGGCACGTCGACCCGAGCACGGTGGCCCTGGCCGTCGTCGGTGCCGCCCACCATCTGCTGATGACCAGTTGGCCGGGCACGCCTGACCCCAGGCCCGCCATGACACGCCTGGTGACCGTGCTGGTGGACAGCTCCGCGTGACGAGCGGTGGGGTTCGGGCCGTCGGATACTGGGAGGTGAGAAGGCGGGGAGTCGTATGCGCCTCCTCGCTCGCCCACCCTGTCAGGGGGTCACCATGAGTGATCATCATGGGAGCGGCCAGCACCACGTTCACCCCAGCCCCGACGACCCGACCGGCACAACGGGCGGTCACGGAATGCTGGTGTTCGGACACGAAGTGATCTACTTCTCGCACCTGCCGATGTTCGACGTACCGCACAACTACCAGGTGCTCCTCGAAGTGGGTCTGGACGACGACGTGCGTGAGGCGATTCGGGCGCACCGCCACGCCTTTCCCGAGGAGCCGTACGACACGTTCGACCCCGTCCCCTTCCCCATGGCCGAGCTCGATCCGGCCGAGAGCGGCCCGAAGCGAACCTCCCTCACGGGAAACATCTTCTGCGGCCACTTCGAGCGCAGAGCGAAGGGAAAGCGACCGCTCGCCCCGGACGTGGAGGTGCGCATCGAACGCATCGTGCGGTTCACCAAGCTGGATGTGAACGCGCACGCGACCGGCGACGGCACGCTGGAGTACCTGTGCTTCGGACACGGTGGCCGGCTGTACCTCGCGCACGCCATCAGCCGCTGGCCGAGCTTCGACCAGGTTCTTGAGGTCCACGCCGTTCCCGGCACGGCGACGAACCAGATGGGTGAGCCGCTGCCGGATGACGCGGAGACGATGGACAAGTTCTTCCGGGAGCACTTCACCACGGCCGACCCGTACGACATCGGTGGGCGGAGCGACGACCCGGACCACCGGCTGACGTCCCGCGAGGTGGCCGACGGATCGTTCTTCGGCACGGCACCGCCCAGCGGTTTCCACGGCTTCAACGTCAAGCTCGAAGCCGAGCGGGAGGTGTATCTCGAAGTCGGGGAGCTGGCGGGCCCGATGCACTGAACCCGCACAAGCGGGCCGCGTACGCCCGGCCGCGGCGACGGGGGTCTGCTGCGAGTGCGCGCAACGTCTCCAGGGCGGGGGCGATGCGCGGGTCGATCCGGTCGGCGACGCCCGCGCGCTCCCAGTACGGCCGGCCGATCGCCGTCCATTCCTCGCTGACGTCACAGGCGAGCAGCGTGAGACGAGTTGCCTGATGTAGCGGTCGGGGCGGGCGGTGGCGACACGAGCCGTGGCGAGAGGCACCATCGGTTACCACGTGCGCGCCTCGCGCGCGGGGAGCCGTACGGGCTGCTCGTCAGCCTCTTCCCCGCCGACGTGCCCAGCCTGCCACCGGACGACGGAGACTGACCGTCTTCGAGGGGCCCCTCCCCCACCGCTACTCGGCGAGGAAGGCGGCCAGTGCCGCTGCTGTCTCCTCCGGTGCTTCGACCTGCGGATAGTGGCCGACGCCGGGCAGTACGGTGAAGGCGGCGCGGGGGCGTCGGCGGCGGAGGCGGGGCAGGACGTGCGCCCCGCTGACCGGGTCCTCGGGGCCCCAGACGAACAGGAGCGGGCCCTCGTAAGCTTCGAGGGAACCGGTCCAGCGGTCGAAGTGGACGCGGCGATCGTCGATGTAGCGGAGCAGGCGCGGGGCCAGGTGATGGCCGTTCTCGCGCGCCATGGACGTCCACATGTCGTGCAGCACCTCGTCCGGGACGGGTCTGGCCAGGACGCTGCGCAGGCTCGCGGTGAACCGCTTCTCGTCGGTGAGCCGGGCCAGCAGCGGGCCGACACGGCTGTGCAGGAGGCGCTGCATCAGGACGGGGCGGTGGAGGTCGGCGTAGAGGCCGCCGTTCAGCAGGGCGGTGCGGGTGATGCGGCCGGGTTCACGGGCCAGCAGTTCCTGGGCGACCGAGACACCGTAGTCGTGGGCGACCAGCGCGGTCTCACCGATGTCCAGACGCTTCCAGAGGGCCTCGATCAGGTCGGCCTGCTCATGAATGGAGTAGCGGTGACGGACGGGCTTGTCGCTCTGACCGAATCCGAGCAGATCCAGGGTGGTCACCCGGCATCCGGCCGCGACCAGGGCCGGGACGGTCGTCGCCCAGTCGTGGCTGGAGGTGGGGAAGCCGTGCACCAGCGTCACGGGGCTGCCTTCACCGTCCTGGCGGACGAACAGGCGATGCCCGTTCAGCTCCACCCTGGTGCCGCCGGCGATCCACTCGGCGAGATTCATCGGGGGTCTCCTATCCCGTCGAGCAGTGCGGTCAGCCCGAAGCGGAACTCCTGGTCGCCGTCGGGGAGGTTGAGCGGCTCGGCGAGTTCCCGTACGAGCGGGTACTGCGGCAGGCCGGCGAACAGTTCGGTCATCGCCTTCCGCTCCTCGGCGCCGCGCGCCGCGCCGCCGGTGCCCAGCAGCGCGGCGCCGATGACGAAATGCGCGACCGTCAGATAGATCCGGACGGCCCGCGACGGTTCCCACCCGGCCCGGATCAGCAGGCCGAGTCCGATCTCCCGTCCCCGCAGGGCGTTGGGGCCGAGCAGCTGCCCCATCGTCAGCAGCGGCACGATCGCGGGATGCGCGAGCAGCACCCGTCGGAACTCCCAGGCGGCCTGCTCCAGTTCGGCCCGCCATCCGCCGCCGGTCTCCGGCGGCACCACCTCGCCCAGCACATGGTCGACGAGTTCCACCAGCAACTCGTCCCTGCTGGCCACATGCCGGTACAGCGAGGTGTGCCGCACTCCCATCTCCTCGGCCACCCTGCGCATGGTGAGCGCCGCGAGCCCTTCGCCGTCCACGATCCGCAGGGCCACCTGGGTGATCCGCCGCAGCTCAAGCCCGCCCGCGCGGGGCCGCTGCCGGACCAGCGCCGCGTACCGCGCCTGCCACCACGCCGCCGTTCCCGCCTTCACACCGCCACTGTGCGTCCAGTGGACGCATAGCGCAAGGGGGTGCGCGAGGCCCGTCGATGGAGGGAGTGCGGTACGTGCCGCAGATGGTGACCTCTTCCGTGGACGAGCACCCCCGAACGGCGGCACCGCGCATCCGGCTTTCGGCCATGGGGAGCAGTGCCGTGCGGGAGCACCACTGGCCCCACGCGCTGCGCACCGTCCGCGTCCGGCTGCCGGATCCGCGCCCGCACGCGCCCGGGACGGCGTGTTCCGTGACCGCCCAGCGGGCCGGCCGCGCACGAAGGGTGACTGGGTAGTCGCTTGCAGCACCTCGGGTGCGGGACTGAGCATGCTCCCACCCCCTGTTCGACAGGGAGTGGCCTGTGCCCCCGAGAGCGACAGTAGTGATCGCGAGCCGTACAGCGCCCGCGATACGTGGATGCCGGTGTGCTGTGTCTTCCGAAAGGGCTGGACGTGCCAGAGCCTCTTGATGCCATGACCCCTGCCGTCGCCGGTACGCCCGCGACCCCGGCGGAGGTGACCGCGCCGCCGACCGTCGGCGTCGAGGAGGAGTTCGTGCTGGTGGAACGGCACAGCAGGGCTGCTGTGCACCGAGCCCCTTCCGTGGTGGCCACCGCTCGCGGTCACCTCGGCGAGCCGCATGTCACACCGGAGATCTCGCAGGCGCAGGTGGAGACCGTCAGCGCGGTGTGCCGTACCGCCGCCGAACTGGAGGCGGAAGTCGTCCGGCTGCGCCGGGGCGTGGCCACGGCCGCCGCCGAGTACGAGTGCCTGCTGGTCCCCAGTGGCACCCCGATCCTCGGCAGGCCCGGCCCGCCGCCGGTCATGGACAAGGCTCGCTACCGCGCCTTCCTGGGCCGCTTCGGGCCGCTGGTCCACGACCAGGGGGTGAACGCCTGCCACGTGCACGTCGGGGTGGCCGATCGCGAGGAAGCCGTGCGTGCGGTCAACCACCTGCGGGGCTGGATGCCGCTGCTGCTGGCCATCACCGGCAACTCCCCGTTCAGCGACGGGACGGACACCGGCTACGCGAGCTGGCGCTCCGTGGTCTGGAGCCGGTGGCCGCTGGCGGGCCCTCCGCCCTACCTGCGGGGCACGGCTCACTACGAGCGGGTCGTCGACCAACTCGTGGCCACCGGGGCGGCGATGGACCCTGCCATGATCTACTGGCACGTCCGGCCCTCCCCCCACCTTCCCACCATCGAGGTCCGCGTCGCCGATGTGATGCCCGAGGCCGCGACCACCACGGCGTACGCGCTCCTAATCCGCGCCCTGGTCGGCTGCGCCATGGAGGCCGTACGCGCCGGTGAACCCGCGCCCGAGGTGTCCGACCTGCTGCTGCGGGCGGCGTGCTGGCAGGCGGCCCGGTACGGGACGTCCGGCATCCTGCCCGCGACCCACACCCGCGACTGCGCTCCGGCGTCCGTCAGCCGGCTGGTCGAGGAACTGTGGAAACGGGTCGAGCCGCACCTCAGCCGTTACGGCGACGACCGTCGGGTCGGCGACTGGCTCGGCGACGTCGAGCGCCGAGGGAGCGGCTCCGCGCGACAGCGGCGTGTCGCGGCGCTCCACTCGGGCTCGCTCCAGGCCGTGGTCGACGAACTCGCTGTCAGCCCTTCGTGAACCTGCGGCGGCGGGTCCGGACACGGCAACCGTGAACCATCGAGGCGGTCACCGGTCGCTTCGGAGCAGCCCGGGCGGCAACGAACATTCTCGGTCGAAAGCGGTGCCCGCCGGTGCCGTCGCGACACCGGCGGTCGGTCTCTCGTCGCCGCCCGCCCGTCACGCCCTCCGGGGCAGGGTCCGGGCGCCGTCGCGCATCTTCCCTGGAGAAGGAGGGCGCCGCTCTCCCCCTGCGCGGAATGATCACCTCTATTTCCGTGTATGACCGACCTGCCCCTCCTCGCCACCTCACGGTACGAATCCGGTCACGCACTTCGGACCCTTGTGACGCCTCTTCGCACCCGCTTAGGATCCCGCTCGCTTCACTCTCTCCACACCTTCTGCACGATTTCGCCACATCGGTGAGGTGCTTCGTGGAACGGCCAGTGTCATCCGCACGACCGTCCCACCAGCGGGCGGAACCACGCGACTTCCGGCTCCTGTGGTGGGCCAACGCCGCCGACGGCGTCGGCAGCCAGGCCTCGGGCACCGTCCTGCCGCTGCTCCTCCTGGGACTGGGCAACTCGCCCCAGACGGTCGGCCTGATCGCCGGGGTCTCCACCGCCCTCGGGCTCCTCCTCGGCCCGCTCGTCGCCCTCCCCGCCGACCGGGGCGCCCGCAAGCGCGTGATGCTCGGGTCCGCCGCCGTCTCCGCACTCGCCATGGGCTGCGTGGCCCTCACCCTGGCCACCGGACGGCCGCCCCTGGGTCTGGTCCTCGCCGCCGTGCTGGTCGAGCGGCTGGCGACCGCCTGCTTCGAGGCCGCGGCACGCGGAACGGTCGCGCTGGTCTGCCCGGGCCCCGAGCAGCCCCGGGCGATCGCCCGGCTCACCGCCGCCGACCAGGGCGCGCTGATCGCCGGCCCGGCGCTGGGCGGTCTCCTCTACCAGGCCGCCCGCGCGCTGCCGTTCCTCGCCGACGCCCTGTCCTACGTCGTCAGCGCCCTGTGTGTCGCGGCCATGCGCGCGGACCTCACGGCGCCGGCGCCGCAGCAGCGCGGCGAGGGACTGCTGAGAGAGGGCGCGGCCGGGCTGCGGCTGGTGCGTTCCTCACCGCTGCTGCGCCTGGTCCTGGCCTGGGCCACCACCGTCAACGCCGTCGTCGTGGCGCTGTACTACACGGCCGTCTTCACCCTCCAGCGAGAGGGCCACTCCGGCGCCGTGCTCGGCGCGATCCTCGCCCTGTCCGGCGCCGCCGGTCTGGCGGGCGCGCTCGCCGCGCCCAGAGTGACCAGGCATTTCGGCGCCCCACGGGTCGTCACCGGCGTGACCTGGCTGCTCGTTCCGCCGGCCGCCGCGCTCGCCGTCGTCACGGACGCGTGGGCGTACGGGCTGCTGTTCGGGCTGGTGTGCCTGCTGATGCCGCTCGCCTCCGTCGTGCTCCAGGCCGGTGCCGTCCAGGCCACCGCGCCCGCGCTGCAGGCCCGTACCGGCGCGGTCCTGGCCACCGCGACCACGGGCTCCGCCGCTGTCGCTCCCGTCCTCGCCGGCGCCCTCGCCGACTGGGTCTCCACCGCCGCGCCCGCGCTCGTCAGCGGTGTGCTGCTGGCCCTCCTCGCGGCGCACACCTCCCGGCGCCCGGTGCGCGGCGTCCTCTCCGCGGGGGCCGCCGGATGAGGGACGACTACCAGGTGTACCGGGCCGCACTGCCGGAGGTGTGCGCCGCCGACCCGGCCAAGATGGTCTTCACCGCCGACGCCGAGGGCCGTTGCGAGGTGTTCGCCTGGGACGCCGCCGCCCGCCGCGCCCGCCAGGTCACCCGGCGGCCCCGGGGCACGCTGCACGGTGCCATCGACCGGGACGCGCATGTGTGGTGGTTCGACGAGGACGAACACGGGTCGGGGTGCTGGCGGTTCCAGCCCTTCGCGGGCGGTCCCGACCGGGCCGGGCTGACGAACGTCCCGCCCGGACTCCCCCGGGGTCTCGCGGTCGGCGACCACGGCACCGTCGCCCTCGCGGCCGGGGACGGCCACACCACCGCCGTGCACGTCGGACCGCGCGGCGGCGCGGCCCGCACGGTGAGCCGGGTCCCGGGCCACGTCACCCTCACCGGCATCACGCCCGGGGGCCGGCTACTCGCCCTCGCGGGAGCCGGTGCCGTCACCGTGCTCACGAGCGAGGGTGCCGTACGGGCCGTCCTGCCCGGCGGCGACACCGGCCGGCTGTGGTCCCTGGGGTTCGCCCCCACCGCGGGCAGCGAGGAACTCCTCCTCGTCCGCGAGTACGACGACCGCTACCTCCTGGCCTCCTGGCAGCCCGACACCGGGCTGACCACCCACGACTGGTGCGCCTTCGACACGGAGATCACGGCCCGCTGGGCCGGGGACGGCCGGACCGTCCTGGTACGCCAGGACCGCCACGGCCGCTCCACCCTGCACCGCGCCGACCTCACCGCACGCACCCTCACCCCGGTCCCCACCCCGCCGGGCACCCTGCTGGACGCCGCCATCCGTCCCGGAGGCGACCTGCACTACCTGTGGACGGCCACCGGTCTGCCGCCCCGGCTGTGCTCCACCCGGGGCACCGCCCTGCCCGTGCTGCCCGGCCTCCCCGACCGGTTTCCCGGTACCCACCGGGACGTGTGGACGCCCGGTCCCGACGGGCCCGTGCACACCCTGCTCAGCCTGCCCGACGAACCGCGCGGTCCGGCCCCGGCGGTGTTCCTGGTGCACGGCGGGCCCGCCGACCACGACCGGGACGCCTACGACGGCGTCGTCCACTCCCTGGTCGCGTCCGGCTTCGCCGTCGCCCGCGTCAACTACCGCGGTTCCACCGGGTACGGGCCGCGCTGGCGGCGTGCCTTCCGGGACGGCGTCGGGCTCACCCAGGTCGAGGATCTGGCGTCCGTCCGCGCCGACCTCGTCGCCCGGCGGCTGATCCGCGCCGACGCCGTGGGCCTGTGGGGCACCTCCTGGGGCGGCTACCTGGTCCTGCTCGCCCTCGGCACCCGTCCCGGCCTGTGGCAGGCGGGGGTCGCGGTCAAGCCGGTCGCCGACTGCGTGGCCGCCCACCGCACCACCACCCCCGCGCTGCGCGCCCTGGACGAGCGGCTCTTCGACGGCACGCCCGACGACGTCCCCGAGCGCTACGCGCGCAGCTCGCCGATCCACTACGCCGCCGCGGTCCGCGACCCGCTGCTGGTGGCAGCCGCCACCCATGACGCCAAATGCCCGCCCGGTCAGATCCGCGGCTACCTCGCCGCGCTGCGCGCCGCCGGAGCCCGGCACGAATCGCTGTGGCTCGACTCCGGCCACGACGGCTACGACGGCGGCGACCACGTCACCGTGCTGCGCCGGGCCGTGGTCTTCCTCGACCGGCAACTGCGCGGCCCGGCACACCGCCACCCCCAGACACCCCGCCCCACCCGGAGCGGGGAGCACCACACCGCCGTACACACCACGGAGAGGAGAAGGACCCATGCAGAAGGACATCATCCACAACGACCCGCTCGCGGGTGACGAGGAGAACCGCAAGCCGAGCGTCGGCATCACCGTCACCGTCCCGTTCCGCAACGCTGAGGACGCGGAAGAGGACTGACCCGTGCCGGCCGGCCCGGTGGTACGCCACCGGGCC
>NZ_JBEYYR010000023.1:0-146179 GCF_040645635.1 Streptomyces sp. NPDC046727
CTCGGCCTCCACCCCGGCTGGCACACCACCACCGAATCCGAGAACGACCTCAACCGCCTCGGCTACTTCAACGGCGCCGCCGCCAGCACCCCCGCAGACCTCCCCCCGCAGGACGTCTCCAAGGCCGACATCGCCACCGCCGAACACCTCGGCGAACGCGTCGCCCACCACACCGCCATCGTCCTCGCCGGCCGCGAAGCCCTCAACACCACCGCCTGACCCCGACCCGCCGGAAACCCACCCCCACAGGAGAGTTGGAACCACCGTGACCACCGCTGCCACGCGCACCACCGACGAGACCGTCGACGCCTTCTTCGCCGCCTTCGGCGCCGGGGACGGCCAGGCCCTGCTGGGCCAGTTCGCCGACACCGTCGACTTCCACGTCGGCGGCTCCCCGAACGTCCCCTGGGCCGGCTCCCGGTCCACCAAGGACGAGATCGGCGAGTTCTTCGGCCTCTTCCCGCAACTCCTCAGCGGCCCCGAGTCGTTCGAGATCACCACCCGCGTCACGCAGGGCGAGGACGCCGTGGTCATCGCCAACTGCGTCTTCGAAGTGATCGCCACGAAGAAGAAGTTCACCAACCGGTACGCGCTGCACTTCACCGTCACCGACGGCCGCATCGTCCGCTACCACATGTACGAGGACAGCTACGCGATCCACGAGGCGTTCACCGCCTGACGCGGGCCCTTTCCCGGCCGATCCCGGATCGCTCCGGTTCCACGAAGAACAAGAAGAACAAGAAGAAAGAGAAGCACATGTCATTCCCCGCCATGCCCAAGGCTGTCCACCAGTTCTACGAAGGCTCGCTGGCGGCGGACGCCGAGCTGTGGGGCGCGGGCTTCGCCGAGGACGCCCTCTTCTACGACCCGGTCGGCACCGAGCCGATCCGTGGCCGTGAGGCGATCCTCACCAAGCTGCGCAACGTGATCCCGCTGTTCGACCGGTTCATCGGCATCACCCCGATCGAGGCCTACACCACCGGCGGCGAGACCGCCGTCTCCTGGCGCGGCGCGGTGGTGACCAAGGACGGCAACCCCGTGAACTGGTCCGGCATCTCGGTCTTCCGGCTCAACGACGAGGGCCTCATCGCCGAGGCGCGGCTGTACTTCCACAAGGGTGTCTTCCAGGTGCAGGCACAGCTCGGCGCCCACTGAGCGCCGTACACGGGGACGCTCGCCCTCGCCACGAGTGAGGGCCGTACGCCCCTTCTGTCCGCCCCGGCGCAGCGCGCCGGGGCGGGCGAAAGCCACCAAATCCTGATGGGGGAGGATTCCGCACATGCAGGCCAACGGCCTTGTACAAGAGCTTCGGCTCGCGAGCGTGGACGACGTTCTGGGAGATCGGCACACCCGGTTCTTCGGAGAGGGTTTCAAGAGGGTCACCTACTCGCTGGACGACATCACCGTCGCCCCCGGCACCGGTGCGACGCCGGGCGAGGTGCACGCCACCGCCGGCATCCATCTGCCCGAAACCTGGTCGCGCAAGGGCGAGGCCCTCCAGCGGCCGCACCTGTCGACCCTCGACGGGATGCTCCTCGCGGCCCGGCTCACCGGTTTCTACGCCGCTCACACCCACCGGCTGGCGGCCGACGCGCACTTCCGTGTCCGCGACGTACGCATCAAGGCCGGTTCCCAGCCCGACGAAGAGGGCCTCGCCCGCTTCGGTGTGACGGCCCGGCACCGCTCGACCACGGCTTCCCCGGACGCCCCCGGTCTGTCCCTCACCACCATGGACTGCACGATCGGCTCCATGAGTCTGCAGGTCGAGGCCGAGCACCCGGCAGCGGACGACGCCGTCCGCGCGCCCGGCTCCTACGCCACGGCCGAGGAGCTCGACGGACCGTGGAACTCCACGGCGTTCGGCGTCTCGCACCACGACCGCAGCCAGTACCTGGAGGACGTGGTGGCGGACGTGTCCGCCGGCACGGCGCACGCCCGGCTCACCCTCGTCGACACTCCCGGCCGGGAAACGACCGAGGAGTACGGCCCCACCGCGATCGACCTGTTCGTCTCCGCGCTCCAGCTCGGGCAGGTGCTGCTCTACGAACTCGACGGGCTGACCCGTGCGGAATCCAACACGCTGTGGATGCGCAGCACCAGGTTCACGCCGAGCACCGAGGCCGAGGCCGAGCCCGGCGGCCGCTTCCGCGTGACGCTGGACCGTACCGCCCAGCTCCCCACCTCCGAGGGCACCTGGCGCACCGCGCGTCTCACCGCCGCCCTCGGCAGCACCCAGCTGACGTGCAACGTCGTCCACCTGCTGCCCTGAGTCCCGCTGCCATCCGCCAGAAAGCGATCACCGTGCCCACCACACCCGTCGCGCTGGTCGGCCTGGGCAGCTATCTGCCCCCGCAGCGCATCACCAACGAAGCCCTCTGCGAACGCCTCGACACCACCGACGAATGGATCACCACCCGGACCGGCATCCGCAGCCGGCACTGGGCCGGCCCCGGCGTCGCCACCGGCGATCTCGCCGTGGAAGCCGGTCACCGGGCCCTGAAGTCGGCCGGCCTGGAGGCCGAACCCGGCGCCGTCGACATCGTCGTACTGGCCACCACCACACCCGACAACCCGTGCCCCGCCACCTGCCCCGACGTGGCCGCCCGCCTCGGCCTCGGCCCCATAGCGGCCTACGACATCGCGGCGGTGTGCTCGGGCTTCCTCTACGCGCTCGCGGCCGCCTCGGCACACATCACCGCCGGTCAGGCGCGGCGGGCCCTGGTCATCGGGGCCGAGACCTACTCCACCATCCTCAACCCCGCCGACCGCACCACCAATGTCATCTTCGGTGACGGCGCGGGAGCGGTCGTGCTCTCCGCGGCGTCGGACGACACCGAGGACGGCCTGGTGCTCGACATCGATCTGGGCTCCGACGGCACCGGACGCGACCTGATCACCATCCCGGGCGGCGGCTCGCGCCAGCGCGCCACCACGTCGGCACCCGACGCCGACGACCGCTACTTCACCATGCAGGGCAAGCAGGTCTTCACCCAGGCCGTCAACCGCATGACCGAGTCCTCGCAGACCGTGCTCGACCGGCTGGGCTGGACGGCCGACCAGGTCGACTGGCTCGTGGGCCACCAGGCCAACGTGCGGATCCTCAACTCCGTGGCCCGCGGACTCGGCATCCCCGCGGAGCGAGCGGTCATCAACCTCGACAGGGTCGGCAACACCTCCGCGGCCTCGATTCCGCTCGCCCTCGCCGACGCCGCCGCCAAGGGCTCCCTCACGCCGGGCGCCCGTGTCCTGCTCACCGCCTTCGGCGGAGGTCTCACCTGGGGCGCCGCCGCCCTCACCTGGCCGGACATCGTCCCCGTCTGACCGACCCGGCCCCACCCCCTTCACGCAGCTGCTCAGAATCGAAAGGCGAACCCGAACATGAACACCTCGACCCTGCCGCTGGCCGACGTCCTGATCGACATCCTGCGCTCCGACTACGAGGTGCCGGAGAACACCGACGTGGACACCGACTTCGAGAGCCTCGAGTTCGACTCCCTCGTCCTGGTGGAGCTCGCCGTGGCGCTCTCCCGCCGCTTCGACGTCGATGTGGAGGACCACGAGCTCCAGGAGGCCGGAACCATCGCCGCCACCGCCGAGCTCCTGAAGTCCAAGGGCGTCCAGGGCTGACCGGATCGGTGCCTCCGCTCGACGCCGCGGCCGTCGGCGTCGAGCGGAGGCCCTACGCCTGACAGGAGAGACCATGAGCCCCCGACGCCTCGCGTTCTTCGACGTGGACGGAACCCTCACCACGGGCACCACGCTCTTCCGCTTCCTGCGCTACTACCTCGCGGCGCAGGGACAGCGCCCCGACGTGTACGAGCAGTGCCGGCAGCGGCTGAAGGCCATGACGGCCGTGGGTGTGCCCCGCGAGGCGACGAACCGCGCCTACTTCACCAACTTCCGCGGCGCCGACTCGACGGCCGTGTCCGACCTGGGCCGGGCCTGGTTCGAGAGGGAGCTGTCCCAGGGCGGCTTCCTCAACCCCAGTGCCGTCGACGCCCTGAACCGGCACCGCTCCCGGGGCGACACCGTCGTCTTCGTCTCCGGGTCCTTCCCCGCCGTGCTCCGGCCGATCGCCGAGCACCTCGGCGTGACCGATGTCTGGGCCACCGCGCCCGAGATCGCCGACGGCCGCTACACCGGGGAGCTGCTGGGAACGCCGATGATCGGCGCGGCGAAGGCCGACGCGGCGCGGCTGGCGGCCTCGGTCCACGGGGTGAGCCTCGCCGACTGCTCCGCCTACGGGGATCATCTGTCCGACCTGCCGCTGCTGAACGCGGTGGGCGCGCCCGTCGCCGTCGCGGGCGACCCCCGGCTCGACCAGCACGCGCGGCTGCACCGCTGGACCGTCCTGCCCGGCGCACCCGAGTCCCCGGAGATCCCGCTGGGCGAGTGCGCCGCGGCACGGGACGGCGAAGGCCCGGTCCGGCCGTGTCAGCCGGCGCGGGAAGGCGTCGCCTGACGCGGTTCCGTCAGCACCGTGCCTACCGCAACCGCACCCGGTCGCGGCCCTCAGCGGCCCTCTTGCAGCCCCAGCAGGCGCAGGCTGTGCGCGGCGGACGCGAGGGTCATGTGCCGGTGCCAGCCGCAGAACGACCGCCCCACGAAGTCCCGGGCACCCGTCCGGTCGGCACCGAGGCTCCAGTCGAGTGCCACCTTGCGGGTCAGCTTGGTCAGCTTCAGCAGGTCCGCCGGAGCGGTGTCCACGAGGTCGGACACCCATACCTCCGCGGGGGTCTCCTGCCCGGGGCGCCACTCGCCGAGGAGTACGAGAGGCCGGTCGTGGCCGAGTCGGGCGGCCTCGGCCATCCGGACCCGGACGGCGGCCACCCACGACGTGTGCACGCTGCCCGAGCCGCCCGGGTCGGCCCAGTCGACCGCGCGCCGTGCGGACTTGACCGAGTCCAGGATGCTCGCGGCCGGCAGGGGCCGCGTGCCGGACCGGGGCAGCGTGGGGTCGTCCGCGACGAACCAGGTGGTCTCGGCGATCCTGGCCACCATGGGCAGCCCCGCGGCGGTGAGGCGCCGGGCGGACTGCCACTCGGCGTCCGCCCGCAGATCCATGAGTACGGGCCGCGGCGGGCCGGACCGGTCCCGTGCCGCCTCCAGCACCGCGTCCGCCGCGCACCGCTCCATCGACTCGTAGGCGACGGCGGGCGGGATGTCGGCACGCCCGCGCAGCGCCGCGTCGTCGATCCAGTGCCGTGGCATGAACAGCTTCCAGTTGACGGGCGCGCTGAAGGCCGTGGAGGCGTACCACGCGCCGAAGGCCCGCTGGCCGTTCACGTACCGGCGGGCCTGGTGATCGAGGAACCGGTCCACGCCCACCGTGTGCTCGCCGTCCTTCGGAATGGTCACGGCGTGCAGCACCCATGCCTGCGGCGGGCACAGCCGGTCGAGGAAGCCGGCGTGCGCGGCGCGCATGGGCGTCCAGTCCCAGGTCGAACCGCAGATGAAGTGGTGGAGCCGCTGTTCCTCGTCCGGCCGGCCGAGCGAGTAGGCGAGGTTACGGACCGACTTGCGGCCGTCCGCGAGCAGCAGGCCCCGCAGATAGAGCTCACCGCGCACCCGCTGGTCCCGTCGGCTGAGGGCGGACAGGAGCGTCTCCAGGAGCTCCTCCCGGTGCCGTCGCAGCTCCGCGCTTCTGTGGTGGTCTCTCGGGATCCGTCTGGGGCCACGGCTGGTGTGCTGTGGGCGTGCGGGCTTCGGCTGGACCACGGTGTGCATACAGCTCCCCCGTCTCATGCGCCCTGGTTGTGCCAGGACACGACGTGGGAAAAATATAGAATACTCGTTTTGTTTTGGCCATCCACATCCGCCACGGGCCCCCCACAGGGAGGCTGGCGACACGGGCCGGCGGCAGCGCCGCCGCGAGCGCAGCCGAGCGTGGGGGAGTCGGCGACCGACGACAACGCCGCAGATGTGCGCGCCAAACCCCGCGACGCCGGGATGATCCGAAGGAATCCGAAGGACAGGGCCTACACCGCGCGCCCGGCGACCCCGCGCTCGATCAGCGGCCACACACGGGCGAGTTCGGCGCCGATGCCGGCGCGGCGTCCCGGCCGTGTGCGCGGGTACGCCTCGGCCGCCACCAGCAGCCAGCCCGCCAGGGCCACCACCAGCTGCGGCCCGCCGCCGGCGTCGAGTTCGCCGCGCGCGTCGGCCTGTTCGGCCAGTTCGGCAAGGCGCGGCATCCACGCCTCGTGCCAGTCGTCGGCGATGTCCGCTCGTTCGCGCGCCAGCAGGGCGGTCGCCCGGACGACGACGTCCTCCTCGAGCAGCCGCGCGAGGGTGCGCAGCAGGGCGCCCACCGCCCGCAGGGGGGAGTCGTCCTCCTCCGACGCCGCCTCCACGGCCTCGCGGACGGCCGCGGCGCCGGCCTGGACCACCGCTGCGGCCAGGCTGGTCTTGTCCGGGAAATGGAAGGTCAGCGCGCCTATGGAGACGTTGCACAGCTTGGAGATGGCCGTGAGGGTGGCCCCCCGGTAGCCCTGTGCGTCCATGCACACCGCAGCACCCCGGATGAGTTCCTCCCGGGTACGCGCCGCCCTGCCCTGCACCGCCGCACTCCCTCCTGGGGTCCTGCCCGACGGCCGGACCGACGGGCGGCCGGGCCCGTGCGGCCGCCCCGATACGGAAAAGTACTCCGAAACGGCCCCGTTACAAAGAGAGTGTTCTCTTTTTTCGCCGCACGGGCAGGCGCGCGATCAGTGGGTGGCGGTCGCACCCCCGTCGACCGGCACTGCCGCCCCGGTGATGAAGGAGGCCTGGTCACTGCAGAGCCAGGCGGCGGTCCGCGCCACTTCCACGGGGTCGGCCATGCGCTTCTGGATCGCGGCCGCCGCGAACGTCTCCTCCAACTCGGGCAGCTGCTTGAGGACTTGCTCCATCATCTCGGTGCGGGTGGCGCCCACCACCAGGGCGTTGACCCGGATGCCCCGTGCGCCGTAGTCCGCGGCGGCGGCCCTGGTCAGGCCGATGACCGCGTGCTTGGCGGCCACGTACGCCGCGGAGGCGCCGGTAGCCGCGGTGCCGGCGACACTGGAGGTGTTGACCACGGCCCCGCCCCGGCCGGAGGCGAGCATGGCCGGTATCTGATGCCGGAGACAGTTCCACACACCGCGCAGATTGACGTCGATGGTCTGCTCGTACGTCGCGTCGTCGATCTCGTGGAGCGGCAGGCCCGCGGTGGCGAAGCCGGCGTTGTTGAAGGCGGTGTCCAGGTGGCCGAAGGTGTCGACCGCGCGCTCGACCGCGTGCGCCACGTCCCCGGCCCGCGCCACGTCGCCGGGTACGGCCAGGGCCCGGCCGCCGAGGCCGCGTATCTCCTCGGCCAGCGCCCGGAGCGGCTCCGCGCGCCGGGCCATGAGCACGACCGAGGCGCCTTCGGCGGCGAACAGCCTGGCCGCGGCTGCCCCGATGCCGCTGGAGGCCCCGGTGATCATGGCGACTCGCCCGTCCAGCACGGTCACTCCCCCCACACGTCGCCGGCCGCGGCCTGGCCGTCGACCAGGCGCAGCAGGTCCTCGTCGATCCGGTCGAGGCGGTCGACGATGTGGCGCACGCCGGCCTCCCTCATCAGCTGACGCTGGAATCCGTGCTCGAAGGGGCTGGGGAGGCCGATGAAGGGAGTACCGAGGGACTTGGCGGCTTCGGCGACCCGGGCCACGTCGTCCACGAACACCGCCTGGTCGGACTTCAGGTCGAAGACTTCCGTGGTGATCTCGTGGACCCCGGGCCGGAAGTCGTTGGTGCACACGTACCCCGGCCCGTCGAAGAGTTCGGCGTGCTCCCCGAGGAACCGGTCGAAGTGAGCCTTCGGCAGTCCGCCGTAGCAGACCGTGCGCAGTCCCAGCCGGCGCAGGAGCCGCAGCAGTTCGACCGCGCCGTCGGCCACCACGACAGGATGGCCGGCGACATAGCGGTCGCGCTCCTCGAAGTAGGCGGCCAGCGCCTCCTCGCCCGACAGGGTGCCGCCCACGGCCTCCGCCATGCGCTGCCCCGCGATGTGCTGGGGCTGGGAGAAGATGGCGCGCTCCGTCTCGGCCGTGTACACCCCGCCCCGGCTGACGATGAAGTGGTGGATGACCGGGCTGAAGGTGTCGTTCAGCAGCACCCCGTCGATGTTGAGCGCGGCCAGTCTCAGTCTTTCGAGTTCCCGTCCCATGTTCCCCTCCCAGAAGTACGGTGCCCGCCGTCCGGGACTCCCGAGCGGCCTCGCACACCTGGTGGGCATGCAGGGAACTGCCCGGGCATCGTTGCTCTGGGCAGACGTCGGCAGCAGTCCCTGATCTCGCGGATCACCGGGCCGCCGCCGCGCGGGGCCCGGTCACGTCGAACTTGCATCCGGAAGACTGCCATAGACGGCCGCCTTCCCACGCTCGGGATCGATCGTGATGCGGACCGCGAGGGCAGGGACGGCGACGCCGGGGAGCAGCAACTTCCACATGCGGACGGCGCGTTGGGGAAGGTCGGCCCGCCCGCTGGCGGCGGCGGAGAAGAGCTGCATGCCCGTACAGGTCTCGACCACGAGCTCGGCCAGCTCCTTCGGGTCCACCCCGGCCTGCAGTTCGCCCCGTTCCACGGCCACGAGCAGGCACTCTTCCATGATGGCCGCCCACTCCTGGTAGGGGGTCGCGGCACCTTCCATGCCGAACGCGCTCTGCTCCGTGGTCAGGCGTACGCCGGCGCGCAACAGCGTGTCCGTCTGCAGCAGATGGGACCAGATCATGGTGGTGTCCACCAGTCGCTGGAGCCCCTCGGAGGTCAGCAGCGGGACTATGGTCCGGGGCTGGGCCTGCATGACGGCGCGGGCGAGGCCTTCCTTGGAGCGGAAGTGGAAGTAGAGGGCGCCGGAGGTCGCGCCGGACCGCTCGAGGATGCGGTGGATGCTCGCCCCGGCGTAGCCGCACTCGTCGAAGACGGCCGCCGCGGCAAGAAGGATCGCCTCTCGGGTCTCCACGGCTCGCTGCTGCTTCAGCTGTCTCATGTCGACTCCCCAAAAAAGAATGTTCACCACGCTACAGCTTGATGAACGCTTTACATGATTGACCCACATCTGCCCCGTATGCCCACAGAAGAGGCCGCCCTCCCGCTGGGGCGGCGCTCATCCTGTTGGCAACCTGTTGAAGATCTCTTTGCTCATGCCTGACCATACAGAAACAGAGTGATCTTTATGTTTATATGATCCTGGCCTCTCGCAAGGCCAGAGTTGGTCAATGCTAGGGGGAGCTCGCATGTCCAGTACCGGTCAGCTCGTGCCAGATGTCGGGGTCGGCCTTCCGGTCACCAGTGACTACGTCCACAAAGCGGACGCCTCGGAGGTCCTGCTCACGGAGTGGCGGGAGACGGCACCCGACACGTACCGCGTCATGGCCAACTGGCCGAAGGGACACCGCTTCTACGGCTCCCGACACGGCCTGCACGACCCGCTCCTCTTCGCCGAGACCGTCCGCCAGACCGTTCCCCTGCTCAGCCACGCCGCCTACGGCGTGCCGTTCGGCCACCGCCAGTCGTGGAGCAGCCTGAGCTACTCCCTCACCCCCGAGGCCCTGGCCGTCGGCGAGGACGAGGGCGAGACGACCGTCGACCTCACCATCGCCTGCCAGGACGTCGTACGCCGTGCCGGCCGGCTCGCCTCCGCGAGCATGCGGGTCGACATCGTGCGGGACGGCGTACCGGTGGGGACCGCCCAGACCCAGTTCGCCAACCACGCACCGGCCCTCTACGAGCGCGTGCGCGGGCCCTACGCCGACATCGCCTGGTCCACCGGCCGCGCGGTCCCCGCGTCACCCCCGATGGCCCACCTCCGGGTCGGACGCGACCGCCCGGACGACGTGGTCCTCTCCGCCACCGACGTCCCGGGACGCAGCCGGTTGCGGGTCGACCTCCGGCACCCCGTGCTGTTCGACCACCCCGTCGACCACGTTCCGGGCATGCTCCTCCTGGAGGCCGCACGCCAGGCGGCGCAGGCCGTGGCGTACCCGCAGCCCGTGACGGCCATCGGCATGGACGCCGTGTTCGCCCGCTACTGCGAGTTCGACGCACCGTGCTGGGTCCACGCCAGCCTCCTGGACCCGCCCGGCCGGAAGACGACCCGCGCGATCGTCTCCCTGGTGCAGAACGACCTGTGCCTGTTCTCCGGCGTCATCACCCTGCTGGAGACACCGGCCCGCTGAGCGCCGGCCGGCAGCACGCGGAAGCCAGACACCGACAGGAAGTGACATGCCCGTGACCGCGCGACCGCACCGGGTGGCGGTGCTGGCACTGCCCGGTGTCCTGGCGCTGGACTTCGGCATCCCGCTCCACGTGTTCGGCAACTGGGAGAGCGGGCCGTACACGGTGACGGTGTGCGCCGAGGCACCGGGACCGGTGCCGGTCGAGGGCGGCCCCGCGCTGCTCGTCGAGCACGGCCTCGGCGAACTCGCCCACGCCGACACGATCGTCGTGCCCGGCCAGAAGCGGCCGGGCACGACCTCGCGGGCCGTGTGCGCCGCCCTCGCCGCGGCCGCCGCTCGCGGCACCCGCACGGTCTCCATCTGCACGGGTGCCTTCGTGCTCGCCGCCGCGGGACTGCTCGACGGCCGACGCGCCACCACCCACTGGCAGCAGGCCACCGCACTCGCCCACGCCCACCCGGCGGTGACGGTCGAGCCGGACATCCTCTACGTCGACGAGGGCAAGGTCCTCACCTCGGCGGGCGCGGCCGCCGGGATCGACCTGTGCCTGCACATCATCCGCACCGACCTCGGGGCCGCGGCGGCCAACCAGCGGGCCCGGGAACTCGTCGCGGCACCGCATCGCATCGGCGGCCAGGCACCGTACATCGACCGGCCCACCCCGCCCCGGCGGACCGGCGCGCTCGACGAACTGCTCGCCTGGGCGCTCAGCCACCTCGCCGAGCCGCTGACCGTCGACCAGCTGGCACGCAAGGCCTGCATGTCCCGCCGCACCCTCGTCCGCCGCTTCCACGACGAGACCGGACTGCCGCCGCTCCAGTGGCTGATCAACGCCCGCATCGACCGCGCGCGCGAACTGCTCGAAGCGTCCGGCGACCCCCTGGAGGCCGTGGCGCGCGCGTCGGGACTGGGCACCCCGGCGAACCTGCGGACCCTCTTCAAACGCCACGTCGGCGTCCCGCCGAACATCTACCGCCGCACGTTCCAGCAGTCGTAGACCGCCCGCGGACGGCCCCGGCCGGCCACGGAAACGGCAAAAAGACCCCTCCAACCGCGTTTCCGCAGGTCAGAGGGGTCTTTCTCGGTGGAGCCTAGGGGAGTCGAACCCCTGACATCCGCCATGCAAAGACGGCGCTCTACCAACTGAGCTAAGGCCCCGAGAAGGAGCGCCCGGCCGGAGGAATCCCGTTCCGGCGGGTGCCGCAGACCAGAGTACCGGGTCACCCCCCGTATCCCGCAAAAAGATTGGGGGTCCCCGCGGATGACCACTCTCCGTAAGATGCTCGACGTGGTTCGCTACAGCGAACCGCGGTTTTTCAGGGGAAGCGATGGGGAGACGCAATGGACGCCGCACAGCAGGAAGCCACCGCCAGAGCGCGGGAGCTGCAGCGGAACTGGTACGGGGAGCCGTTGGGGGCGCTCTTCCGTAAGCTCATCGACGATCTCGGGCTGAACCAGGCACGTCTCGCGGCGGTCCTGGGCCTGTCCGCTCCGATGCTCTCGCAGCTGATGAGCGGCCAGCGCGCGAAGATCGGCAATCCGGCGGTGGTCCAGCGGGTGCAGCTGCTGCAGGAGCTGGCGTCCCAGGTCGCGGACGGCAGCGTCAGCGCCGCCGAGGCGACCGAGCGCATGGACGAGATCAAGAAGTCGCAGGGAGGCTCCGTGCTCAGCAGCACCACCCAGTCCACGAACAATTCCGGGGCGCCCACGGTCAAGCGCGTGGTCCGCGAGATCCAGTCGCTGCTGCGCTCGGTGGCCGCCGCGGGCGACATCATCGACGCCGCGGACACCCTCGCCCCGAGCCACCCCGAACTCGCGGAGTTCCTCCGGGTCTACGGCGCCGGCCGCACCTCCGACGCGGTCGCGCACTACCAGTCCCACCAGAACTGATCCCCGGGGGGAGCTTCGTCGGACCAGTCGGGCCATTCGTCGGACCAGGGGAGGAGCGGCGGCTGCCATGGGTGAGGTCTTCGCCGGCCGGTACGAGCTGGCCGACCCGATCGGGCGCGGTGGCGTGGGCGCCGTATGGCGGGCCTGGGACCATCGCCGACGCCGTTACGTGGCCGCCAAGGTCCTCCAGCAGCGCGACGCCCACTCCCTGCTCCGGTTCGTCCGGGAGCAGGGCCTGCGCATCGACCACCCGCACGTCCTCGCCCCGGCCAGCTGGGCCGCCGACGACGACAAGGTGCTGTTCACCATGGACCTGGTCGCCGGCGGCTCGCTGGTCCACCTGGTCGGCGACTACGGCCCCCTCCCGCCGGCGTTCGTGTGCACCCTGCTCGACCAGTTGCTGTCCGGGCTGGCCGCCGTCCACGCGGAGGACGTCGTCCACCGGGACATCAAGCCCGCCAACGTGCTCCTCGAAGCCACCGGTACCGGCCGGCCGCGGCTCAGGCTGTCCGACTTCGGCATCGCCATGCGGCTCGGCGAACCCCGGCTGACGGAGACGAACCTCGTGGTCGGCACGCCCGGCTACCTCGCCCCCGAGCAGATGCTGGGCGCCGAACCCGACTTCCCGGCCGACCTGTTCGCCGTCGGCCTGGTCGCCCTGTACCTCCTCGAAGGCGCCAGACCCGACGCCAAGGCCCTCGTGCAGTACTTCCTCGAGCACGGGACCCCCGGACCGCCCAAGGGCGTTCCGGAACCGCTGTGGCAGGTCGTCGCCTCGCTGCTGCAGCCCGATCCCGTGGACCGTTTCCGCACCGCCACGGGGGCGCGCAAGGCGCTCGCCGCCGCCGTGGAACTCCTGCCGGAGCCCGGCCCCGACGACGAACTCATCGAGATCTTCGACCAACTCGGCCCCCTGCCACCGGGTTTCGGCCCCGACGGACCGCT
Organism: Streptomyces sp. NPDC046727; assembly: GCF_040645635.1. Taxonomy (NCBI): domain Bacteria; kingdom Bacillati; phylum Actinomycetota; class Actinomycetes; order Kitasatosporales; family Streptomycetaceae; genus Streptomyces; species Streptomyces sp. NPDC046727. The sequence continues at coordinate 13,014 of NZ_JBEYYR010000023.1, forward strand.
CCGGCAGGCCTCCGGCGTGGCGTTGGAGCTGGTCCAGGGCGGGGCACGGGAGCCGAGTACGGACGAGACGTCCGAACCGGTCCCGCCCGCCGCCTCGGTGACGGCGTCCGGAGAGGTCCCGGAGGAGGCGCGTACACCCACCCGCACCGGCTCCCTGTCCGACACCGGAAGCTTCCGGCTGCCGCCTCCCCAGCAGCCCCCGACCCCGGACCCGGTCCCCGTCCCGGCCCCGAACCCGCTGCCGTACCTGCCGCCGGCCCCTCCCGTCGACACCACCACCGCCGCGTACACCGCCCGCGATGCGCAGGTCCCGCCGTACGCCCCTCCCCTGCCCGCGCCCGCCTCCGCGCCCGCCCCGCGCGCACGGGGGCGCCGGGCGCGCCGCGCGGCCCGCAGGCCCGGGCCCCCGGCCAAGGCGGCGATCCCGATCCTGCTGCTGGCGCTCGCCTGCTACGCGGTCGGTTTCTGGGCACTGACCCGCATCTGAGCCCGGGGCGCCGGTCAGCGCCGTGACCGGGCCCGCCGGGCCGTCGCCGTCCAGCCGCCGAGGACCAGCAGCAGCGCGGTTCCCGAGCCGATCCCGCCGACCGCGACCAGTTTCATCGTCCGGTCGTCACCCCCGCCCCCGGTGCTCCCGGTCAGCGCGGCCTCCCGGTCCTGCTCGGTGACCGTGAAGACGTCCTGCGGCGCGGGCCGGCCGGCGTACGCGGGCCCGGCGTGCGCCTGGCCGTCCAGCCGGACCCGCAGGGTCACCTCGAACGGTCCTCGCCCGAACGTGCCGGCCAGCTGCGTGCTGAGGTGCAGGACGAGGTAGTAGTCACCGGCGAAGCGGACCGAGGTCACCGCGGCCGGAACGGCGTACCGGTTGGCGTACTCCACCGGCGGGAGCGGTGCGAGGGCGGCGGACTTCGCGGTACCGGTGTAGCCGAGGGAGGTGTCGTCGACGTAGCCGCGGACGGGGTTGTGGAGGGAGAGGTTCAGGGCGCCGCCGACATAGCCGCGGCCCGGGGCGCCGGCCAGGTCGGCGGAGGCGTGCAGCTGCCGGCCCCAGTCCAGCGGCACCTTGTAGAACCGGGTCTCGCCGGGGACGAGAGCGGTCCGCCAGACCCCTTGGCCCAGCGGGCGCGCCGTGGCGAAACCGGTGCCGCCGGAGCGGTCCCGGGCCCGGCCGGTGAGGGGCTGCGGGGTGGCGGAGTCCCAGGTCCGCGGCGCGGTGGTGGGGCCGGTCCGGGTGAGGCCCGGTTCGGTGGCGGGCGCGATCTCCAGGTCCCAGCGCGCGGCCGAGGCCGCCGCGCCTGAGCCCTCGGCGTCGAGACGTTCGACGAGCAGGTAGTAGGTGCCCCCGCCCTGGCAGAGCGCCCTGCCGGCCTCGCGCCGGCCCAGGGCCGTGACCGGGCGCGGGCTGAGTCCGGCGCCGAAGCGGGCGGAGGCGTAGTCGCAGGAGGTGCCGTGCGCGTCCCGGACCGAGACACGGATGCCGTCGGTGGCGGAGACGGTGGCGTCCGCCGGCGGTACGGCGGTGACCGGGACGTACGCCGTGTCCGTGGCGGCGAGGCGGAGGCGGTAGTAGAGCTTGCCGTTGCGCGGCAGGGAGCTGCGGTAGGTGTGGTGGGGGTCCAGCAGGGCCGCGCCCGCGGTGCCCTCCGCGCCCTCGACGGTCCGGTCGCCGGGCGTGAAGCCGTACGACCCCGGGCGCGTGTCGGCGGCGGCCGGGACGCCGGCCGGCAGGACGAGGGCGGCACCGAGTCCCAGCAGCGTGATCACGGCGCGCCGGGCGCCGACGGCCCGCCACCACGCCCGCCCCGACGTGCCCCGTCGCCCCCGCACGCGCCACCACCCCCAGTCGTCGGACCGCCGCACCGGACCACAGGCCCCATCCTGCCCCGCCCGCCCCTGCGCCATCCGGGCAATGGGCACGGCCGTCCGAAACGCCCGGCACTTCGGGCGCGCCCCCGCCCGCCTCGTCTACCGCACCGGGCGGGGCCCCGCAACACGGGAGAACCGCGGGCAACACCCGCGGGCAGCACAAGACCCCGGCCGCGAGAGCGGCCGGGGTCTGTTCAGATTCGGTATCCGGGACTCACGAACCCGTGGGCACGGAGTCAGTCGCCTCCGTCCACAGGTCCTGCTCGGCGCGATCCGCCTGGATCTGGCGGTACACGAGGAGCCCGCCGATGGCGGCCAGTGCGACCAGGAGCAGCTTCTTCACCGCGCGACCTCGTCTTTCCTTGACGTAGGGGACCTCTGGCGCCCGACTATACACACCGACCGATATCGATCGGTGACCTGCGTCGGGGCCCAACTCCCGCCCCCGACAGCGCAATAGGCCAGGTCGGACGCCTTTCGGGCCGGAGGGTGACCGCGCCCCCACGCACGGTTACTTTGCTCCCCCTTCGCTCACCCTCACCGGGATTTGGACACTTTTCCGCCCTCTTGCGGCCATCCGGGTGGTGTTGATCTGAACATCGACGCGCCACGGGCGTCGGTCCACCACTTCGCGATCCCCATACACATCATGAACAAAGTACGCAAATCGCCCAACCCGAAAGTGAGGGGCCATGACCAGGAACAAGGTCATGAAGCTGTGGTCCGCCATCGTCACCGCCTTCCTCGCGCTGTGCACGGCGCTCGGATTCGTCGCCGCGAGCACCGCGACCGCCGCCGCGGCCGGACCCCGGACCGAGAGCCCGCGCACCGGCACCGCGCAGCACACGGCCCCCGCGATCCCGGCGATGAGCCACTGGGCCTGGTCCCACGGCAGCGCACTGCCCCCCACGATGAAGCAGCGGATCCGGGCCGAGGCCCACGGGAAGTCCCCGAGCTGCCGCCACCGCCCCCTCACCGAGACGCAGTCGCCGGCACAGACGCTCACGGAGCAGGAGTCGGGGACCACGGCCCCCGACCACGCCGCGGTCTCCCTCGACTGCTGATCCCGCCCCTCCCGCAGTACCGCAACGTCTCGACTTCACGGCGACTTGCGTACGCACCAGTCGACACGGAAAGACCCCCGGCCGGGTTCGGCCGGGGGTCTCGCGCTGTATACGGATGCGTCATCCTCGTACGGCAACGACCCGCACCGCACGGAAAGGTGGTGAGCGCTGCCGTGAGCCGGCGCGTCACCGTAGTCACCGCTGTCCACGGCCCGTCCGCCCGGTTCCTGCCGGACGCGTACACCTCCCTGTGCGCGCAACGGCTGCCCGCCGGCTGGGAGTGGGACTGGGTCGTCCAGGAGGACGGCACGACGGACGAGGTCCGCCCGTACGTCCCGGACGACGCGCGCGTGACCTTCCGCCAGGGCCGGTCCGGCGGGCCGGGAGTCGCCCGGACCATCGCGCTGGCGCGCGCCGAGGGCACGTACGTCAAGGTGCTGGACGCCGACGACCAGCTCACGCCGGGCGCCCTCGCCCGCGACCTGGCCGCGCTGGAGGCGGACCCCACCGTCGGCTGGACGACGTCCCGCGTCCTGGACCTGCTGCCCGACGGCTCCACGGCCGGCTTCCCCGGCGACCCCGACGAGGGCCCGATCGCCCGCGGGACCGTCCTCGACCAGTGGAAGCGGAACGACTTCCGCGCCCCGGTCCACCCGGCGAGCCTGTGCGTACGACGCGAGCTGCTGGTCGCCCTGGGCGGCTGGATGGCGCTGCCGGCCTCGGAGGACACCGGCCTGCTGCTGGCGCTGAACGCGGTGAGCCGCGGCTGGTTCTCGGCGCGGGCCGGTCTGCTGTACCGCAAGTGGGAGGGGCAGGTCACCGGCCAGGCGGCACACGTCGACCCCGCCGAACGCGCGGCCCGCATGGCGGTCGCGGAGGCCCGGGCCCGCGCGCTCGCCGCCTTCGACTGGACCTATCCGCCTACTCCTCCTGCTCTTTGAGCACGATGGCCTGCGACGGGCACCTCTCGGCCGCCTCCCGGACCGCCTCGCGGACCCGCGGGTCCTCGGCGGACTCCGCGCCTTCGGGGCGCACGACGCCGTAGCCGTCCTCGAACGCGAACACGGCCGGCGCCCGGTGCGCGCACTCGGCCGAGCCGTAGCACAGGGAGCGGTCGACGGAGACCTTCATGCGTCCTCCAGCCGTCAGCGGTGACCTCCAGGACGTCCCTGCCCGGCGGACCGTGCGCCGAACCGGCCGTACGGTCGCGGTGGCTACCGTCCGCCGCCCGCGGCCGAGAGCCAGTGGGCCACCCGGCGGACCGTCGGCTCGTCGAGCCGGTCGGCCAGGATCCGTACCGCGTCGCCGTCCTCGGGGCTCAGGTCGTACAGGCCCGCCTTGCTCAGACCCGCCATGAGCACCTGGTGCCGGCGGTCCGTCATGCGTTCCGTGAGCCGCGCGGGCTCCGGGGAGCCGGGCGCGGGCCGCTCCGGGGCAGGAGTCCCGGCGGAGGCGGACGGGGTGTCGAAGAGGCGCCAGGCGCCGTCCTCGGGACCCCAGAGCGCGACCGTCACCTCGTCGCCGCGTGCCCGCACGGTCCGGGTCATGTCTCCGACGGCGTACAGCACCGGAGCCCGGTACGGGGACTCGGCGCCCGCCGTCCAGCTGTCCCGGGCGGGCTCGTAGAACATCGCGACCCACCGCGGCTCACCGGACGGTCGCGGGCACCGGGAACGCTGCTTCGCCATGACACTCACCCCTCCAGGAACGGCGGCCGAGCCGAGGCTATCTGACGCACCATCAGATGTGAACGCTCCTGTGGCCTCTTCACGCCCGGCATGCCACCCTGCCCGCGCCCGGCCCGGACCGGCGGGGCACGCGGTATCGATCCCGGGAGGCCGGATGACGGACCCACAGCAAGCGACGGTGTCGGAGCTGCGGCGGGTGCACGGTGGGCGCGCTCGCAGTGCCTACGGCCGGGCGGTCGCCGCGTGCCGGTACGCCGGTGTCGGGCAGGACGCGGCCGAGGTCGTTCCGAAGGACTCCGCGGGCCGGGCCGCCAACGCGCTACGGCTGTCGGCCGGCTCGCTCGCCGCCCTGGCCGAGAGCGCCCCGGACCCGGCGGCCGACGCCCGCTGCGCCCGCAACGCCGCCGCCACCGCCGCCCTGGCGGCACAGCTGGCCGCGGCCAGGGACGGCGGCCCCGCCGCAGCGGCCGCCCTGCGCGCGGCCCTCACGGCGTCCCGGACCGCCGCGGCAGCGGCCGGCGGACCCGCGCCGGGGCGGGACACGCCGCTGAACGCCGCTGCCGAGGAGGCCGAGCGGCGGGCCGTCGACACGGCCCGCGAGGCGGGCTGGCTCGCCTGAGTGATTCCGCGGTCCCGCCCGCCCGGCACCGGTCCCTCCCCTCGTGGGGACCGGTGCCGAACGGTGCGGGGCTGTCGACCCGTGCCCGGTCGGCGGTGCGGCACGGGTCGAAGAACGGGGACGCTTTCCTGGTGCGCGCGGACTCACCCGGCGGGCACGGCATGAGTTGACCGACTTTGACCGAGAACGTTCGATGCCATGGGCTGTCTCTCCGAGCGCCGAGCCGGTGGCCTGTTCGGACGGTATGTGACGGATCCGCTACCGGGTTCGGATCCTGCCATCTGCCGCCGCCAGCGAGGAGGTTCCGGTCTCCGGTCCGCCCCTTAACCGCAGGTCAGCCGTATAGGGTGAGTTTTCCGGTCCGGACGTTCGCGCGCGGGAGAGTTAAGGGGTGGGACCTTGAGTTCCGACTCAGGGGCACGCACAGCCTTCGCCGAGCGCCTCGCGCTGCTGTACAAGGAGGCCGGAAACCCTCCCCTCAAGAGCGTCGCCGAGGCGGTCGTACGGCTGCAGCGCGTCGACGAGCGCGGCCGGCCCGTACGGGTGTCGGCGCAGCGGATCAGTGACTGGCGCCGGGCCAGGAACGTACCGGCCCAGTTCGCCGCCCTCGCGGCGGTCCTGCAGATCCTCATCCCGGAGGCCCGCCGGCTGCGCCCCGCGCCGGTCTCGACCGGACTGTACGACCTCGCCCACTGGCAGCGCCTGTGGGAGCTGGCGCTGGCCGGACCGGCCGGCGACCGGCCCGCGCCGCCCTCGGAGGAGAACCGGCGGCCACCGGCCCAGGCCCCGCCCGTCGCCGGCGGCGTGTGCCCGTACCGGGGGCTGGCTCCCTACCGGTCCGAGGACGCCCGCTGGTTCTTCGGCCGGGAGCGGAGCACCAACGCCCTCGTCGCCCAGCTCCGCGCGGCCGAGCGGTCCGGCGGACTGGTGATGCTGGTCGGCGCCTCGGGAGCCGGGAAGTCGTCCCTGCTGAACGCCGGCCTGGTCCCCGCGGTCCGCGGCGGCGCCCTGGACACCGGCGCCGAGGACACGGCGGCCACCGCGGCCCCGCCGCAGCCGGGCCATGCGCAGTCCGGAGAGTCCCCCCGGTCCCCGGAGACCGCCGAGCCCCCGGACCCCGTCCTCCAGCTCGTCCCGGGTGCCGATCCGCTCGACGCGCTGGTCCGCCGCGTCCCGGAGCTGGCCGACGTCGCCGCCGACGCGCGCAGGGCCGAGCAGGAGGCGTCGGAGAACCCCGCGCTGCCGGGCAGCGACGCCCCGCACCTCGCCCGGGCCGTGCGCGAGGCGCTCGCCGTCCGGGCCGGCCGGACGACGGGCCCGGACACCCGGCCGGTCCTGATCGTGGACCAGTTCGAGGAGACGTTCACCCTCTGCGCCGACGAGGCGGACCGGCGCACCTTCATCCAGCTCCTGCACGCCGCCTGCACCCCGCCCGCCGGCGCCGCCGGACCCGCGCCCGTCCGGGTCGTCCTCGGCATCCGCGCCGACTTCTACGAGCAGTGCCTCGGCTATCCGGAACTGGCCGACGCGCTCCAGCACCGGCACATGGTCCTCGGCCCGCTGACCAGCGCCGAGCTGCGGGAGGCGGTGACCGGCCCGGCCAAGGCGGTGGGTCTGGAGCTGGAGCCGGGGCTCGCCGAGCTGATCGTGCGCGAGGTCAGCGCCGACGGCCCGCGCGGCGCGCACGACGCGGGCGTGCTCCCGCTGCTGTCCCACGCCCTGCTGGCCACCTGGCAGCGCCGGAAGTCCGGAAAGCTGACGCTGGCCGGTTACCGCGCGGCGGGCGGGATCCAGGGCGCGGTGGCGGCGACCGCCGAGCGTGCCTGGTCCGGCCTGGACCCCGCGGCCCGAGCCGCCGCCCGGCTGCTGCTGCTGCGGCTGGTCCGGCTGGGCGAGGACACCCAGGCCACGCGCCGGCGCGGCACCCGGCGGCAGCTGGCCCAGGAGTCGGCGGACCCGGGCAAGACGGAGGAGTCGCTGGAGGCCCTGGTGCGGGCCCGGCTGGTGACGCTGGACGCGGACACCGTGGAGATCACCCACGAGGCGCTGCTGCACGCCTGGCCGCGGCTGCGGCACTGGATCGACGAGGGCCGGGGCGACCATCTGCTGCGCCAGCGGCTGGAGGAGGACGGCCGGGCCTGGGAGGACTCGGACCGGGACAGCTCGCTGCTGTACCGGGGGTCCCGGCTGGAGCAGGCCCGCAGCTGGGCCCGGTCGGCCGGGGACACCTACCTGACCCGCAGCGCGGTGGAGTTCCTGGCCGCCTCGGTACGGCTGCGCAAGCGCACGGTGTGGGTGAGCCGGGCCGCGGTGACGGCGCTGGTCGTGCTGGCCGTCCTCGCCGCCGGTTCCGCGGTGATCGCCTGGAAGCAGCGCGACGACGCCGTGTTCGAGCAGGTGCTCGCCGAGGCCGACCGGGTCCAGCACACCGATCCGTCCCTGGCCGCCCAGCTCGACCTGGTCGCGCACCGGCTGCGCCCCGACGACGAGGGCACGTACAGCAGGCTGATCTCGATCGTGAACGCGCCGCTGGCCACGCCGCTGTCCGGCCACACCGGTGCCGTCTACCTCACCTCGTTCAGCCCGGACGGCAGGACCCTGGCCACGGCGAGCTACGACCGCACGGTCCGGCTGTGGAACGTCGCCGACCCGCACCGCCCGGCCGCGCTCGGCAGACCCCTCGCAGGCCACGCCAGCTGGGTGAGCAGCGCCGTCTTCAGCCCGGACGGCCGGACGCTGGCCAGCGCCGGCGACGACGGCACGATCCGGCTGTGGGACGTCACCGACCCGGCGCACGCCGTACCGCTCGGCAAGCCGCTCACCGGCCACCGGGGCACGATCTACCTGGTCGCCTTCAGCCCGGACGGGCGCACGCTGGCCACCGCCGGCGAGGACCGCACGGTACGGCTGTGGGACGTGGCCGACCCGGGCCGGCCCACCGCGCTCTCCACACTGCGCGGGCACACCGACGCGGTGCGCTGTGTGGCGTTCGGCCCGGACGGGCGGACGCTGGCCACGGGCGGCGACGACGACACGATCCGGCTGTGGGACGTGTCCGCGCCGCGCCGGCCCGAGCAGGTCAGGACGCTGCGCGGGCACACGGACCTGATCCACTCGGTGGCCTTCAGCCCCGACGGCGCCACCCTGGCCAGCGGCAGCGCGGACGACACCATCCGGCTGTGGGACGTCCGCGAGCCCGGCCGCGCCACGGCGACCGGCTCCCCGCTGACCGGCCACACCGGACCGATCTGGTCGGTGGCGTTCAGTCCCGACGGCGGACGGCTGGCCGCCGCGAGCGCGGACAGCACGGCCAGCCTGTGGAACGTCAGCGACCCGGCCTCCCCGTCCCAGGTCGGCGAGCCGCTCGCGGGCAGCAGCGGCGAGATGTACGCGCTGGGGTTCAGCCCGGACGGCCGTACCCTCGCGACCGGCAGCGGGGACGGCAAGGTGCGCCTGTGGTCGGTCCCGACCTCGGACATGATCGGCCGCAGCGGGGCGTTCCGCCCGGACGGCAAGGTGCTGGCCACGGCCGCCCGGGACGGCAGGCTACGGCTGTGGAACGTGACCCGCCCGGACCGCCCGGTCCCGCTCGGCAGGCCGTTCATGCGGGCCGACGGCGACCAGCGCTCCCTCGCGTTCTCCCCCGACGGCCGCACCCTCGCCGTCCTCACCGGCGTCCGGACGGTGCACCTGTGGAACGTCACCGACCCCGCGCACCCGGTCGCCGCCGGTCCGCCGCTCGCCCTGCGCACCCGCTTCATGGGCCCGGACGCGCTGGCCTACAGCCCCGACGGCAAGACCCTGGCCACCGCCTACGACGACCGCACCGTCCAGCTGTGGAACGTCACCGACCCTGCGCACGCCGTACCGCTCGGCAAGCCGCTCACCGGCCACCGGGGCTACATCAACGCCCTCGCGTTCAGCCCGGACGGCAGGACGCTGGCCAGCGGCAGCGCGGACAGCGCGATCCGGCTGTGGGACGTGACCGACCTCGCGCACGCCCGGCCGGCCGGCCCGCCGCTCACCGAGCACTCCGGCCCGGTCAACGCGCTCGCCTACAGCCAGGACGGGCACACGCTGGCCAGCGGCAGCGACGACGACTCGGTCCGGCTGTGGAACGTCACCGACCCGGCCTCGGCGAGCGCGCTCGGCGCCCCGCTGACCGGTCACACCGAAGCGGTCACCTCCCTGACGTTCAGCTCCGGCGGGCACACGCTGGCCAGCGGCGGCAACGACAACACGGTCCGGCTGTGGAACGTCACCGACCCGGCCTCGGCGACCCCGATCGGCCAGTCGATGACCCCCAACGCCAAGACGGGCACCTTCCTCTCCTTCAGCCCCAGCAGCCATGTCCTCGGCGTCTCCAGCGGCGCCGACACGGTCCGGCTGTGGAGCCTGGACGCCGACACGGCGATCCGGCACATCTGCTCGGTGACCCGGGGCGTACTGACCCCCCGGCGGTGGCACGAGTACCTGCCCCGCCTCTCCTACGACCCCCCGTGCGGTCGATGATCGGCCAACCTGCCTGATTCCCCTCGGACTTGGCCCCACGGAACCGACAACCTTGTTACCCTTGGCCATAGCCCGATCGCTGGTGCATCCCCCGTCGCCAGCGGTCGGGTCCTTTTCATTGCGGCCCGGCCGGCGCCCGGCTGCTCCTCAGGCGGCCAGGGCGTGCCCCGGATGCAGGACGACCTTGGTGTATCCCTCGATCCGCTTGTCGAACTTCTCGTAGGCCGCCGGTGCATCCTCCAGCGGCAGCTCGTGGGAGACCACGAAGCTGGGCTTGGCCCGCTCGGCGATGATCAGGTCGCGCAGCTGGCGGTTGTACCGCTTGACGTTGCACTGCCCCGTGCCCATCTGCTGGCCCTTCTCGAACATCTTGCCGATGGAGACCAGCAGCTGGCCGTGCTTGGCGTGCTCGTCGGGGCCACCGGGGTCGGCGGGCACGTACAGCCCCGGCACGCCGAGCATGCCGGTGGGGCGCACCGTCATGACCAGCTCGTTCAGGACGATCGCCGGTTCCTCGTGGCTGGCGTCGTGCGCCTGCGCCTGGTAGCCGACGGCGTCCACTCCCTTGTCGGTGCCTTCTCCGTTCGTCTGCTCCTTGATCTGGTCGGCCGGGTCGCCCTTGGTGAAGTCGATGGGGATCGCCCCGATCTCCTCCGCCTTGGCGAGCCGCTCGGGCACCCGGTCCACCGAGAACACCTTCGACGCACCGCGCAGCAGCGCGGAGTAGGCGGCCATCAGCCCCACGGGGCCGGCGCCGAAGACGGCCACGCTCTCACCGGGAGAGACCTGGGCCAGCTCGCAGCCGTGGTACCCGGTCGGGAAGATGTCGGCGAGCAGCACGAAGTCCGTCTCGAACTCCTCGCCCGGCGGCAGCTTCAGACAGTTGAAGTCGGCGAAGGGCACCCGCAGCAACTCGGCCTGGCCGCCCTTGTACGGGCCCATGGCCACATAGCCGTAGGCGCCGCCCGCGAAGCCCGGATTGACCGTCAGGCAGAACCCGGTCTTCCCGGCAAGGCAGTTCTTGCAGAACCCGCAGGCGACATTGAACGGCATGACCACGCGGTCCCCCACGGAGAGGGAGGTCACACCGGCGCCGACTTCCTCGATGACGCCGAGGTTCTCGTGCCCGAACACGATGCCCGCCTCGGCTGCCGTACGGCCCTCGTACATATGCAGGTCGGAGCCGCATATCGCGGTCGACGTGACCCGCACCAGCACATCGTTGGGATGCTGGATCCGCGGGTCGTCGACGTCCCGCACCGTCACGCTGAACGGCTTCTCATAGACGACGGCTTTCACCTCAGCCACCTCCGCATGAGCGCTGGATGACGGCGGCGAGAAAGCCGTGGCCGGGGGACGCAGGCTCGCTTCACCGCCGGTACTTCCAGGGAACGCCCACCGGTCGGCGATGTCAAAGAGCCCCGGCCCATGCAGACCGGGGCTCTCAGGAGTTCTCAGGAGTTCTCAGGGATTCTCACTGACTCCGCTGGCCAAGGACACAGAACTCGTTGCCCTCGGGGTCCGCCATGACCACCCACGACTGGTCGCCCTGGCCGATGTCGACCCGCTTGGCGCCATGAGCCTCCAGGCGTGCCACCTCGGCGGCCTGGTCATCGGGCCTGAAGTCGAGATGCAGCCGGCTCTTGGCCTTCTTGGTCTCTTCGATCCGGACGAAGTCCAACCCTGGCATGCGATCCGGCTCCGGGCGGATCTCGAACTCGTCATCGGAGGAATAGACAACGACCCAGCCAAGGGCCTCGGCCCACCACTGTCCCAGAGCCGCCGGATCCACCGAGTGAACGATTACCTGTTCCCATTCCAAGGTCATCCGCAGAGTGTAGGTCGCCGGACACGTCGGGAACAGGTGGTTTGAGCGTGCCAAAAACCCCCGGTCCTATGGACCGGGGGTCTTCGTACTGGTGGGGCTAACAGGATTTGAACCTGTGGCCTCATCCTTATCAGGGATGCGCTCTAACCAACTGAGCTATAGCCCCGCCGCGCTCTGCGGTGTGTGTCCCGCGCGCTGACTCCTGAAGATTAGCGCACGACCGCGCCAGTCCCAAAATCGGTTGTCGGGGGCCGTCGGGTCAGGGCGCCGCGGGGTGGCCGGCGGGCCTCACTCGTCCTCGGCCAGGGTCAGCTCGATGCCGCCCACGAAGCCCGCGGAGAGGTTGTAGATGAACGCGCCGAGGGTCGCGAGCGCCGTGGCCAGGACCACGTCGATGACCGCGATGATCGACGTGAACGTCAGGACGTGGGGGAGGGACAGGAACGCCTGGAGGTCGAAGCCGTTCGCCTCGTTGGAGCCGGTCGCCTCCGAGATCGTGCCGCCCACCGTCGAGAACACGCCCATCGCGTCCATGACCATCCACAGCACCGCCGAGGCGACGATCGTGCAGATGCCGATCGCGATCGAGAGCAGGAAGCTGACCTTCATCACCGACCAGGGGTCGGCCTTGGCCACCCGCAGCCGGGCCTTGCGGGTGCGGGGCGCCGTCCGCGCGCCGGTACGCGGCTTGCGCACCGCCTCCGCCGGGGCCGCCTGCGCCGGATAGGCCTGCGGCGGGTGGTACGGCGCGGGCTGCTCCGGGTGCCGCTCGCCGGGAAGCGGCGACGCCGGCCGGGTCTCACCGGCCGCGGCCGGGCCTCGGGTGTCCGTCACAGTTCCCCCCTGGGATCCAGACGTACGGGAAGAGTCCTTGTCGGACACCTTCACCGGCTTCAGGTTGGTCGTGTGCGGGTCGGCCGTACTCCCCGCACCCGAGCCGTTCGCGGCGGAGCCACGGCCGCCGCCGTCCGTGTCCGTACCCGTGGAGGTACCGGCCGATCCGGCGCCCGTGGCTCCGCTCACGATGACTCACTCCTCGTGCTACTCGGCCGAGGGCGCCTCACCCTCGTCCGTGCCGATGACCGCGGCGCCCTCGGCGGTCTCGTCCACGGCCACGTCGCCGTCGACTTCCTCCGCCTCGCGCCCCGCCTCGGCGTTACGTGCGATACCGACCACGGCATCGCGCTTGCCCAGGTTGATCAGTTGGACGCCCATGGTGTCACGGCCCGTCTCCCTGACCCCGCTGACTCGCGTACGAATCACACCGCCGGAGAGGGTGATGGCGAGGATCTCGTCGTTCTCCTCGACAATCAGCGCGCCGACGAGCGAACCGCGGTCCTCCACGATCTTGGCGGCCTTGATACCGAGGCCGCCGCGGCCCTGGACGCGGTACTCGTCGACGGCGGTCCGCTTCGCGTACCCACCGTCGGTGGCAGTGAACACGAACGTACCGGGTCGAACAACATTCATCGAGAGCAGCTCGTCGCCCTCACGGAAACTCATCCCCTTCACGCCGGAGGTGGCGCGGCCCATCGGGCGCAGGGAGTCGTCCGAGGCGGTGAACCGGATCGACTGTGCCTTCTTGCTGATCAGCAGCAGATCGTCGTCGGCCGAGACCAGCTCGGCACCGATCAGCTCGTCGTCGCTGCCGTCCTCCCGCTCACGCAGGTTGATCGCGATGACACCGCCGGAGCGGGGCGAATCGTAATCCTTCAGAGGCGTCTTCTTGACCAGACCGGCCTTGGTCGCGAGGACCAGGTACGGCGCCGCCTCGTAGTCGCGGATCGCGAGGATCTCGGCGATCGCCTCGTCCGGCTGGAAGGCCAGCAGGTTCGCCACGTGCTGCCCGCGCGCGTCCCGGCCGGCGTCCGGCAGCTCGTACGCCTTCGCCCGGTACACCCGGCCCTTGTTCGTGAAGAACAGCAGCCAGTGGTGCGTGGTGGAGACGAAGAAGTGGTCGACGATGTCGTCTTCCTTCAGCTTCGCGCCGCGCACGCCCTTGCCGCCGCGCTTCTGCGCCCGGTAGTCGTCCGTCTTCGTCCGCTTGACGTAGCCGCCGCGCGTGACGGTGACGACGATGTCCTCCTCGGCGATCAGGTCCTCGATGGACATGTCACCGTCGTAGGGCACCAGCATGGTCTTGCGGTCGTCGCCGTACTTCTCGACGATCGCGGCCAGCTCCTCGCTGACGATCCCGCGCTGGCGGACCGGCGAGGCGAGGATCTCGTTGTACTCGTTGATCTTCGCCTGGAGTTCGTCGTGCTCCTGGACGATCTTCTGCCGCTCCAGGGCCGCCAGCCGGCGCAGCTGCATCTCGAGGATGGCGTTGGCCTGGATCTCGTCGATCTCCAGGAGCTCCATCAGGCCGCCGCGCGCGATCTCGACGGTCTCACTGCGCCGGATCAGCGCGATGACCTCGTCGATGGCGTCCAGGGCCTTCAGCAGACCCCGCAGGATGTGCGCGCGCTCCTCCGCCTTGCGCAGGCGGAAGCGCGTACGGCGGACGATGACCTCGATCTGGTGCGTCACCCAGTGGCGGATGAACGCGTCCAGGGACAGCGTGCGCGGCACGCCGTCGACCAGCGCCAGCATGTTGGCGCCGAAGTTCGTCTGCAGATCGGTGTGCTTGTACAGGTTGTTCAGGACGACCTTGGCGACCGCGTCCCGCTTGAGGACGATCACCAGGCGCTGGCCCGTACGGGACGACGTCTCGTCGCGGACGTCGGCGATGCCGCCGATCTTGCCGTCCTTCACCAGGTCGGCGATCTTCTGCGCCAGGTTGTCCGGGTTCACCTGGTACGGCAGCTCGGTGACGACCAGGCACTGGCGGCCCTGGATCTCCTCGACCTCGACCACCGCGCGCATCGTGATGGAGCCGCGCCCGGTGCGGTACGCCTCCTCGATGCCCTTGCGGCCCACCACCAGGGCGCCGGTCGGGAAGTCCGGGCCCTTGATGCGCTCCATGAGCGCGTCCAGCAGCTCCTCGTGCGAGGCCTCGGGGTTCTCCAGGTACCACTGGGCGCCGGCCGCGACCTCGCGCAGGTTGTGCGGCGGGATGTTGGTCGCCATGCCGACCGCGATACCGGCCGAGCCGTTGATCAGCAGGTTCGGGAAGCGGGCCGGCAGGACGGTCGGCTCCTGGGAGCGGCCGTCGTAGTTGTCCGTGAAGTCGACGGTCTCCTCGTCGATGTCGCGGACCATCTCCATCGACAGCGGCGCGAGCTTGCACTCGGTGTACCGCATGGCCGCCGCCGGGTCGTTGCCCGGGGAGCCGAAGTTGCCGTTGGAGTCCACCAGCGGCATCCGCATCGACCACGGCTGGGCGAGGCGCACCAGCGCGTCGTAGATCGAGGAGTCGCCGTGCGGGTGGTAGTTGCCCATGACGTCGCCGACGACACGGGCGCACTTGTAGAAGCCGCGCTCGGGGCGGTAGCCGCCGTCGTACATCGCGTACAGCACACGGCGGTGGACGGGCTTGAGACCGTCCCGGACATCGGGCAGCGCGCGGGACACGATGACGGACATCGCGTAGTCCAGGTACGAGCGCTGCATCTCCGTCTCGAGCCCGACGGGCTCGACACGCATCACGAGTTCGCCGCCCTCTTCAGGCGTCGTGGGAGTGTTCTCGTCGGCCATTGCTGGTGAAGATCCTTCCTGGTGCGGTCAGCTGAGACCGACTCAGATGTCGAGGAAGCGGACGTCCTTGGCGTTGCGCTGGATGAACGCGCGTCGGGCCTCGACGTCCTCGCCCATCAGGACCGAGAACAGGTCGTCGGCCTGGGCGGCGTCGTCGAGCGTGACCTGGCCGAGGACCCGGTGCTCCTGGTCCATGGTGGTCACCCGCAGCTCCTCGGCGTTCATCTCGCCGAGGCCCTTGAAGCGCTGGATCGAGTCCTCGCGGACGCGCTTGCCGCGCTGCCGCCCCAGCTCGATCAGTGCGTCGCGCTCGCGGTCCGAGTACGCGTACTCCGTGTCGTCCCGGCCCCACTTGATCTTGTAGAGCGGCGGGCGGGAGAGGTACACGTGCCCGGCCTCGACCAGGGGCCGCATGAAGCGGAACAGGAAGGTCAGCAGCAGGGTGCTGATGTGCTGGCCGTCGACGTCGGCGTCCGCCATCAGGATGATCTTGTGATAGCGGAGCTTCTCGATGTCGAAGTCCTCGTGCACACCCGTGCCGAAGGCGGAGATCAGCGCCTGGATCTCCTGGTTCTGCAGGATCTTGTCGATCCTGGCCTTCTCGACGTTCAGGATCTTGCCGCGGATCGGGAGGATCGCCTGGTACTGCGGGTTGCGGCCGGACTTGGCCGAGCCGCCGGCGGAGTCACCCTCGACGATGAAGATCTCGCACTTGGTCGGGTCGTTCGACTGGCAGTCGGAGAGCTTGCCCGGCAGGGACGCCGACTCCAGCAGGCCCTTGCGGCGGGTCAGGTCACGGGCCTTGCGGGCCGCCACGCGCGCGGTGGCCGCCTGGATGCCCTTGCGGACGATGTCCGCGGCCTCGACCGGGTTGCGGTCCAGCCAGTCGTTCAGGTGCTCGTAGACCGCCTTCTGCACGAAGGTCTTGGCCTCCGTGTTGCCCAGCTTGGTCTTCGTCTGGCCCTCGAACTGCGGCTCGCTCAGCTTGACCGAGATGATCGCGGTCAGACCCTCACGGATGTCGTCACCGGTGAGGTTGTCGTCCTTCTCGCGGAGCAGCTTCTTGTCGCGCGCGTACTTGTTGATCAGCGACGTCAGAGCGGCCCGGAAGCCCTCTTCGTGCGTACCGCCCTCATGGGTGTGGATGATGTTCGCGAAGGAGTACACGCCCTCGCTGTAGCCGCTGTTCCACTGCATGGCGACCTCGAGGGACAGGCTCTTGTCCTTGTCCTCGGCCTCCAGCGAGACGACCGTGGGGTGCACCGCCTCTCCCTTGCGGGAGTTGAGGTACTTCACGAAGTCGACGATGCCGCCCTCGTAGTGGTACGTGACGGTCTTGACCTCGGCCTTCTCGTCGGCACCCGCCTCGTCCGCACCGCTGGTGGCCTTCGCCGACTCGCGCTCGTCGGTGAGCCGGATCGTCAGGCCCTTGTTGAGGAACGCCATCTCCTGGAAACGCCGGGACAGCGTCTCGAAGGAGTACTCGGTGGTCTCGAAGATGTCGGGGTCGGCCCAGAAGGTGACCGAGGTGCCGGTCTCGTCCGTCGCCTCGTGCTGGTCGAGCGGGGCCGTCGGGACGCCGAGCTTGTAGTCCTGCGTCCAGCGGTGGCCGTCCGTCCTGATCTCGACGGCGACCTTCGTGGACAGCGCGTTCACGACGGACACACCCACACCGTGCAGACCGCCGGAGACGGCGTACCCGCCGCCGCCGAACTTGCCGCCCGCGTGCAGCACGGTCAGCACGACCTCGACGGCCGGCTTGCCCTCGGAGGGCACGATGCCCACCGGGATGCCACGGCCGTTGTCGACGACACGCACGCCGCCGTCGGCGAGGATCGTCACGTCGATGGTGTCCGCGTAGCCGGCCAGCGCCTCGTCGACCGAGTTGTCGACGACCTCGTACACCAGGTGGTGCAGACCGCGCTCGCCCGTGGAGCCGATGTACATGCCGGGCCGCTTGCGGACCGCGTCCAGCCCTTCGAGCACGGTGATGGCGCTGGCGTCGTAGGAGGCGGAGGCCGCGGCGGCTTCCGTGGCCTCGCCGTTCACGCCGGCGTCGGTGGACGGGATGTTCTCGTTGGGGTTGCCGGAATCGGCCACGAAGCGCCCTTTCTGGCACAGCACGAGCCGGGCTCGTCGGCAGGTTGCCGGAGCGGCTGCGGCATGTTGCGTTGGTAAGCCTTGATCAGCGTTGCTCAGCTTTTCCCGGGCGGTCCCCACATTGGGGCGGGATTGTCTTCCAGTCTACCGGTAGCACTGACATCGATGGGGGTTTGCGGGCACCTGAGCCCCCATGTGCCGCCCTCAACCGGTCTCGGCCGGGTCCCGATATGCGGATGGGGGCTCCAAGGGGCTCACGGCGGCACTCAGCGCTTCGAGCCGTCAACCCTTGGCTACTGAGGGGTCAGAAGGGGAGCCGGCGCCGGTCGAGCGGTGATCCACAGCTGTGTACGCAGGTACGACGGCACGCCTGAGGAACCTCCCGACGTGAGGTACGTCACCTGCGCGGAGTCGGTCCGTCAGCCGTAGGTGTCGCCGGGTCCGGTGCTCCCCGGAGCCCGCAGCGGTCCGTAGCGGCGGGCCGGGCCGCCCGGATTGAGCACCTTGATCATCCGCACGCTGCCGTGCCCGAGATCCTCGTTGAGCCGGGCCACCAGCGCCGGGGCGAGCACACGCAGCTGGGTCGCCCAGGCCGTCGAGTCGCAACTCACGGTCAGCACCCGCTCGTCCTCGTCGTACCGCTGCGGCACACAGTGCTTGGCCAGGTCGTCGCCGACGATCTGCGGCCAGCGGCCCATCACCCCGCCCACCGCGGCCGGGGTCTCCCAGCCGCGCTCGTTGATCAGCCGGTTGATCGCCGCGCCGAGCGCCATCGGATCGCGGCCGTCGGCGCGCGCCCCGGAGCGCAGACCTCCGCCGCGCCGCGCCTGCTTCTTCTGCCGCGCCGCGTCCCCACGCGCGCGTGCCTGCTCCTTCGCGGCGCGCAACGCCACGCGCGCGAGGTCGACACCGGAGGGTTCCGTCCTCTTGCGGGCGTTGTCCGGCCCGTTCTTCCGGCCGTCCGGCGCGGGTTCGTCCGTGCTCATACGCGCTCCACCGTCCCGCCGGCCACCGCGTACCGCGCGCCGGCCAGCACATGAGGTACGTCGTCGTCCACGGCGGCGGTGACCAGCACCTGCTCGCCGGGCGCGACCAGCTCCGCCAGCCGCTCCCGGCGGCGGGCGTCCAGCTCGGCGAAGACGTCGTCCAGGATCAGCACCGGCTCGTTGCCCTCGGCGCGCAGCAGGTCGTAGGAGGCCAGCCGCAGGGCGAGGGCGTAGGACCAGGACTCGCCGTGCGAGGCGTACCCCTTGGCGGGCAGCTCACCGAGTTTGAGCATCACGTCGTCCCGGTGCGGGCCCACCAGGGTCACACCCCGCTCGATCTCCTGCTTGCGCGCCTCGGCGAGTGCCGCCATCAGCTGGGCGTAGAGGTCCTCGCGCGTGTGCGCCTCGCCCGGCGCGGACGGCTTGTACTCCAGCGCTACCGGACCGCCGCCGGGAGCCAGCTGCTCGTACGCCTTGTCGGCCAGCGGATGCAGCGCCGCGATCAGATCCATCCGCTGGGCCAGCAGCTCCGCACCCGCGCGCGCGAGGTGCTGGTCCCACACGTCAAGCGTGGACAGGTCCATGGACCGCCCACCGTGCCGCCGGGCCAGCGCCGCCGTCTTCAGCAGGGTGTTGCGCTGCTTCAGCACCCGCTCGTAGTCGGAGCGCACGCCGGCCATGCGCGGCGAGCGCGCGGTGATCAGCTCGTCGAGGAACCGCCGCCGCTCGCCCGGATCCCCCTTCACCAGCGCGAGATCCTCGGGCGCGAACAGCACGGTCCGTACGATCCCCAGCACGTCACGCGGTCTGACCTGCGAGGACCGGTTGATGCGGGCACGGTTGGCCTTGCCCGGGTTCAGCTCCAGCTCGATCAGCTGCTGCCGGTCGCCCTGCCGCACCTGCGCCCGTACGACGGCCCGCTCGGCGCCCATGCGGACCAGGGGCGCGTCCGAGGCGACCCGGTGGCTGCCGAGGGTCGCCAGATAGCCGACCGCCTCCACGAGGTTGGTCTTGCCCTGCCCGTTGGGGCCGACGAAGGCGGTGACGCCCGGGTCGAGCGGAACCTCGGCCCGGGCGTACGAGCGGAAGTCGGCCAGCGAAAGATGCGTGACGTGCATGGTCGTGCGCCGACCTCCCCCAGGGTTGTGGATCGCGGAGCGACCCTGTGGATTACTTCTTCTCTACGGCGTGACCACCGAACTGGTTGCGCAGCGCGGCGATCATCTTCATCTGCGGCGAGTCCTCCTGCCGGGAGGCGAACCGCGCGAACAGCGACGCGGTGATCGCGGGAAGCGGCACCGCGTTGTCGATGGCGGCCTCCACAGTCCAGCGTCCCTCACCGGAGTCCTGTGCATAACCGCGCAGGCCGTCCAGGTGCTCGTCCTCGTCGAGGGCGTTGACCGCCAGGTCCAGCAGCCAGGAGCGGATGACGGTGCCCTCCTGCCACGAGCGGAAGACCTCACGGACGTCCGTGACGGAGTCGACCTTCTCCAGCAGCTCCCAGCCCTCGGCGTAGGCCTGCATCATGGCGTACTCGATGCCGTTGTGGACCATCTTCGCGAAGTGGCCCGCGCCGACCTTGCCCGCGTGCACCGAACCGAAGTCGCCCTCGGGCTTCAGCGCGTCGAAGACCGGCTGCACCTTGGCGACGTTCTCGGCGTCGCCGCCGTACATCAGCGCGTACCCGTTCTCCAGGCCCCAGACGCCGCCGGAGACGCCGCAGTCGACGAAGCCTATGCCCTTGGCCGCCAGTTCCTCGGCGTGCTTCTCGTCGTCCGTCCAGCGGGAGTTGCCGCCGTCCACGACCACGTCGCCGGGCTCCAGCAGCTCGGCCAGCTGGTCGATGGTCGACTGGGTGGGCTCGCCGGCCGGGACCATCACCCAGACCACGCGCGGGCCGCTGAGCTTGCCCACAAGCTCTTCCAGGCTGTGGACATCCGCGACGTCCGCGTTGCGGTCGTATCCGATGACGGTGTGGCCCGCGCGGCGGATCCGCTCGCGCATGTTGCCGCCCATCTTGCCGAGGCCGACGAGACCGAGCTCCATCAGTTGTGTTCCTTAGGTCGCTGTGTGGCGTGAGAGGCACCTGAGTGCCGAGCCGAGCCTAAACCCGGACGCTCATGCACAGCTGTGGGCATAGCCGCTCACATGCGGAGACACCGCCGCCCCTCACGGCACCGGGCACCCACAGCGGGCGCCCGGCACTGTGCACACCTGTGGAAAACGATCAGCCGCTGAGCCGCACCGGCATGATCAGGTACTTGTAGGCCTCGTCCGCCTCCGCGTCCACGGCCGGCTTGCCGCTCAGCAGCGCCGGCTTCGTGGACGTGGTGAACGACAGCTGCGCCACCGGCGAGTCGATCGCGCTCAGGCCGTCGAGCAGGAACGTCGGGTTGAAGGCGATCGAGATGTCGTCGCCCTCCAGCTGCGCGTCGACCCTTTCCACAGCCTGTGCGTCGTCGCTGGAACCGGCCTCCAGGATCAGCACACCCTGCTCGAAGCTCAGCCGCACCGGCGTGTTCCGCTCGGCCACGAGGGCCACGCGCTTGACGGCCTCCACGAACGGCGCGGTCTCGATCACGGCGACGGAGTTGAACTCGGTCGGGAACAGCGTCCGGTACTTCGGCAGGTCGCCTTCGAGCAGACGTGTCGTCGTGCGCCGCCCGGCCCCCTCGAAGCCGATCAGGCCCTCACCGGCGCCCGAGCCGGACAGCGCCAGCGTGACGCTGTCCCCGGCCCCCAGCGACTTCGCGGTGTCCAGCAGCGTCTTGGCCGGGACCAGGGCGACGGCGGAGGCGTCCGGGTTCTCCGGCTTCCACAGGAACTCGCGGACCGCGAAGCGGTAGCGGTCGGTGGAGGCCAGGGTGACCGTGTCGCCCTCGATCTCGATACGCACACCGGTGAGCACCGGGAGCGTGTCGTCCCGGCCGGCGGCGATGGCCACCTGGGAGACGGCGGCGGCGAAGATCTCGCCGGGGACGGTGCCGGTCGCGTTCGGCATCTGCGGCAGCGCCGGGTACTCCTCCACAGGCAGGGTGTGGAGTGTGAACCGCGAGGAACCGCAGACCACCGTCGCCCGTACACCGTCTGTGGAAATCTCCACCGGCCGGTTGGGGAGGGCGCGGGAGATGTCGGCGAGCAGCCGGCCGGAGACGAGGACGGTGCCCTCCTCCTCGACCTCCGCCTCGACGTTCACCCGTGCGGAGACCTCGTAGTCGAAGCTCGACAGGCTCAGCTGGCCGTCCTCGGCCTTCAGCAGCAGGCCGGCGAGGACAGGCGCCGGCGGACGGGCCGGGAGGCTGCGTGCAGCCCACGCCACTGCCTCCGCGAGTACGTCGCGTTCCACCCGGATCTTCACCGTAAGCCGCCTCCTGCTGTTGCTACTGAGTCCTCCGACTCGGTGTCACCGCCCACTGGGACGGGAAGGACACCGGGGACCAGTCTGACGCACGGCACTGACAGTAGGTGCCCGTCGGGGTCAAGTCGGTCCGAGGGGCAGCCGGACGCGAGACGGCGAGTTGTGCACAGCCCCCGCTTCAAAGCGATTGCCGAGCTCTCTCTAGTTGGGAGTAGTAGTAGGGCCTGTGGATACCGTGGATAACCACGTTTGCCCAGCTCAGCACGGCTTTTTTGTCCACCGACCCTGTGGGTGGAGGCAGTGGACAACTTGGGCTGTCTGTGGAGAACAGAAAGTTCTGCACACATCGCCCACAGGCTGAGGGCAGTTCTCCCCAGCTGTGTCCCCAGGAATACCCAGGTTTCCCACACCCCAATCCGGCAGCTTCCTGTGACGGCTTTCACTCGACGCGGTGAGCGGGTGCGTCGGGTTGCCGAACAGTGGACAGCCATGTGGAGAAGCCGCCGATCACTGGGGACAACCGCCCCCAGCCTGTGGGGTACCGGTGGACAACTTCGTACACAGCCTGGGGATCTCCATGTTTTCCACAGCCTGTGGAGATCCTTCGTCCACGATTCCACAGCCCCCTGAGCTGGGTGGACGCCGTGAGGCCAGCTTCCCTGTGGACGCAGTTCGGGACAACTCCACAGTCCCCAGGATGTGGACGGAAGAAAGTCACCGAATCTGTGGAGAGTGGCCGTAACCAGGCAAGTAATCGAACACCGGATGACGAGTCGTGGCTGCGGGCAGTCGTGCCTCCCCCGGTGCCCAAGGGCCTGGGCGGTGCCCCCGGGGCGGCACGGGTGGGCGCAGCGGCACCCGGCGGGCACCGGTGAGCGACCCCACCGCCGCCCAGCCACGGCATCGGGCGCCGGCATGCGAAAGGGCGCCCTGGATACCTCCCAGGGCGCCCTCGGCGTCGCCGTACGGCCGGTGTCAGCCGTTCTTGATGCGGTTGGTCAGCTCGGTGACCTGGTTGTAGATCGAGCGCCGCTCGGCCATCAGCGCACGGATCTTACGGTCGGCGTGCATGACGGTCGTGTGGTCACGCCCGCCGAACTGCGCGCCGATCTTCGGCAGCGACAGATCCGTCAGCTCCCGGCACAGGTACATCGCGATCTGCCGGGCCGTGACCAGCTGGCGGCCCCGCGAGCTGCCGCACAGATCGTCGACCGTGAGCCCGAAGTAGTCCGCGGTCGCCGCCATGATGGCCGTCGCGGTGATCTCCGGCGTCGAGTCCTCGCCGCCGGGGATCAGGTCCTTCAGGACGATCTCCGTCAGCCCCAGGTCCACCGGCTGCCGGTTGAGCGAGGCGAACGCCGTCACCCGGATCAGCGCGCCCTCCAGCTCACGGATGTTGCGCGAGATCCGGGAGGCGATGAACTCCAGCACCTCCGGCGGGGCGTTGAGCTGCTCCTGGACCGCCTTCTTCCGGAGGATCGCGATCCGCGTCTCCAGCTCGGGCGGCTGGACATCGGTGATCAGACCCCACTCGAAACGGTTCCGCAGCCGGTCCTCCAGCGTGACCAGCTGCTTGGGCGGCCGGTCGCTGGAGAGCACGATCTGCTTGTTGGCGTTGTGGAGCGTGTTGAAGGTGTGGAAGAACTCCTCCTGCGTCGACTCCTTGTCCGCGAGGAACTGGATGTCGTCGACGAGCAGGATGTCCATCTCGCGGTAGCGCTTGCGGAAGCTGTCGCCCTTGCCGTCGCGGATGGAGTTGATGAACTCGTTGGTGAACTCCTCCGAGCTGACGTACCGCACACGCGTGCCCGGGTAGAGGCTGCGCGCGTAGTGCCCGATGGCGTGCAGCAGATGCGTCTTGCCGAGCCCCGACTCCCCGTAGATGAACAGGGGGTTGTACGCCTTCGCCGGCGCCTCGGCGACCGCCACCGCCGCCGCGTGCGCGAACCGGTTGGAGGCGCCGATGACGAACGTGTCGAACAGGTACTTCGGGTTCAGCCGTGCCGTCGGCTCGCCCTGGCCGCCGACCGGCGCCGACTGCGCGCCCAGAGGACCGGGCCCGCCCGCCGGGGACACGTCCGGGCGGCCGGTGCCGCCGCGGTGCGCCGGCGGCTCGGGCAGCTCACGGCGGACCGGGTCGCGCTGGTCGTACTCGGTCCGGGACGGGTCGTACTCGGGCCGCGCGGAGTCGTAGTCCGGGCGGGACGATTCGTAGTCCGCGCGCGGGGTGTCGTACTCGCCGCGCTGCTGCTCGTACGGCGGCCGGTCCATGCCCTGCGGGCGGTAGTCCGGGGCCGGCGCGCCGTACGCGTCCGGGCCGGAGCCGTAGTCCTGGGACGACGGCGAGGCGTACGGGTCGCGCTCGGGGAAGCCGAGCCGGGGCTGCTGCCAGCCGTACTCGTCCTGCCCGGGGCGCGGCCAGGCGCCCGGCTCGGGGCGCTGGTACTCGGACGGGTAGGCCGGGCGGGCGGTGGGCAGCTGGTCCTGGCGCGCGGGCGGGAGCTGCTCGGAGCGCGGCTCGCTGCCCGGGAGCTGGTCGGCGCCGCGGTGACGGCCGTAGCCCTCGTACGGCCCGGAGGGCAGCTCCGGCTCCTCGTAGCGCGGCTTGGGCGCCTGCTGGACGGGGGGTGCCGCGGGCGCCGGCGGTTCGCCCGCCGAGTCGTCCACGGTGATCGCGATGCGGATGGGCCGGCCGCACTCACGGCTCAGGGTCTCGCTGACGATCGGCGCGAGACGGCCCTCCAGTACGTTCTTCGCGAATTCGTTCGGTACGGCGAGCAGGGCGGTGTCCGCCACCAGCGCGAGCGGCTGGCAGCGCCGGATCCAGTGCTCGTCCTTCGCCTCGACACCCTGTCCGCGGCCCTCCCCGAGGAGCTGCTCGAGTACTCGTGGCCACACTGCGGCAAGATCGGCAGGTACGTCAGCCACAGGGCACGCTCTCTCACAGGTCCCACGAACGTGTGGTTCGCGGACGGGTCGGGACGGAATCCGGGACGGATGGGCGGGGGGCAATCCCGCTCGGGTGGGGACAAGGGAACGAATCGGAGTCCAGCCACGGTAGTCAGCGTGGCGGGTGCGGTTCAAGTTGTTGTCCCCAGCCTGTGGACAGTGTCTCTCGGCGACCCTCGGTTTGACCGGATGGCGCGGCCCCGCGTACCGTAACCAGGTCGAGTTGTCGATGGCTGCTGCCGCCTGCCTCCGATGGGCACAGATCACGTCAGGTGATCGGGAAGCGGTGCACTCGGGCGTGAGCGAGCTACTCGTGGGCGCACGGTGACAGCCAGGACGGCACCCCGCCACTACCGATTCTTTCTGGAGCCCCCGAGTGAGCAAGCGCACCTTCCAGCCGAACAACCGTCGTCGCGCGAAGACCCACGGCTTCCGGCTGCGTATGCGCACCCGTGCCGGCCGCGCGATTCTCGCGTCCCGCCGTAGCAAGGGTCGCGCCCGCCTGTCCGCCTGATCCCGATCAGGTCATGACGTCGTGCTGCCCACCGAGAACCGGCTGAGGCGGCGCGAGGACTTCGCGACCGCGGTACGACGGGGTCGTCGGGCCGGACGTCCGACCCTCGTCGTCCACCTTCGTAGCGGTGCCACGGACCCGCACGCGCCAGGGGAGAGCGCTCCCCCGACGCGTGCGGGTTTCGTCGTGAGCAAGGCCGTGGGTGGTGCGGTCGTGCGCAACACAGTGAAGCGCAGACTGCGCCATCTGATGCGTGACCGAGTCGCCCTGTTTCCCCCCGGTAGCCTGGTAGTCGTACGAGCGCTGCCCGGAGCGGGCGACGCAGACCACGCACAGCTGGCCCGAGACCTGGATGCCGCCCTTCAGCGGCTGCTGGGAGGGGGCGCGCGATGAAGTACCCACTGCTGGCTCTGATCAAGCTGTACCAGTGGACGATCAGTCCACTGCTGGGGCCGGTGTGCAAGTACTACCCGTCGTGCTCCCACTACGGCTACACGGCCATCGACCGGCACGGTGCGATCAAGGGAACGGCACTCACCGCCTGGCGCATCCTCCGGTGCAATCCGTGGTCGCTCGGCGGTGTGGACCACGTCCCGCCGCGCAAGCGCCCGCGGTGGCACGAAATGCTGCGCGACGCCTGGCGTGCACGCAGGGGCGGGCCCTCCGCCGCCGAACCGGCCACCGAAGCGAAGCTTGTTCCCGAGTCTCCTTCGAGCCCGGCCGCAGAGACCTCGTCCCATGCCCAAGGAGCATGATTAGTGGACACGATTGCCAGCCTCTTCAGCTTCATCACGACACCCGTCTCATGGGTCATCGTCCAGTTCCACACGGTGTACGGCGCCATCTTCGGCGCTGACACGGGGTGGGCCTGGGGCCTGTCCATCGTGTCCCTCGTGATCCTGATCCGCATCTGCCTGATCCCGCTCTTCGTGAAGCAGATCAAGGCGACGCGCGCGATGCAGACGCTCCAGCCGGAGATGAAGAAGATCCAGGAGCGCTACAAGAACGACCGGCAGCGCCAGTCGGAAGAGATGATGAAGCTGTACAAGGAGTCGGGTACCAACCCGCTCTCCTCGTGCCTTCCCATCCTGGCGCAGTCCCCGTTCTTCTTCGCCCTGTACCACGTGCTCAACGGCATCGCGTCGGGCAAGCAGATCGGCGTCATCGACGAGGGCCTGCTCACGAGCGCCCGAAAGGCGCACATCTTCGGCGCCCCGCTGGCCTCCAAGTTCTTCAGCAGCGAGGACCAGGTCGCCGCGCTGCACGCCTCGCTGACCGACGTCCGCGTCGTGACGGCGATCATGATCGTGCTGATGTCGGCGTCGCAGTTCTACACGCAGCGCCAGCTGATGACGAAGAACGTCGACACCACGGTGAAGACGCCGTTCATGCAGCAGCAGAAGATGCTGATGTACGTCTTCCCGGTCATGTTCGCCGTCTTCGGTGTGAACTTCCCGGTCGGTGTCCTCGTCTACTGGCTGACCACCAACGTGTGGACCATGGGCCAGCAGATGTACGTCATCCGCAACAACCCGACCCCGGGTTCCAAGGCTCAGGCCGCCTACCTGGAGCGGCTGACCAAGCACGTCACGCAGCACGGCAAGATCCGCCGGCGCAGCGAGAAGGCCATCGTCAAGGCGATCGTCGCCAAGGGCCGCGACCGCAACGAGTTCGAGCGCAAGTTCGTCAACGCGCTGAACAAGGCCGGCCTCGCCGCCCAGACCGACGGCACCGTGACGCAGAGCGCGGCCCAGGCCGCGGCGCAGACCGAGGAGGGCGCGGCCACCACCACGGCCACCGCCGCCGCGGGCCGGCGCCAGCAGCCCAAGCGCCAGTCCAAGGCCCAGCGTCAGTCCGGCGGGACCAAGCAGGCAGGTGACTCCCCGTCGCTGGAGAAGTCCGACGAGCCGGAGGACACCAAGCCCGCTGCTGCCAAGCAGCCCCAGAAGCCCGGCTCCGGCACCCGCAGCAAGGCCCAGTCCGGCCAGCGCAAGGGTGGCCCGCAGCGGCCCAAGTCCCCGTCCAAGAAGTAAGAAGGAGCCCATCCCGTGACGGAAGGCACCACCTCCGCCGCTGCCGAGGGTGCAGACACCCTCACCCGCCTGGAGCAGGAGGGTGAGATCGCGGCGGACTACCTGGAGGGTCTGCTGGATATCGCCGACCTCGACGGCGACATCGACATGGACGTCGAGGCCGACCGCGCCTCCGTGTCGATCATCAGCGACACCGGCGGCCGCGACCTGCAGAAGCTGGTCGGCCGGGACGGCGAGGTGCTGGAGGCGCTGCAGGAGCTGACGCGCCTGGCGGTGCACCGGGAGACCGGCGACCGCAGCCGGCTGATGCTGGACATCGCGGGGTACCGGGCCAAGAAGCGGTCCGAGCTGTCCGAGCTGGGCGCCAAGGCCGCCGCCGAGGTGAAGAGCACCGGCGAGCCCGTGAAGCTCAAGCCGATGACCCCGTTCGAGCGCAAGGTCGTGCACGACGCGGTCAAGGCCGCAGGACTGCGCAGCGAGTCCGAGGGCGAGGAGCCGCAGCGCTTCGTCGTCGTGCTGCCTGCCTGATCGGCCCCCTCATTTCCCCGGCCCCGTCTGTTGAGCAGGCGGGGCCGAACTTTGTCAGCCTGTAGTTCTGGTGGCCGGTGCGCGAAGCACCGGCGCTGTACGGAAGGACGGTCCCTGTGACGGAGGCAGCGGAGCTTCCCCCCGCGCCCGAGCAGGCGCGGGCAGTATTCGGTGATCGCTTCGCCGATGCGGTTCGCTATGCGGAGCTGCTCGCCGAGGCGGGCGTGCAGCGTGGCCTGATCGGCCCACGGGAAGTGCCCCGCCTGTGGGAGCGGCACCTGCTGAACTGCGCGGTGCTCTCCGAGGCCGTCCCGGAGGGAGTGACGGTCTGCGATGTCGGCTCCGGTGCCGGGCTGCCGGGCATCCCGCTGGCCCTGGTCCGCGACGACCTGAACATCACCCTGCTGGAGCCGCTGCTGCGGCGCACCAACTTCCTCACCGAGGTCGTCGAACTACTCGGCCTGGATCACGTCACCGTGGTGCGCGGCCGTGCCGAGGAGGTCCTGGGCAAGCTGCCCCCGGTCCATGTGGTGACGGCCCGGGCTGTGGCCCCGCTGGACCGCCTGGCCGCCTGGGGCATCCCTCTGCTGCGCCCCTACGGCGAGATGCTCGCGCTCAAGGGTGACACCGCCGAGGAGGAGCTGAAGGCCGCGGCCACCGCTCTCAGCAAGCTCGGCGCGGTCGAGACGTCCATCCTGCATGTGGGCGAGGGCGTGGTGGATCCGCTGTCCACCGTGGTGCGGGTCGAGGTGGGGGAGAGTCCGGGCGGTGTGCGCTTCGCCGCGAAGCGCGCCAAGGCGGCCCGCGCCGGCCGGGCTCGTCGTCGGCGGTGAGTCGATGGACGGACGTCACTGATCCGTCCTGACGACGAGACGTACTCCACACAAGCTGCCAAACCTATGCAAGACGGAGTGTCGCGAAGGTCCGGTCGCAGTGGCTGTGCATCGTGTTTCACGTGAAACGTCGCTCACTGCTGCACGGCATCATCAGTCGTGGCCGCGCCGCGGCCGAACCTCGCGACCGGAAGCCCCTGGGCTCGCTCGCGGAGGAGCCGGTGTCCCCGGACAGTCCGTCCCCCTCCAGGGGCACGGAGTTGTCCACAGAGGTGGATTTCTCCACAGAACACCAGGCCTCACTGGTTCACGACCCCGAAGACATGGGAGGCTCTGTTCATTGCGAGCCTGAAGTCGAGGAGAGTGAATCCTTGCGGTCCGACGCCAACATCGCGGGACCGATGACCGATCCGGTCCCCGGTCCCCGTACCGAGTCGATGGGGACGGATGTTTCACGTGAAACACCGTCCCCGATGGACGACACTCCCATCGGTCGTGCGGCCCAACTGGCGGTGGAGGCTCTCGGCCGCGCCGGCGAAGGCCTGCCGCGACCGGAGCAGACCCGAGTCATCGTGGTCGCCAACCAGAAGGGCGGCGTGGGCAAGACGACGACGACCGTCAATCTTGCCGCTTCGCTGGCTCTGCACGGTGCCCGCGTCCTGGTGATCGATCTCGACCCGCAGGGCAACGCGTCCACGGCGCTCGGGATCGACCACCACGCCGAAGTACCTTCCATCTACGACGTGTTGGTGGAGAGCAAGCCTCTCGCCGAGGTCGTCCAGCCCGTGGTGGACGTCGAAGGCCTCTTCTGCGCCCCCGCCACCATCGATCTCGCCGGTGCGGAGATCGAGCTGGTGTCCCTGGTGGCCCGGGAGAGCCGGCTGCAGCGGGCGATCCAGGCGTACGAGCAGCCGCTGGACTACATCCTCATCGACTGCCCGCCTTCGCTCGGCCTGTTGACGGTCAACGCGCTCGTCGCGGGCGCCGAGGTGCTCATTCCGATCCAGTGCGAGTACTACGCACTGGAGGGCCTCGGCCAACTCCTGCGCAACGTCGACCTGGTCCGGGGGCACCTCAACCCCACCCTGCATGTGTCGACCATCCTGCTCACCATGTACGACGGCCGGACGCGTCTCGCCTCCCAGGTCGCGGAGGAGGTGCGCAGCCACTTCGGTGACGAGGTGCTGCGGACGAGCATTCCCCGCTCCGTCCGTATCTCCGAGGCGCCGAGCTATGGGCAGACGGTGCTGACTTACGATCCAGGATCGAGCGGCGCCCTCTCGTACTTCGAGGCGGCCCGAGAGATCGCGCTGAAGGGCATCGGCATCAGCTATGACGCGAGCCAGGCCCACATCGGCGCCCAGAACGACCCGAGCATGGTGGAGGGGATCCAGTGAGTGAGCGACGGAGGGGTCTGGGCCGTGGTCTCGGCGCACTGATCCCCGCTGCCCCGACCGAGAAGGCTCCGGCTCCGGCCGCGATGGGGGGCGGAGCGTCCACCTCCCCCGCGGCCGTCCCGGTGCTGACGACCGACCGCGGAGTGGCCGCGGCGAAGGTGGCCACGCTGCCGCCCGTGGCGCAGGAGACCGAGGTGCTCTCGGCGAGCCCGGCGGTCGAGGTGCCGGCGCCTCCGATGGGTGCCCACTTCGCCGAGATCCCGCTCGACGCCATCACGCCGAACCCACGCCAGCCGCGTGAGATCTTCGACGAGGACGCGCTCCAGGAGCTGGTCACCTCGATCACCGAGGTCGGTCTCCTGCAGCCCGTCGTGGTCCGTCAGGTGGGGCCCGCCCGCTACGAGCTGATCATGGGCGAGCGCCGCTGGCGCGCCTGCCGTGAGGCCGGTCTGGAGGCCATCCCGGCCATCGTCCGGGCCACGGACGACGAGAAGCTCCTCCTGGACGCGTTGCTGGAGAACCTGCACCGCGCGCAGCTGAACCCGATCGAAGAGGCCGCTGCCTACGACCAGCTGCTGAAGGACTTCAACTGCACGCATGACCAGCTGGCCGACCGGATCGGGCGTTCCCGTCCGCAGGTCTCCAACACCCTGCGTCTGCTGAAGCTCTCCCCGACCGTCCAGAAGCGGGTAGCGGCCGGCGTGCTCTCGGCCGGCCACGCCCGGGCGCTGCTGGCCGTCGAGGACTCGGAGGAGCAGGACCGGCTGGCGCACCGGATCGTGGCCGAGGGGCTGTCGGTGCGGTCCGTGGAAGAGATCGTGACGCTGATGGGCTCGCGGCCTCAGAAGGCCTCGCGCTCCCGTGGCCCGCGGGCCGGTTCGGTGCCCTCTCCGGCGCTGAGCGAGCTGGCCACGCGGCTCTCGGACCGCTTCGAGACGCGCGTGAAGGTCGAGCTGGGCCAGAAGAAGGGCAAGATCACCGTCGAGTTCGCCTCCGCGGACGATCTCGAAAGGATCCTCAGCACGCTCGCCCCGGGCGAGCGGCTGGCCCTCCAGCAGAGCCTTCAGGAGAACGACGGCGAGGAGCCGCAGGACTGATCCTCCGGCGGTGCTGCCCCGGGGTGCAGTGGAGCGGGCCGTGTCCGGTGTGTACCGGAACACGGCCCGCTCTTTGCTTTGAGGCGGTATCTCGTGAATCCCATCGTGGATACGATGCGATCAGGTATGGCACATCCACCGGACAGCATCTGCATCTGTGAGTGGGGAGTCGGGGGCCATGCGATCGATGAGCCGCACCGGACTGGTGAGCGCCGTCCTGGGCCTGGGAGCGGTCGGCGGATTCGTCGGCAGCCTGCTCAGGGAACGGAGCGCTCTGTCAGCCGCTCGCGATGCGGCGGGCGAAGGAAGCGAGGATCTGCCTTCATGGGGCGTCGGCTCGTGCCGCTCACGCTGGACAACGTTCAGGACCTTCCCCACCGCTGTCGATCGTGTGTCTTCTGGGAACTGGACCCCGTCAGCGGCGAAGCGGCGGTGAAGGCGGGCACGTCCGCGCTGGAGAAGGAAGCCTGGATCTCCGCCGTCCTGCTGGACTGGGGGTCGTGCGGCCGGGTGGTGTACGTCGATGACGTGCCGGCGGGCTTCGTCCTCTACGCTCCGCCGGCCTATGTCCCTCGGTCGACGGCCTTCCCCACGAGCCCGGTCTCGTCGGACGCCGTCCAGCTGATGACGGGGTTCGTCATGCCCGGCTACCAGGGGCAGGGGCTGGGCCGGGTGCTGGTGCAGGCGGTCGCCAAGGATCTGCTGCGCCGGGGCTTCAAGGCGATCGAGGCGTTCGGCGATGCCCGCTGGGAGGCACCCGCCTGTCTGCTGCCGGCCGACCATCTGCTGGCCGTGGGCTTCAAGACGGTCCGGCAGCATCCCGCGCATCCCCGGCTGCGGCTGGAGCTGCGGTCCACGCTCTCCTGGAAGGAAGACGTGGAGATGGCACTCGACCGGCTCCTGGGAGCGGTTCAGAAGGAGCCTGTGCTGAGGCCGCTGTAGTTCTGTGCACGGGCCGTTCTATGCGAATAGGCCAACCCCGAGGGGGTTGGCCCATTCGTGTTTCACGTGAAACGTCACTCGGCGATGTACTCGTCGAGGTCACGGAGGAGCGCGGCCTTGGGCTTGGCGCCGACGATGACCTTGGTGACCTCGCCGCCCTGGTAGACGCTCAGGGTCGGGATGGA
The DNA here is from genome assembly GCF_040645635.1 of Streptomyces sp. NPDC046727. NCBI lineage: Bacteria > Bacillati > Actinomycetota > Actinomycetes > Kitasatosporales > Streptomycetaceae > Streptomyces > Streptomyces sp. NPDC046727. The sequence continues at coordinate 45,149 of NZ_JBEYYR010000023.1, forward strand.
CATGACGCCGTACTTGGCGGCCGTGCCCGGGTTCTCATCGATGTTGATCTTGACGATCTCGATCTTGTCGCCGTGCTCGGCGGCGATCGCCTCCAGGGACGGGGCGATCTGGCGGCACGGACCGCACCACTCCGCCCAGAAGTCCACCAGGACGGGCTTGTCGTTCTTGAGGACTTCCTCGTCAAAGGTGTCGTCGGTAACAATCTTCAGGTTGCCGGCCACGGTGGGCTCCTTACCTCGGTCGTGCGGTGGGGGCGGGGAAGGGGAAGGTCAGACTGCGGTCTTCTCGGGCTCCGCCTGGTCCTCGTCCGCCAGGGCGGCGAGGAAGCGCTCGGCGTCCAGAGCGGCGGAGCAGCCGGTGCCGGCCGCGGTGATCGCCTGGCGGTAGGTGTGGTCCACCACGTCACCGGCGGCGAAGACACCGGTCAGGTTGGTGCGAGTGGACGGCGAGGCGACCTTCAGGTACCCCTCCTCGTCCAGGTCCAGCTGGCCCTTGAACAGCTCGGTGCGCGGGTCGTGGCCGATCGCGATGAACAGACCGGTCACGGGCAGGTCCGACAGCTCGCCGGTCTTGACGTTGCGCAGCTTCAGGCCGGAGAGCTTCTGCTCGCCCTGGACCTCGGCGACCTCGCTGTCCCAGACGAACTTGATCTTCGGGTCGTTGAAGGCGCGCTCCTGCATCGCCTTGGAGGCGCGCAGGGTGTCCCGGCGGTGGACGACCGTCACGGACTTCGCGAACCGCGAGAGGAAGGTGGCCTCCTCCATCGCGGTGTCGCCACCGCCGATCACGGCGATGTCCTGGTCCTTGAAGAAGAACCCGTCACAGGTGGCGCACCAGGAGACGCCGCGGCCGGAGAGAGCGTCCTCGTTCGGCAGGCCCAGCTTGCGGTGCTGGGAGCCGGTGGTGACGATGACGGCCTTCGCCTTGTGGACCGTGCCCGCGGTGTCGGTGACGGTCTTGATCTCACCGGCCAGGTCGACGGAGACGATGTCGTCCGGGACCAGCTCCGCACCGAAGCGCTCGGCCTGGGCGCGCATGTTGTCCATGAGGTCGGGGCCCATGATGCCGTCGCGGAAGCCCGGGAAGTTCTCCACCTCGGTGGTGTTCATCAGTGCACCACCCGCGGTGACGGCGCCTTCGAACACCAGGGGCTTCAGCGAGGCACGGGCGGTGTACAGCGCCGCCGTGTAGCCTGCGGGCCCGGAGCCGATGATGATCACGTTACGGACGTCGCTCACGGCTTGATTCCTCGTCTCTGGTCTGCGTCAGTCGACCGGGCGGGAGCCCCTTTCAGGACTCTCACCCCACCCAACGGATCCTACGGGGCCCGCATTCCCGGTGTGTCCGGGCACACGCATGCCCAGGGAAGACCGAAGGAGTGTGCCACCAGACTCAGGGGCGAGCGACGGACTGCTTCAGCAGAACCCTGCCGGTCGACGTGGTCTGCTGGTGCACGCAGGCCGCGTCGACGACGTAGGCCGTCACCCACTTGGTGTCGTGGGCATCGGCCACGACGACGAGGTAGGCGGCCTTCCCTCCGTACGTTCCCGTCTTGGCGCCCAGGACATCGGCGGTCCGGTGGAGTGCCTGCCGGACACAGTCGGGGACCGGAACCGAGGTCTGCAGCAGGGTGTTCGGTCCCTCGGTGGAGCTGGGCGAGTTCGTTCCGCCGTCGGTGCCCATCCGGGGCTTCTCGCTGCGCCGCGGCAGTGTCTTCTTGGTGGTGAGGAGGGCGTGCACCTGGTTCTGCACGCTGTCGCCGGAGAAGGCGCCGGCGGAGGCGGTCGGCGTTCCGTGGGCTGTCGGGTGGTCGGGGTTGTCGCCGAGCGACTTCACGATCAGACCTCCGGCGCCCAGCACCGCGGCCGTGAGAACGGCACCCAGGACGAGCCGGCCGCGGCGCCGGCCGCGCTCGGATCCCTTGCGGCCGGGTCCGGTCGCCGCACGAGGCCGCCCGGCGGGTCGGTCAGCGGGGCGTTCCGTGAGGCGGTCGGGGAGGTGTTCAGTGGGGGTCGATGTTTCACGTGAAACATGGCCCGCGGGGACCTCGCCGACGGCGCTCAGCGCTGCCTCGGCGGCAAGAGCGGCGTCGATGCGCGCAGCCACATCGTCCGGCATGCGCTCCTGCTCCGGCACGGAGCCGAGCAGGCCGTGGATCTCCTCCAGAGAGGTGTACACATCCGCGCACGGCTCGCAGGTGTCGAGATGGCGCCGCACATCGGTGCTGCGGTCCGGGGGAAGCAGGCCCTCGGTGAGGTCGGAGATCTCCGCGACGTCCGGGTGCCCGGCCGTGTCTGTCGTGGAAGTCACGCTCGCCCACCTCCGCCCTTCACTACGGCTGAATCACTCGGTCCCGCGTCCCGTGGTCGTCCGCTCGGGGACCCCGTTGCCGGTGGGACGGATGGACCCTTCCCCCGGTTCCGTCCCGGGCCGGTTTCTTTCCCGTCCCCGGTACCGCCGGATCGCGGGCCCCCGGTGCCTTCGGGCCGAAGATGCGTGAGCAGGGGCAGCAGCCTCGCCCGGCCCCGGGCGCACCGGCTCTTCACCGTCCCCGTCGGCACATCCAGGATCCGTGCGGCCTCCGCCACGGGGTAGCCCTGCATGTCCACCAGGACCAGAGCGGCCCGCTGCTCGGGCGGAAGGGTGCCGAGCGCTTCGAGGAGCTGACGGTGCACGTCCTTCCGCTCGGCCGGTGCCGAGGCGGACTCGTGCGGTTCCAGCAACTGCTCCAGCCGCTCGGTGTCGTCGACCGGAGCCGTCTTCCGCGAGGCCGCCTTACGGGCCCGGTCCAGACAGGCGTTCACCGTGATCCGGTGCAGCCACGTCGTGACGGCCGACTGACCACGGAAGGTGTGGGCAGCCCGGTAGGCCGACACCAGGGCGTCCTGCACGGCGTCGGCGGCCTCCTCCCGGTCCCCCAGGGTCCGCAGAGCGACCGCCCAGAGCCGGTCCCGATGCCGCCGCACGATCTCACCGAAGGCCTCGGGGTCGCCTTCCACGTGGCGGGCGAGCAGGTCGCGGTCGCCCACTCCGTCGTATGCGGCGCCGTCCGCCATCTGCCCCCTCCGGTCCGGGTGAGATGTCAGCCCGTGAACTTCACTTCGCCGATGGCCTGCTTCCAGCCGGCGCTGGCGTACAGGGTGGAGTCGTACCCCGAGTTCGGCACGGCCGTCAGCCAGACGAGGACGTACCGCGTCTTGACCGACTTGGTGGCCTTCACCGTGGCCGTGGTGCTGGTCGTCGTGACGCTGCCGATCCTGTGGGCCGAGTCGCGCGATGCCGACGTCAGAGAGTCCGCAGCGTACAGCTCGACCGTCGTGTGGTCACCGGCGTAGCGGAGGTCGATGGTGGCCGTGCTGAGTTCCTTGGCCGAGCCGAGGTCGTACACGATGCCGACGCCCGGCTTGTAAGGCGCGAACGCCGGACCCTCGTTGAAGCTCTTGGTCTTCCAGTACGTCGACGCGTCGCCGTCGTAGGTCTTGGGCTCGGCACCGGAGTTCTGGGCGCCGCCCTCGGCGATGTACTCCTGACCGTTCAGGATCTTTATCGGCTTCGGCTTCGGCTTCGCGGTGTTCTTGTCGCCGTTGTCCGACGTCTGGCTCTTGTGGGTGTCGTCCGACTTCTCGCCCTGGCCCATCAGGGCGTCCGCCAGCTGCCAGCTGCCCAGTCCCAGAGCGGCGATGAGAAGGGCCGACACCGCCCACTTCAGGGCCTTGCCGGTGCGGCTCTGGAGCGGGGGCGGCGGGGTCGCCATCGGCTGTGTGACACCGGCGCGCGGCGCCTGGCGGCCGTACGTGCCCTGCTGGTAGGTCGTGCGCTGGTACTCCGGCGGGGCCGTGAACGCCGGCTCGGGCGGGCGGATGCGCGGCATCTCGCCGATCGCCTTCACCAGCTCCTCCGGCGTGGTGCACGGAGCCTCGTGCCGGGACGCCGTGGCCCCGTCGTTCACGAGGGCGCGCATCGCCAGCTCGGACAGGCCCCGGTGCACACCGGCCCGCACCTGGTCCGGGGCGATGAGGCCGATGTCCTTGGGGAGGCCGGCCAGACCGTAGGCGTCGTTCTCGTACGGCCAGCGCTGGGTCAGCGCCGCGTACAGCAGGGCGCCGATCGACTCGGTGTCGGTGCGCTGCGGGGTGTCGGAGCTGATGCCGCGCAGCGCCGCGTTCACGGCGAGGCCGCGGATGCGCCACTGCCCGGTGGAGGTGCGCAGCACGGCGTTCGGGTTCAGCCGCAGATGGGCGAGGCCCTCCCGGTGCGCGGCAGCCATCGCCGAGGCGATCTGACTGACCATCTGGTAGGCGTCGTGCGGCTCCAGCGGGCCGCCTGCGAGGAGCGTGGACAGCTCGGTGGCATCGGGCAGCCACTCGTGGACGACGTAGACGAGGTCGTTGTCCTCGACGGCGTCGAGGACCTGGACGAAGCGCGGGTCGCCTAGCAGTGCGGAGGAACGGGCGGCGGCGAGCACGGAGCGGCCGCGGGGATGGTCCGCGGGCAGTACATGGACGCCGACGGCACGACGGAGTTTCTCGTCGACCGCACGCCAACTGCTGAATCCGTCCAGACGGGTGACGCACTCCTCCAGCCGGTAGCGTCTGGCGAGCTTGTGACCGCTGTGCAGCTCCGGAGGCGATGCCTTCCGTCCGGGACCTTCGGCTGAGCCGCTTCCCTGTGCCTCGTCGCTGTCCGTGTCCCGCTCCGGGTTCTTGGCCACCCCGTCGGCCGTGGACTGGTCCGCCTTGGCGGTCAGCGGCTGCTCACCGCTGTTGTCTGCCACGTCGACGGCAGCCGTGCTCCGTTCCGCCACCGTCGTCCCTGCCTCCCCATCCGTTGCACGCTGTCCGACGCCGAAACCAATTGTGCCCACAGTCCGCCGCTATGCACGACACACGGCGGCGGACGATGGTTGTGCGCCTACCCCCGCCTCAGCGTCCCAGACGCCCGCGCACCATGCCCACGAGCGAGTTGAGTTCCTCGATGCGCATCCGGCGGGCGGCGACGAAGAAGACGCCGAACAGGACGGCACCGCCGACGAGCAGCGCGGCGAAGGAGCCGACGACGCCCTGGCCGAGACTGTGCCCGATGCCGTAGCAGGCCGCGCCGCTGAGCAGGGCCGCCGGCACCGAGGCGATGCCCAGCCGTGCGTACGTGCGCAGCACCCGGGACCCGTCCAGGTCCCCGCCCAGCCGCTTGCGCAGCCGGCGCCAGGCGACACCCACTCCGATGGCGTAGGCGAGGCCGTAGGCGGCGGCCATGCCTGCGACCGCCCAGCGCGGCGGCAGCAGGACGTAGCAGAGTGCCGAGGCACCGGCGTTGACCGCGGCCACGATGACCGTGTTGTAGAAGGGGGTGCGGGTGTCCTCGTAGGCGTAGAACGCGCGCAGGACGACGTACTGCACGGAGTACGGGATCAGGCCGAGGCCGAAGGCCATCAGCATGTAGCCCATGTTGACGGCCGCGCCGGTGCCGGCGGAGCCGAAGATCAGCGTGCACATCGGGATGCCGAGCGAGACGAACCCGAAGGCGATGGGCACGATGGCGACCGCGGTGGTGCGCAGGCCCTGGGAGATGTCGTCGCGGATGGCGCCCGCGTCGTTCTCGGCGGCCGAGCGCGAGATGCGCGGCAGGAGGGCGGCCATCAGGGACACGGTGATGATGGCCTGCGGCAGGCCCCAGATCAGCTGGGCGTTGGCGTAGGCGGCGAAGCCGGTGCCCTTGACGCCGGAGTCCTTTCCGGCGGCGGTGGACAGCTGGGTGACGACCATGGCACCCGCCTGGTTGGCGAGGACGAACAGGACCGTCCACTTGGCGAGCATCGCGGCCTTGCCCAGGCCGTGGCCCTTCCAGTCGAAGCGCAGCCGGATCCGGAAGCCGGTCTCCCGCAGGTAGGGGATCATCGCCAGTGCCTGGACGACCAGGCCGAGCAGCACACCGACGCCGAGCAGCCGCTGGCCCTCCGGCGGGATGCTGGTGACGTCCAGGTGGGAGTTGGCGGCGGTGCCGTAGACCCAGATGAACATGCCCAGCGTCACGATGATGACGATGTTGTTCAGGACCGGGGTCCACATCATCGCGCCGAACTTCCCCCGCGCGTTGAGGATCTGACCCATCACCACATGGATGCCCATGAAGAAGATCGAGGGCAGGAAGTAGCGGGTGAAGGTGACCGCGACCTCGTTCGCCGCCGGGTTGCTGGCGACGGGGTTGGCCAGCATCCGCACCAGCAGCGGCGCGGCGAACATCGCGAGCCCGGTCAGGGCGGCCAGGGCCACCATCACGAGGGTCAGCAGCCGGTTGGCGAAGGCCTCGCCGCCGTCCTCGTCCTCCTTCATGGAACGCACCAGCTGCGGCACGAACACGGAGTTCAGGCCGCCGCCGACGGTGAGGATGTAGATCATCGTCGGAAGCTGGTAGGCCACCTGGAAGGAGTCGGCGAGGAAGCCGAGGCCCAGCGCGGCGGCGATCAGCGCGGAGCGGACGAAACCGGTGAGGCGGGAGACCATCGTGCCCGCCGCCATGACCGCGCTGGACTTCAGCAGCCCGGAGGCCCGCCCGCCCTTCTTGGCGGGAGCGGCGGGAGCGACGGGAGCGTCACCGGCCGTGGTGGCCACCGGCTCGGCGATCCCCTGGGCACCGGCGGGATCCGGAGCCGCGGCCGGGGCGGGCACCGGGGGCTGCGCGGGGTATCCGGCGGAGGGGCCGGCCGGGTACCCGGCCGCGGCGTACGGGTGGCCCTGCTGCGGGCCCTGACCGTGCTGCTGCGGGTACGGACCGGCGGTGCCCAGACCCGGCGCGGCGGCCGGCCCGGGGACGCCCGGCGGGTCCATGGGCGCGTGCCCGCCGCTGTGCTGCTGGTCCTTGAAGAGATGAGCGAAGGCGTCCGGCTCGTGGTACTCCTCGCCGGAGTGCGAGACCAGGTCGTCCACGCCCACGAACTGGGTCGTGCGCGGGTCGTCGCCGTACGGCAGGTACTGCCCGGCGCCGCCCGGCTCCGGCGCCGGGGTCTGCGCCCACACCTGCGGGTCGGGGGCGTAGGGGGACTGGGCGGGCGGCGCGTAGGGCTGCTGCTGCGGGTCGTAGGTGCCCGGGGGCGGCGGCGGGTGCGCGGCGCGGTCGTACAGCGCCTCGGCGACCGGGTCCTGGGCGGCCAGGTCGTGCGCCCGGTAGGGGTCCTGCTCGTAGGCGTCCTGGAGATACATGTCCGCCGCGTGCTGCGGCGGCGCCTGGCCGGGCTCGGGCGGCGGCTCGGGGTAGCCCGAGCCGGCCGCGCCCTGACCGCGGTCACCGTCGTACGGCGCGTTCATGCTTACCCCACCTCATCGTCCCGGGCCCACCGGCCACGACATCGCTCAACGGTCCACTCTCTCACCCGTCCCGGACGGGTCGGCGCTTTCCGGTGCGGTGTCCGGCGCAGGGTCACTCGGCTGCTCCGGGTCGTCTGCCCCGGAGGCGGAGTCGGACTCCTCCGGGAGACGGCCGCCGGGCGTCTCGGGGTTCCCGGGCTGGTCCGGGCCTTCTTCCGCCGTGCCCGGGCCGTCCTCGTCGGCCTGCCGGGCGGCGGCGCGCTTGCGCTGGGTGTACATCCGGAAGCCGGCCAGGACGAGGAGCAGTACGCCGCCGCCGATGACCAGCATCACGGTGGGCGTGACCTCGGTGACCTTCACGTCGAAGGTGACGGCTTCGCCGTACCTCCGGCCGTCCTCGGTGTACAGCTGGGCGATGACCGTGGCCCGGCCGTTGGCGTTGGCCGAGGTGGTGAACTTCACCGACTGGCTGTGCCCGCCGGAGACCTCCACCTGCTGCTCGTAGTAGGCGTTGCCGCCGATCTTCAGCCGGGTCGGCTGGGTCGAGGTCAGGCGCAGCACCAGGTGGCCGACGGGCTGGACGAGGTTGTTCTGGACCGTCACCGGGATGGTGGCGCTGCGGCCCGAGAGCTTGGTCTCGGACTTGTCGATCAGCTTGACCTGGTCGGCCAGCTCGTCGAGCCATGCCTCCACGCCGCCTCGGTAGTTGTCCGCCTCGCTGCTCCGGCCGCGCCAGGACGTGGACATCTCGCGGTTTATGGCCCGTCCGAACGGGGTGACCACACGGGACTGGTCGGTGAGGATCACCTGGAAGTTGTCGAGCTTGTCCTGGGTGCGGGCGATCTGGTCGAAGGCCGCCCGCGGCAGCTCCTGCCGGCGCAGCGAGGAGGGGTAGGCGGACGTCGACGGGATGCGCGTGGTGGCCCCCGGGTCGGGCTTGTCCTTGGCCGCCGCGGTGAGGTCCTGCGACTGGGACCAGGTGCCGCCCTGGAGCGCCGTCAGCGCCGCCGCCATCGCCCGCGCCTGGCTCGCCGTGGGCATGCGCTGCGGGGCGACGACGATGCTGCGCTCCCTGTCCGTCTGCCCGTTCAGCTCCAGGCTCTGGGCCAGGAACTTCTGCACGGCGAGCGTGGCCGAGCCCGCCTTCGTCAGATCGCCCTCGAACGCCCTGGACAGCCGGGCGTCGGCCACCACCGCCGTGGTGCCTCCGCCGACCGGGCGGGCGGCGGACGGCGTGTACGACAGCCCGGAGGTCTCCTGGAGGCTGTCGCTGCGGGCGATCACCTGGTCGGCCCCGGCGGAGGTCGCGACCTTCATGATCGACGGGTCCACGGCGCCGTTGACGGGCCAGGCGAAGGCGGTGCTCGGGGTGACGTGGAGCACGGTCTTCACGGTGGTCGCGGCGACTTCGGTGGCGTCCTTGAGATGGCTGAGCGAGCCGGTGACGCTCGTGCCCCGGTGCGCCAGGGAGGCCAGGTCCGGGTCGCCGAACGGCAGCGCGACGACCTCCTTGCCGGTCACCGCCTTCTGCAGGGTGGCCAGCCACTGCTTGGCGAGCGCCTGGTGCTCCCGGGAGCCGGGCGTGCTGGTGCCGTCGTCGTTCTGGATCCGGTAGTTGCCCACGGCCATCGCGTCGACCGAGGCCAGCAGGTCCGGGTCGATCACCCAGGTGATGTCCAGGTCCTTGCCCAGCTCCACCATCTGGGCCAGCCGACCGCCGGGTGCCAGCTCCTTGGCCAGGTCGTCGTTGAGGAACTCCGGCGTCTGCAGCTCGCCCGCGCCCGTCTTGGCCGTCATGTGGACCGTGGAGATCAGCGGCCACAGGAACGTCGCCCTGGTCTTGGTGTCGGCGTCCGACGGCTGCCACGGCAGGAACGTCCGCTGCACGCCGAGCACCTGGTCCCAGCGCTGGGCCGAGGTCTGGCCGGACAGAGCGACGTCGAACTCGTAGACCCCGTCCTCACCGAGGTCGAGCTTGTCCATGGGGACGGAGATGCTGAAGTGCTCGGCGACGCCCGGGGCCAGCTTGTCGAACTTCTCCTCGTACTTGTCGTCGACCTCGGAGCCGGTGGCGGCCTGCACGTCGTCGGAGTGCCGGGCGACGGAGTCGATGTCCGAGCGGGTGGTCAGCTGGGAGCCCACCCGCAGGCCCACATGGGCGTCGGTGACGGCCTGCTTGCCGTTGTTGGTCACCGTGCCGGACACGGTCAGCGTGTCGTCGTCCGTGGGGGCACTGGGGCTGAGCGAGTCCAGGGAGACCGACACCGGGCCGGAGGAGGCGGCCTGCGCGGGCCCGGCGGCGGGCAGCTGGAGCAGGCCGGCCAGCAGTGGAGCCCCGGTGAGGAGCGCTCCGGCGCGCCGCAGCCAGCGGCGGGCAGGTGAGGCACTGGTCCCCTGGAAGTCAGCCGCCTCGGCCACGCGCTCGCCCGTCCCTCGTCGTCGTCAGTGGTCGTCGGATTGTGCGTCCACGCATGGTAACGATGCGCGCTGAACGGAAGTGCCGCGGTCTCCTCGACAAGATCGAAGAGCAGCGGTGACCCGTCCTCTATATCCAGTATCGAGGGGAGAGCGGCCGTACGCCGCAAGAGCAGCGCTTGCACGGGTATGCCGGGACCTGTCCACCGCCTTAATGGGGGCGCCCCGGGCCGTGCGGGGCACGTACCCTCTTCTGTTGTGCCGAACCCCAACGAAGAAACTCCCTCTGCCCTGAGCCAGGCGCAGCAGCGCGCGGTCGCCGAGCTGCTGCGGGTGGCCCCCGTCGCCGACGACCTCGCCCGCCGATTCGAGGAGGCCGGGTTCTCGCTCGCCCTGGTCGGCGGATCGGTCCGCGACGCGCTGCTCGGCCGGCTCGGCAACGACCTGGACTTCACCACCGACGCCCGCCCTGAGGACGTACTGAAGATCGTCCGGCCATGGGCGGACGCCGTCTGGGAGGTGGGCATCGCCTTCGGCACGGTCGGCGCGCACAAGGGCGGCTACCAGATCGAGATCACCACCTACCGGTCGGAGGCGTACGACCGCACCTCGCGCAAGCCGGAGGTGTCCTACGGCGACTCCATCGAGCAGGACCTGGTCCGTCGCGACTTCACGGTCAACGCGATGGCCGTGGCGCTGCCGGCGAAGGAGTTCATCGACCCGCACGGTGGCCTGGAGGATCTCGCGGCGCGTGTGCTGCGCACACCGGGTACGCCCGAGGCGTCGTTCTCGGACGACCCCCTGCGCATGATGCGGGCTGCCCGGTTCGCCGCCCAGCTGGACTTCACGGTCGCTCCCGAGGTCGTCACCGCCATGACGGAGATGGCCGGGCGCATCGAGATCGTCTCGGCGGAGCGGGTTCGGGACGAGCTGAACAAGCTGGTCCTCTCCGCGCACCCGCGCAAGGGACTGGCGCTGCTCGTCGACACGGGGCTCGCCGACCATGTCCTGCCCGAGCTGCCGGCGCTGCACCTGGAGCGTGACGAACACCACCGGCACAAGGACGTCTACGAGCACACGCTGATCGTCCTGGAGCAGGCGATCGCGCTGGAGGAGGACGGCCCGGACCTCACCCTCCGCCTGGCCGCGCTGCTGCACGACATCGGCAAGCCGCGCACCCGACGCTTCGAGAAGGACGGCCGGGTCTCCTTCCACCACCACGAGGTGGTCGGCGCCAAGATGACCAAGAAGCGCATGACCGCCTTGAAGTACTCGAACGAGCTGGTGAAGGACGTCTCACGGCTGGTCGAGCTGCACCTGCGCTTCCACGGCTACGGCACCGGGGAGTGGACCGACTCGGCGGTCCGCCGCTATGTCCGGGACGCGGGTCCGCTGCTGGACCGCCTGCACAAGCTGACCCGCTCCGACTGCACCACGCGCAACAAGCGGAAGGCGGCGGCGCTGTCCCGGGCCTACGACGGCCTGGAGGAGCGCATCGCCCAGCTGAAGGACCAGGAGGAGCTGGACGCCATCCGTCCCGACCTCGACGGCAACCAGATCATGGAGATCCTGGGTGTCGGTCCGGGCCCGGCCGTCGGCAAGGCGTACAAGCACATGCTGGAGCTGCGCCTGGAGAACGGTCCGATGGAGCACGACGCCGCGGTGGCCGCGCTCAAGGAGTGGTGGGCCGAGCAGGGCTGAGGCCATCCGTGAGGTCATGTTTCACGTGAAACATGACCCGGGGTCTTATCGAGGGGGCGATGTTTCACGTGAAACATCGCCCCCGTTCCTGTTTCGGTGCCGCGCCATGGCCACGGCGACCCCGGCGTAGATCAGGGCGACGAACACGATCAGCACCACCGACCGGCCATCCGGGGGAAGCATCAGGGCGGCCACTCCGGCAGCGCCCACGAAGGAGACGTTGAAGAGGACGTCGTACACGGAGAAGATCCGGCCCCGGAAGCCGTCCTCGACCGACTCCTGGACGATCGTGTCCGTGGCGATCTTGGCGCCCTGGGTGGTCAGGCCCAGGACGAAGGCCGCGACGAGCAGCGGGCCGGTGGCAAACGACAGGCCGAGCGCGGGTTCCAGCACCGTGGCCGCGCCGGAGCAGACCGCGATCCAGCGGGCAGGGCCGAGACGCCCCGCCGCTGCCGGTGTCACCACGGCAGCCGCGAAGAAGCCCGCACCGGACGCCGCCAGCGCGAGCCCGAGCAGGCGAAGCCCTTCGTCGGGGGTCGAGGAGAGGGCGTACCGGCACAGCATGAGCAGCAGGACCAGGAGCGCGCCGTAGCAGAAGCGCATCAGGGTCATCGAGGCCAGCGCCCAGGCCGCTTCCCGGCGCTGGGGCTCGGCCAGATACCGGACGGCCGCGAGGAGATCGCGGGCGGTGTCGGCGAGCGCGGTCCGCAGATGGGGCCGCTCCGGCGTCCGGTCAGGGCCGAGCAGGGCGCGCGGCATGGCCAGTGAGGCCAGGGCGGCACACAGATAGAGGAAGGCGCCGAGCAGCACCACCGCCGCGTCCGAGTCCGACGCCACGATCCGCACGCCGAAGGCCAGACCCCCGCCGGCGGTCGCGGCGAGCGTGCCGGCGGTCGGGGAGATCGAGTTGGCGAGCACCAGGCGCTCGGCGTCGACGACCCGGGGCAGGGCGGCGGACAGCCCGGCGAGGACGAAACGGTTGACGGCCGTGACGCACAGCGCGGAGACGTAGAAGAGCCACTCGGGGGCGTGGCCGATCATCAGCGCGGCGGTGGCCGCGGCCAGCAGGGCGCGCAGCAGGTTGCCGTACAGGAAGACCTGCCGGCGCCGCCAGCGGTCCAGCAGGACGCCGGCGAAGGGTCCGACCAGTGAGTAGGGGAGCAGGAGGACCGCCATCGCCGAGGCGATTGCGGCGGCCGAGGTCTGTTTCTCCGGGGAGAAGACGACGTACGCGGCGAGCGCGACCTGGTAGACGCCATCGGCGCCCTGGGACAGGAGGCGGACGTACAGCAGGCGCCGGAAGTGCCGCAGGCGCAACAGCAGACGCAGGTCACGTACGACGGGCATGGTCGACAGCCTCACACATGCGGAAGGTCCCCGGGTCGGGAAACCCGGGGACCTTCACTGCCCTGGCAGGAGCGTTTCTCGTGCGAGCTAGCGCTCGACCTCGCCGCGGATGAACTTCTCGACGTTCTCGCGGGCCTCGTCGTCGAAGTACTGGACCGGCGGGGACTTCATGAAGTACGAGGAGGCCGACAGGATCGGGCCGCCGATGCCGCGGTCCTTGGCGATCTTCGCGGCGCGCAGGGCGTCGATGATCACACCGGCGGAGTTCGGGGAGTCCCAGACCTCGAGCTTGTACTCAAGGTTCAGCGGGACGTCACCGAAGGCGCGGCCCTCAAGGCGGACGTAGGCCCACTTGCGGTCGTCGAGCCAGGCGACGTAGTCGGACGGGCCGATGTGGACGTTCTTCTCGCCGAGGTCCCGGTCGGGGATCTGGGAGGTGACGGCCTGCGTCTTGGAGATCTTCTTGGACTCCAGGCGCTCGCGCTCGAGCATGTTCTTGAAGTCCATGTTGCCGCCGACGTTCAGCTGCATCGTGCGGTCCAGGATGACACCGCGGTCCTCGAACAGCTTCGCCATGACGCGGTGCGTGATGGTGGCGCCGACCTGGGACTTGATGTCGTCACCGACGATCGGCACACCGGCCTCGGTGAACTTGTCCGCCCACTCCTTGGTGCCGGCGATGAAGACCGGGAGGGCGTTGACGAAGGCGACCTTGGCGTCGATGGCGCACTGGGCGTAGAACTTCGCCGCGTCCTCGGAGCCGACGGGCAGGTAGCAGACCAGGACGTCGACCTGCTTGTCCTTCAGGACCTGGACGACGTCGACCGGCGCCTCGGCGGACTCCTCGATGGTCTCGCGGTAGTACTTGCCGAGACCGTCGAGGGTGTGACCGCGCTGGACCGTCACACCGGTGCTGGGGACGTCGCAGATCTTGATGGTGTTGTTCTCGGAGGCGCCGATCGCGTCCGCGAGGTCGAGGCCGACCTTCTTGGCGTCCACGTCGAAGGCGGCGACGAACTCCACGTCCTTGACGTGGTAGTCACCGAACTGCACGTGCATCAGGCCGGGGACCTTGGACGCCGGGTCGGCGTCCTTGTAGTACTCGACTCCCTGCACCAGCGACGCGGCGCAGTTGCCCACGCCGACGATGGCTACGCGAACCGAACCCATTCCGGTTGCTCCCTGTGTGTACGAGTGAGGCCCTGAATGGGTCTCACGTGGCGGTGTCGCCGGGCGTATCCGTCCGGGGGGTGTCCCCGGGACGGGGCAGGCCGCCCGTCGATCCAGTAGTGGTGTCCTGCTGAGCGGACCCCCCGGAGGCGGAACCCCTCAGGTCCCGCCCGGCCCGCTCGCTCTCGATGAGCTCGTTCAGCCAGCGCACTTCGCGCTCCACGGACTCCATCCCGTGGCGCTGGAGCTCAAGTGTGTAGTCGTCGAGGCGCTCCCGGGTGCGCGCCAGGGAGGCGCGCATCTTCTCCAGGCGCTCCTCCAGGCGGCTGCGCCGGCCTTCCAGGACGCGCATGCGCACATCGCGCGAGGTCTGCCCGAAGAAGGCGAACCGTGCGGCGAAGTGCTCGTCCTCGTACGCGTCGGGGCCGGTCTGCGAGAGCAGTTCCTCGAAGTGCTCCTTACCTTCTGCCGTCAATCGGTACACGATCTTCGCGCGGCGTCCGGCGAGGGAGGCGGTGAGGGCGTCCTCCTGGGCGTTGCCCGGCTCCTCGATCAGCCAGCCGTTGGCGACCAGCGTCTTGAGGCAGGGGTACAGGGTCCCGTAGCTGAACGCACGGAACACACCCAATGACGTGTTGAGTCGTTTGCGCAGCTCATAGCCGTGCATCGGGGACTCCCGCAGCAGGCCGAGCACGGCGAACTCAAGGATGCCGGAGCGCCGGCTCATCGTCGCCTCCTCTCGGTCCCGCAGGGCGGTTCCCGCAGGTCTCGCAGTGCCTGTCAGCGTCTTTATCTCGCGCTGATGTATCGACTCGATACATCACGACGATAGAACGGCCCACCGCAGGCGACAAGAGGGACGACGGTGAACGGGATCACATCACCGATTCGTAGGAGGCAAGTTGCCGGTTTTGGGGTGAACTTCGGGGCTCGACAGGTTTTGGTGGTGCGTAGTCTGTGCGGCATGCACACCACTGGGAACCGCGTGACGCCCGGGGAGCGTCATCGTCCCCGGTGCAGTACGGGTGAATGCAGGACCGACCACATCCGTACTTCGGGGGGACCGGAAACCAGCCGCCGTTCCAGGCGCGCACGGGTGCGCCTGCCCGAGGAGTAATCGTTCGATGAGCGAGCACCGTCGCAAACCGCCGCCGCCGCAGGGAGGCGGACGTGCCGCGGCCCGACGCGGCCAGTCCGGCTCGTCCTCCGGTCGCCGTGCGGCACCGCGAGGCGCCAACGGGTCCCCTGCCGACTCCTATGGGTCCCATTCCCATGGGGCGGAGTCCACTGGCTCGGAAGGTGAGGAGCGCGCCTACGGCAGCCGTGCCGAGGCCCGCCGCGCGGCGCAGAAGGGTGGCCGACGCAGAGCGGCCGACAACACGGGACCGGGCGGCCGGCGCGGCGGCCCGGGCGGGCCGACCGGCCCGGGGCGCGGCAAGGGCCGCGCGACCACCGCACCCGGCAAGAAGCGGTTGATCGACTACCCCCGGGCCGGCAAGTACGGCTGGCGGCGCTGGGTGCCGTCCTGGAAGCTGGTCAGCGGCCTGTTCATCGGCTTCGTCGGCAGCCTGGTCGTGATGGTGGGCATCGGTTACGCGATGGTCTCCATTCCGAACGAGAACGACGCCGCCAAGTCCCAGAACAACGTCTACTACTGGGCCGACGGCAAGCAGATGGTGGCCACCGGCACGGGCGTCAACCGGCAGAACGTCAGCATCGACCAGATTCCCGAGGCGATGCGGTACGCGGTGATCTCCGCGGAGAACAAGTCCTTCTACGACGACTCGGGCGTCGACCCCATGGGCATCGCGCGCGCCGTGATGAACATGGCGCGGGGCGGCCAGACCCAGGGTGGCTCGACGATCACCCAGCAGTACGTGAAGAACACGTACCTGAGCCAGGAACAGTCGCTCACCCGGAAGTTCAAGGAGATGTTCATCTCCATAAAGGTGGGTGCGAAGCTCGACAAGAACCAGATCCTGCAGGGCTACCTGAACACCTCGTACTTCGGCCGGGGCGCGTACGGCATCCAGGCCGCGGCGCAGACCTACTACGGCAAGAACGCGGTCGACCTCAAGCCGAGCGAGTGCGCCGTCCTCGCGGCGCTGCTGAAGGGCCCGACGTACTACGACCCCGCGGGCAACCAGGACCTCGACAAGTCGGCGACCCCGCAGGAGAACGAGAGGCGTTCCAAGGAGCGCTGGTCCTGGATCCTCGAAGAGATGCACAAGGACAAGCACCTCTCCGACGCCGATTACCAGGTGGCCATCCGGAAGTACCCCCGGCCCGACGGCCGCAAGGCGACCAAGGGCATGAACGGCCAGATCAGCTACCTGGCGGACACGGCGAAGAAGTACGTCCTCGCCCACTCCGACATCACCGAGGCGCAGTTCGACCGGGGCGGCTACCAGATCTACACGACCTTCAAGAAGGACAAGGTCGACGCCCTGTCCAAGGCCGTGAAGAGTGTCCAGAAGGAGCGCCTCGACCCGAAGCATCGTGATCTGGATAAATATGTCCAGTTCGGTGCGGCCTCGGTGAAGCCCAAGGACGGCGCGATCGTCGCCCTCTACGGCGGTGACGGCTATGAGAACGGGCACTTCACCAACAACGCCGACACCTCGGGTGTCCCTGTGGGTTCGACCTGGAAGCCGTTCGTGCTCGCCGCCGCCATGGAGTACGGCACCTACAACTCCAAGGGTGAGGGCGTCTCTCCGCTGAGCAAGTACAACGGCAACGACCATCTCAAGGTCAGGAAGCCGGACGGGACGTATTACCTCAACAAGGACAACTCGCCCTTCTTCCAGGAGAACGAGAGCGACCACCCCTGGGGCTACATCACCCTGCGCAAGGCGATGGAGCAGTCCGTCAACACGCCGTTCGTGCAGCTCGGTGTCGATGTGGGGATGACGCACGTCCGGGACGTGGCCCGGCAGGCCGGCATCCTCAACCAGAGCATGTCGCAGGACCTCAACCCGTCCTTCGCCATCGGTACGTCCACGCCCAGCGCGATCCGCATGGCCGACGCCTACGCGACCTTCGCCGCGTCCGGCCAGCAGACGGACCCGTACTCCGTGACCGCGGTCAAGGTCAACGGGGCGGACGCGCCCAGCTTCACCAAGCCGAAGCCGGCGCCCAAGGAGGTGATGGACCCGAACATCGCCAACAACGTCACGGACGTCCTGGAGAACGTCATCCAGAACGGTACGGGCAAGAACGCCAAGGCCCTGGGCCGCACGGCGGCGGGCAAGACCGGTACCACCGACGAGAACAAGTCGGCCTGGTTCGTCGGCTACACCCAGCAGCTGTCGACTTCGGTGGCGATGTTCCGTGAGAACCCCAAGGACCACAAGCTGCTCTCCATGAACGGCACGGCGAACACGGACTCCATCCACGGTGGTGACATCCCGACGCTGGTGTGGACCGAGTACATGAAGGCCGCGCTCAAGGGCCAGAACGACCTCGGCTTCCCGAAGGCCACGGAGATCGGAACTGTCCAGGACGAGGCAGGCGCCCCGTCCCCGACCCCGAGCGTCACGATCACGCCGAGCCAGACCCCGAGCGACACGCCCAGCCCGACGCCGAGCGAGACGACCACCACGCCGTCTCCGTCGGCGAGTGAGTCCTGCCAGTTCGGCTGGGGCAACGACTGCACGGGCAATGGCAACGGCAACGGCAACGGCGGCGACGGTGGCATCGGAGGCACCGACACAGGTGGTGTCGACGGAGGCACCACGCCGACGCCCACGGCCACGGAGACAACCGGAACCGGCAGCACCCGAGGCAATGGCAACGGGGGCGGAGGCATCTTCGGGGGCCAGAACGGTTAGCCCGGTGATCTGACCGGTTGGCGGCCATATCGCCCGCCAGGGGTGTTTCACGTGAAACATGGGCCGCCGCACCACGAGGTGCGGCGGCCCTCGGCGTATTCCTGGCCAGGTACGGCAGGATGTGCCCCATGCCCAGTGCAGAGATGACGCCCGCGAGCATGCACAAGCCCGAGCCCGTGCGGCCCGCCGCGGCAGAGCCGGTGCAGCCGACCAGGGAGGACGGGGTCGCCGCCGCCGGCAGTGAGCTGATCGGCGGTCCCCTGGGGCGGCGCGCCCTGCTCGGCACCTCCTGGTGGACGCCCGTACGGGTCGTGGCGCTCGTGGCGATCGGCATGTTCGCCCTCGGCCTGGTCCAGAAGGCGCCGTGCTACGACGGCGCCTGGTTCTTCGGCGCGAGCAGCCAGTACACGCACGCCTGCTACTCGGACATCCCGCACCTCTACCAGGGCCGCGGGTTCGCCGACCATCTCGTGCCGTACTTCGACAAGCTTCCCGGCGACATGGACTACCTCGAATATCCGGTGCTCACCGGTGTGTTCATGGAGGTGGCCTCCTGGCTGACCCCGCACAGCGGCAGCATCCAGCACCAGGAGCAGTGGTACTGGTTCGTCAACGCCGGGATGCTGATGGTGTGCGCCGCGGTCATCGCCGTCTGTGTGGCCCGCACCCACCGCCGGCGCCCGTGGGACGGCCTCCTGGTCGCCCTGGCGCCCGCCTTCGCGCTGACCGCGACCATCAACTGGGACCTGCTGGCGGTGGCGCTGACCGCCGCCGCGATGCTGATGTGGTCGCGGGGCCGGGCCCTCGCCTTCGGTGTCCTCCTGGGGCTCGCCACGGCCGCCAAGCTGTACCCCGTCCTGTTGCTCGGCCCGCTGCTGGTGCTGTGCTGGCGGGCCGGCAAGTGGCGCGAGTTCTTCCAGGCCGTAGGCGGCGCGGTGGGTGCCTGGCTGGTGGTGAACCTGCCCGTGATGCTCACGCACGACGCGTCGGGCTTCCACATCCGCGAGGGCTGGGCGAAGTTCTACACCTTCAGCAAGGAGCGCGGCGTCGACTTCGGCTCCTTCTGGCTGATCTGGGCGCAGAACTCCAGCAACCCGCCCACCACCGACTTCGTCAACAACGCGGCCACGGTGCTGGTGGTGCTGTGCTTCCTCGGCATCGCCGCCCTGACGTTCACCGCCCCGCGCCGGCCGCGCTTCGCTCAGCTGGCCTTCCTGATCGTCGCGGCCTTCGTCCTCACCAACAAGGTCTACTCCCCGCAGTACGTCCTGTGGCTGGTGCCGCTGGCGGTCCTGGCCCGGCCCAAGTGGAGGGACTTCCTGATCTGGCAGGCGTGCGAGGTGGCGTACTTCCTCGGCATCTGGATGTACCTCGCTTACACGACCAGTGGAGACGCCCACAAGGGCCTGCCCACGCAGGGCTACCAGTGGGCGATCGTGGTGCACCTGCTGGGCACGCTGTACCTGTGCGCCGTCGTCGTACGGGACATCCTCATGCCGGAGCGGGACGTGGTGCGCCGGTCCGGGGACGACGATCCCTCGGGCGGGGTGCTCGACGGCGCGGAGGACGCGTTCGTGCTCGGTGCGGCAGCCCACCCGCCACGGCACGCCGACCACTTCGAGGAGCCCCAGGTGGACTGGGGACGGCCGGAAACGCTGTCCCATAACGACCGTTCGCTCTGAGCGAACACACCGCCGCCCCGTCGGCGCGGCAAGCCGGCAGACACACAGAAGGCCGTATCCGGGCGCTCCGGATACGGCCTTCTCGCTGTCCTGGACGGGCTCAGCGGTCCACGAGACGGTCGAACTGGGTCGTGGTGTGCCGCAGATGGGCCACCAGCTCGTCACCGACCTTCGGCTCGGGGGCGTCCGAGGGCACGAACAGGATCGACACCTGCATGTGCGGCGGCTCGGCGAACCAGCGCTGCTTGCCGCCCCAGACGAACGGAGAAAGGTTCCGGTTGACCGTGGCGAGCCCGGCCCGGGCGACGCCCTTGGCGCGCGGCATGACGCCGTGCAGGGCCTTCGGGGCCTCCAGGCCCACCCCGTGCGACGTACCGCCCGCCACGACCACCAGGTAGCCGTCAGAGGCCGCCTTCTGCTGCCGGTAGCCGAACCGGTCGCCCTTCGCCACACGCGTGACGTCCAGGACGGCACCGCGGTACTCGGTGGCATCGTGGTCGCCCAGCCACAGCCGGGTGCCGATGCGGGCGCGGAACCGGGTCTGCGGGAACTGCTGCTGGAGCCGGATCAGCTCGTCCGCCTTGAGGTGGCTGACGAACATCGTGTGCAGCGGCAGCCGAGCCGCGCGCAGCCGGTCCATCCAGCCGATGACCTCCTCGACGGCGTCCGAGCCGTCGGTGCGGTCCAGCGGCAGATGGATGGCGAAGCCTTCCAGCCGGACGTTCTCTATGGCCTGGTGCAGCTGCGGGAGGTCGTGCTCGCTGATGCCGTGCCGCTTCATCGAGGACATCACCTCGATGACGACCCGGGCGCCCACGAGGCCGTACACGCCGTCGATCGACGACACCGAGCGCACCACGCGGTCGGGCAGCGGTACGGGCTCCTCGCCGCGCCGGTACGGCGTCAGCACCAGCAGGTCACCGCCGAACCAGTCCTTGATGCGCGCGGCCTCGTAGGTGGTGCCGACGGCGAGCAGGTCCGAGCCGAGCCGCGTGGCCTCCTCCGAGAGCCGTTCGTGCCCGAAACCGTAGCCGTTGCCCTTGCAGACCGGGACGAGTCCCGGGAACTGCTCCTGCACGTGCTTGTGGTGCGCCCGCCAGCGCGCGGTGTCGACGTAGAGCGTGAGCGCCATGGCCGGACCCGGAACCTTTCTCGTGGCTGGGGTGGATCAGAGGGTGTGAGAACTGTGAGGGCTATGGAATCAAACGCCCGCGCGGCTCAGCGGCGCGACATGTAGATGTCGAGCGCCTTGTGGAGCAGCTTGTTCAGCGGGAAGTCCCACTCGCCGAGGTACTCGGCGGCCTGGCCGCCGGTGCCGACCTTGAACTGGATCAGGCCGAAGAGGTGGTCGGTCTCGTCCAGCGAGTCGGAGATGCCACGCAGGTCGTAGACGGTGGCGCCGAGCGCGTACGCGTCGCGGAGCATCCGCCACTGCATCGCGTTCGACGGCCGGACCTCGCGGCCGATGTTGTCGGAGGCGCCGTAGGAGTACCAGACGTGCCCGCCGACGATCAGCATCGTCGCCGCGGACAGGTTCACACCGTTGTGGCGGGCGAAGTACAGCCGCATGCGGTTGGGGTCCTCGGTGTTGAGGGCCGTCCACATGCGCTGGAAGTACGACAGGGGGCGGGGCCGGAAGTGGTCACGGACGGCCGTGATCTCGTACAGCCGCTGCCACTCGGCCAGGTCCTGGTAGCCGCCCTGGACGACCTCGACGCCGGCCTTCTCGGCCTTCTTGATGTTGCGGCGCCACAGCTGGTTGAAGTTCTTGTGGACCTCTTCCAGGGAACGGTTCGCCAGCGGCACCTGGTAGACGTAGCGGGGCTGCACGTCGCCGAAGCCGGCGCCGCCGTCCTCGCCCTGCTGCCAGCCCATACGGCGCAGCTTGTCGGCCACCTCGAAGGCGCGCGGCTCGATGAAGTCGGCCTCCAGGTCGCGCAGCCGCTTGACGTCCGGGTCCTGGATGCCCTTCTTGATGGTGTCCGCGTTCCAGCGGCGGATGATCACCGGCGGGCCCATCTTCACGGAGAAGGCACCCTGCTGCTTCAGGTGCGCCAGCATCGGCTGGATCCAGTCGTCCAGGTTCGGCGCGTACCAGTTGATGACCGGGCCCTCGGGCAGGTAGGCGAGGTAGCGCTTGATCTTGGGCAGCTGACGGTAGAGGACCAGGCCCGCGCCGACCATGTGGCCGGTACGGTCGTCGAACCAGCCGAGGCTCTCCGAGCGCCACTCCGCCTTCACATCTGCCCAGGCCGGGACCTGCATGTGGCTCGCCGCCTGCAGGCTCTGGATGTAGGCCAGATGCTGCTCGCGGCTGATGGTCCTCAGGGTCAGGCTCATTCGGGGCGCTCCTCGGGCTGGTGTGTCCCCATGGGTTCAGGGGCTCCGGCTCTCGCGCCGAAGCCTACTGCGCCTTGTGAGCGCCCCGACTGGCCGTACGGCCCTTGGCCCGGCGGAGTCAGCCGAAGAGTCCGCCGAACAGGCCGCCGTGAGCCATGCCGATCATGAAACCGACCCCCGCGGCACCGAGGCCCAGGATCAGGCCGAACCGCTCCCGCGTGGTCACCGAGATCCACTGTCCGTAGATGCCGACGAGAAGCCCCACCAGGCCTGTCCATGAGGTCAGCAGGTGGAGGCCGTGGAAGAAGGACGTGATGAAGGACAGGAGGCCGAGGACGAGCGTGACCGCCGTCAGGGCGTCCTGAAGCGGACGGGTCTTGCCGTCCGTGGCGAAGAGGGAACCGGCGACGTTGGGATGCATTGCCTGTGCCATGGGCACCTCCTGCGGAAGGCGGCGGATAGTAGCGCCGTACACACCCGACGTGTACAGAGTGACGGTGTTCACGGCCGGATTTCAACCGGAAGCGGGTGTGCGGGTAGTCTGTACCCTCTGCACCGGTGTCTGCCCACGCCTGCCCAGGTAACACTGCGGGGATTCCTCAGAGGCCCCCCGACTGTCAGTGGCGGCCGATACCGTTGCGTACGCATCACGACCCTCCTGCCACGGAACGACCGTGGCCGCTGAGTCCAAAGGAGGTGGGTTCCACATGCGTCACTACGAGGTGATGGTCATCCTCGACCCCGATCTGGAGGAGCGCGCTGTCTCCCCCCTGATCGAGAACTTCCTCTCCGTCGTCCGCGATGGCGGCGGCAAGGTTGAGAAGGTCGACACCTGGGGCCGTCGTCGTCTCGCCTACGAGATCAAGAAGAAGCCCGAGGGCATCTACTCGGTCATCGACCTGCAGGCCGAGCCCGCGGTCGTCAAGGAGCTCGACCGGCAGATGAACCTGAACGAGTCGGTCCTCCGGACCAAGGTCCTCCGCCCCGAGACCCACTGAGCTCTCCCGCTCAGCTGATCTCGGGATTCGAGTAGCAGCAACCAAGCAGCCAGAGCAGCAAACCCGCCGAGAGGTTCCCCCATGGCAGGCGAGACCGTCATCACGGTCATCGGCAATCTTGTCGACGACCCCGAGCTGCGCTTCACCCCGTCCGGTGCGGCGGTCGCGAAGTTCCGTGTCGCGTCCACTCCCCGCACCTTCGACCGCCAGACGAACGAGTGGAAGGACGGCGAGAGCCTGTTCCTGACCTGCTCGGTCTGGCGCCAGGCGGCGGAGAACGTCGCCGAGTCGCTCCAGCGAGGCATGCGCGTCATCGTGCAGGGCCGGCTGAAGCAGCGGTCCTATGAGGACCGGGAGGGCGTCAAGCGCACGGTCTACGAGCTGGACGTCGAGGAAGTCGGCCCCAGCCTGCGCAATGCCACGGCCAAGGTCACCAAGACCGCCGGCGGTGGCGCTCGCGGTGGCCAGGGCGGTTACGGCGGCGGTGGCGGCCAGCAGGGCGGCGGCTGGGGCGGTGGCCCCGGTGGCGGCCAGCAGGGCGGCGGCGCTCCGGCCGACGACCCGTGGGCGACCGGCGCTCCCGCCGGTGGCGGCCAGCAGGGTGGCGGCGGCTGGGGCGGAGGCTCCGGCGGCGGTGGCGGCTACTCGGACGAGCCCCCCTTCTAGGCCTCCGGGCCGAGGGCGGGTCGTACCCAAACTTCTTGATCACACAGGAGAAACACCATGGCGAAGCCGCCTGTGCGCAAGCCGAAGAAGAAGGTCTGCGCTTTCTGCAAGGACAAGGTCACGTACGTGGACTACAAGGACACGAACATGCTGCGGAAGTTCATTTCCGACCGCGGCAAGATCCGTGCCCGCCGCGTGACCGGCAACTGCACGCAGCACCAGCGTGACGTCGCCACGGCCGTGAAGAACAGCCGTGAGATGGCGCTGCTGCCCTACACGTCCACCGCGCGCTAAGGGAAGGGTGACCGACTCATGAAGATCATCCTCACCCACGAGGTCTCCGGCCTCGGTGCCGCTGGCGACGTCGTCGACGTCAAGGACGGTTACGCTCGCAACTACCTGATCCCGCGGAAGTTCGCTATCCGCTGGACCAAGGGTGGCGAGAAGGACGTCGAGCAGATCCGTCGTGCTCGCAAGATCCACGAGATCCAGACCATCGAGCAGGCCAACCAGGTCAAGGCTCAGCTTGAGGGCGTGAAGGTCCGTCTGGCCGTCCGCTCCGGCGACTCCGGCCGTCTCTTCGGTTCCGTCACCCCGGCCGACATCGCGTCCGCGATCAAGGCTTCCGGTGGCCCCGAGGTCGACAAGCGCCGCATCGAGCTGTCCGCTCCGATCAAGACCCTGGGCGCCCACGAGACGTCCGTGCGTCTGCACCCCGAGGTTGCCGCCAAGGTCAACATCGAGGTCGTCGCGGCCTGATTGCCGTGTGATCGCTGTGCTCGCTTGAGCCGGTGAAAGGGGCCGCACCCTTCAAGGGTGCGGCCCCTTTCCCATGACCGAGACGGCCACCTGGGCATGTTTCACGTGAAACGGTCAGCGTGGATGCACGTGAAACGGTCAGCGGGTCGCGCCTGTCACGATCCAGCGGCCCGACCGGGTCCGCAGCCACAGCGTCAGCAGGCGGATCGTCATCATGAACGTCATCGCTGCCCAGAGTGCCGTGAGGCCGCCGCCGAGCACGGGGATGAGCAGGGCTGCCGGAGCGAACACCACCAGAGTGACGACCATGGCACCGGCCAGATACGGGCCGTCGCCCGCGCCCATCAGGACTCCGTCCAGGACGAAGACGATCCCGCAGACGGGCTGCGACAGCGCCACCAGCAGCAAGGCCGGCAGTGCGGCGTCCTTCACCACGGAGTCGCTCGTGAACAGCGGCAGGAAGAGTGGCCGGGAGGCCACCACGAGCAGGCCCAGTACGACACCGGCCGCGATGCCCCAATGGATCATGCGGCGGCAGGCTTCGCGTGCGCCCCGGGCATCGTTCGCACCGAGGTAGCGGGCGATGATGGCCTGCCCCGCTATCGCTATCGCGTCGAGCGCGAAGGCCAGCAGACTCCACAGGGACAGGACGATCTGGTGCGCGGCGATGTCGGCGTCACCGAGACGGGCCGCGACCGCGGTGGCGATCATGAGAATCGCCCGCAGGGACAGGGTGCGGATCAGCAGGGGAACGCCGGCCTGGGCCGAGGCCCGGATACCGGCGGCGTCCGGCCGGAGAGAAGCGCCGTGCCGGTGGGCCCCGCGGACGACCACGGTCAGGTAGACGGCCGCCATACCGCACTGCGCGATGACCGTGCCCCAGGCCGAACCGGCGATGCCGAGTCCGGCGCCGTAGACGAGGCCCACGTTGAGGCCGGCGTTGGCGACGAAGCCCCCGACCGCGACATAGAGCGGGGTCCTGGTGTTCTGCAGACCGCGCAGGACCCCGGTCGCGGCCAGGACGACGAGCATGGCCGGGATGCCCAGGGCGGAGATACGCAGATAGGTGATCGCGTAGGGAGCCGCGGTCGTGGAAGCGCCGAACAGGTCCACGATGCCGGGGGCCAGCGGCAGGACGACGGCGATGACGGCGATGCCGAGGAGCAGCGCCAGCCAGATGCCGTCCATGCCCTGCCGGATGGCCGCCGGGAGATCGCCGGCGCCGACGCGGCGGGCCACGGCGGCCGTCGTGGCGTAGGCGAGGAAGACGAAGACGCTCACGGCGGTGGTGAGGAGCGCTGAGGCAACACCGAGACCGGCAAGCTGGGCGGTTCCGAGATGGCCGACGATCGCACTGTCCGCCATGACGAAGAGAGGCTCGGCGACGAGTGCACCGAAGGCCGGAACGGCCAGCGCGACGATCTCTCGGTCGTGCCGCCGCCGGGTGGCCTTGGGGATCTCTGGAGCCTGTGTCATGAGCATCAATGTAATCGTCCACAGGTAAGAGATGCAATCGATCAGTGGTCCTTACTTTGCGTCTCGGAGCGCGCCCTTTCGGGCACCGTTCGATGCGAACTTGGCCCGACTGGGGAAGTTTTTCTTCTGCACAGCCGGTGGATCACAAAGGTGCTGGTCAGCGGCTTGCTCATGACGAGATCGAGGGCTTGTTCACAGGGCTGTCCACCGCGTCGTGCACAGGTTTCGCCGAGTTCTCCACAGCATCTGGGCGGTCGTCCACATGGCCTGTGGATAACCAGATTGGCTGACGGTGCCGACGGGCCTACCGTTGTCCGGCGCCCGCTCCTCTTCCCGGCCCGGCAAGCGTCCTTCTTCCGGCTCGGGAATCGTCACAAACCCGACGCGCAAGAACCGGAGTTGGGCCTCTCATTTGTCAGTGTCGTGCCGTACAAAAGAGGACACGGCGAGGTCCGCCGCGCGGACGGGAGGAGGTGGCTCGGTGAGCATTTCCGAGCCCTTGGACGATCCGTGGGCCGAAGCCGGGCCCAGTGATCGTCTGCCGGCCTCCCGTCGGCGGAGCGACGGCGGCCGAGGTCGTGACGAGCAGCACGACCGGGGCCGGGAGAACGGCGGCTGGGACGGCGGAGGGTCGTCCTTCGAGCGGGTGCCGCCGCAGGACCTGGACGCCGAGCAGTCGGTGCTGGGCGGCATGCTGCTGTCCAAGGACGCCATCGCCGACGTCGTCGAGATCCTCAAGGGCCACGACTTCTACAAGCCCGCCCACGAGACGATCTACCAGGCCATCCTGGACGTCTACGCCAAGGGCGAGCCGGCCGACCCGATCACCATCGCGGCCGAGCTCACCAAGCGCGGCGAGATCAACAAGGTCGGCGGCGCCGCGTATCTGCACACCCTCGTCCAGACCGTGCCGACGGCGGCCAACGCCGAGTACTACGCCGAGATCGTCCACGAGCGGGCCGTCCTGCGCCGCCTGGTCGAAGCCGGTACGCGCATCACGCAGATGGGATACGCGGCCGACGGAGACGTGGACGAGATCGTCAACAGCGCCCAGGCCGAGATCTACGCCGTCACCGAGCAGCGCACCAGCGAGGACTACCTCCCGCTCGGCGACATCATGGAGGGCGCCCTCGACGAGATCGAGGCGATCGGCTCGCGCAGCGGCGAGATGACGGGCGTGCCCACCGGGTTCACCGACTTCGACTCGCTGACGAACGGGCTCCACCCGGGGCAGATGATCGTCATCGCCGCCCGTCCCGCCATGGGTAAGTCGACCCTCGCACTGGACTTCGCGCGGGCCGCCTCCATCAAGAACAACCTTCCGAGCGTCATCTTCTCGCTCGAAATGGGCCGCAACGAGATCGCGATGCGTCTGCTGTCCGCCGAGGCCCGAGTCGCTCTGCACCACATGCGGTCCGGCACGATGACCGACGAGGACTGGACACGGCTCGCCCGCCGTATGCCGGACGTGTCGGCCGCACCGCTGTACATCGACGACTCCCCGAACCTGTCGATGATGGAGATCCGGGCCAAGTGCCGGCGGCTGAAGCAGCGCAACGACCTGAAGCTGGTCGTCATCGACTACCTCCAGCTGATGCAGTCCGGTGGCTCCAAGCGCGCCGAGAGCCGTCAGCAGGAGGTCTCGGACATGTCCCGTAACCTCAAGCTGCTCGCGAAGGAGCTGGAGATCCCGGTCATCGCGCTCTCCCAGCTGAACCGTGGTCCCGAGCAGCGCACCGACAAGAAGCCGATGGTCTCCGACCTGCGTGAGTCCGGCTCCATCGAGCAGGACGCCGACATGGTCATCCTGCTGCACCGCGAGGACGCGTACGAGAAGGAGTCTCCCCGTGCGGGCGAGGCCGATCTGATCGTCGCCAAGCACCGAAACGGTCCGACGGCCACCATCACGGTCGCGTTCCAGGGCCACTACTCCCGTTTCGTGGACATGGCGCAGACCTGATCCGCAGGTCACGGTCACGGGCGCGCGGGCAATTGATTCGACGCCCGCCGCCGTAACCGGTGGACTGGGCCCATGACGACAACTCAGGAAGCCCTGCTCCCCGGCACCCGCCGCGCTCTGCTGCACCGGATCGCCGTCGCGCAGGCCGAGGGACGGGCGCCGTCGCTGGTCGCTGCCGTCGTGCGGGACGGCCAGGCTGTGTGGCACGGGGCGCGGAGCTCAGTGGACGGACACGCGCCGGACGAGACCGTGCAGTACCGGATCGGGTCCATCACCAAGACCTTCACCGCCGTACTGGTGATGCGGCTGCGCGACGAGGGCCTGCTCGATCTCGGTGATCCGCTGGAGAAGCATCTGCCGGGCACCGGCGCGGGGGAGGCGACGATCGCCGAACTGCTCGCCCATACGGCGGGGTTGGCGGCGGAGTCGCCCGCGCCCTGGTGGGAGCGGACGCCCGGCTCCCTGCGCCCCGAGCTGAGCGATGTGCTCGGCGAGCAGCCCCTGCTGCATCCCGTCGGCCGGCGCCACCACTACTCCAACCCCGGCTACACCGTGCTCGGCGCCCTGGTCGAGGAGCTGCGCGGCGCGCCCTGGGAGGAGGTGCTGCGCTACGAGATCCTGGAGCCCCTGGGTCTGCACCGGACGAGCGCCCAGCCCGAGCCCCCGCACGCGGGCGGCTGGGCCGTGCATCCGTGGGCCGACGCGATGCTGCCCGAGCCGTTGGAGGACCTGGGCCGGATGGCTCCGGCCGGCCAGCTCTGGTCGACCACCGGGGACCTGGCGCGATTCGCCGCGTTTCTGGCCCGGGGCGACGACCGCGTCCTGAGCGCGGAATCGGTACGGGAGATGCGCACCCCGGCGGCGCCCGCCGAGGCCGCGGACGTGGTGGACGGGGTCACGTACGGCCTGGGCATGCAGATTCAGCGTCGTGACGGCCGGCTGCTCGTCGGGCACTCCGGTTCGCTGCCGGGCTTCCTGGCGAACCTCACCATCAGTGTGGAGGACGACGTGGCCGCGGTGGTGCTCGCCAACTGCACCAGTGGACCGTGGCTGGGTGCCGTGGGAGCGGATCTCGTGCGGATCGTCGCCGAGGCGGAACCACGCATCCCCGAGCCCTGGAAGCCCCTGCGCGAGGTCGATCCGGCGGTGCTGGAGCTGGTGGGGCAGTGGTACTGGGGCACCCACGCCTTCGGTCTGCGGGCGACCGTCGACGGCCTTGTCTCGCTGGCACCGCTGTCCGGTGGCGGCCGCAGGGCCCGCTTCCGCCCGAACGGCGACGGCACCTGGACGGGGTTGGAGGGCTATTACGCGGGTGAGCTGCTGCGTCCCGTACGGCGACCGGACGGGTCCGTGAGTCACCTCGACCTCGGCTCGTTCGTGTTCACCCGGCAGCCGTACGACCCCGAGGCCCCGGTGCCCGGTGGGGTGGACCCGGAGGGGTGGCGGGGTATCGGCTAGCCCGTAGCCGGTCTGGGGGTGTGTTTCACGTGAAACACACCCCCAGACACACCCCTTGTTCCAAGGTCAGAGCGGGAGCTTGAAGCCCTCGTGCGAGGCGGTGAAGCCCAGCCGCTCGTAGAAGCGGTGGGCGTCGGTGCGTGTCTTGTCCGACGTCAGCTGCACCATCCGACAGTCGAGCTGCCGGGAGGTGTCGATCGCCCACTCGATCAGCCGACCGCCCAGCCCGCTGCCCCGTTCGTCGGCGTGGATGCGCACGGCCTCGATGAGCGCGCGGGTCGCCCCCTTGTGCGAGAGCCCCGGGATGATCGTGAGCTGGAGGGTTCCGATCACGCGGCCGTCCCGTACGGCGACGACGACATGCTGGTTCGGATCGGCGGCGAGGCGCTCCAGCGCGGTCCGGTACGGCGTCAGATCGTCGGGTGACTCGCGCTGGGCGCCCAGCGGATCGTCGGCGAGCATCGCCACGATCGCCGGGAGATCGTCGGCGGTCGCGGCACGTATTTCAAGATCTCCCATGCCCGCACCCTATGCGGGCACGTTCAGCGACTCCACCACGCGGACCAGCGGGGCCAGTTCGGGGTTCTTGGCGGCGTCGTCCAGGGCCTCGCGCAGAGCGGTGTCGTTGGTGGGCCGCGCCTCCTCCAGCAGCCGCAGGCCCGCCTCGGTGACGTTGGTGTAGATGCCGCGCCGGTCGGTGGGGCACAGGTAGCGCTCCAGCAGGCCGCGGTCCTCCAGTCGGGACACCAGGCGGGTGGTGGCGCTCTGGCTGAGCACGACCGCGTCGGCGACCTGCTTCATCTGCAGATGCCCGCCCTCGCCCTCGTGCTGCCTGCTGAGCACGTCCAGCAGCGAGTACTCCCGGACGCTCAGCTCGTGCCCGGCCTGCAGGGCGCGCTCGATGTGCGCCTCGATTCTCCCGTGCAGCGCAGAAAGGGCGCACCAGCCCTGGGCGAGGGCGGTGAGTGCGGGGTCCGTCGCTGTCATTGGCGTTTTCCTCCGTCCCGGAGCGGCTGAATCAAGGGTAGAGCACGTCCGCAATAGTCGGCGGTTGCACTTAGCCCGCGTCTGCAACTATTGTGGACACACGCAAAGCGCTCCTGCAATCATCTGGGAAGGTGTACCCCCACATGCCTCTCGCGCTTCTGGCCCTCGCGATCGGGGCCTTCGGAATCGGAACGACCGAGTTCGTGATCATGGGCTTGCTGCCCGAGGTCGCGGGCGACTTCGGGGTCTCCATCCCCACGGCGGGCCTGCTCGTGACCGGCTACGCGCTCGGCGTGGTCATCGGTGCCCCGCTGATGACCGTGCTCGGCACCAAGGTCCCGCGCAAGCGGATGCTGATGCTGCTGATGGGCCTCTTCATCGCCGGCAACCTGCTCTCCGCCCTGGCCCCGAACTTTGCGGTCATGCTGATCGGGCGGGTGATCGCCTCGCTCGCCCACGGTGCCTTCTTCGGCATCGGCTCGGTCGTCGCGGCCGAGCTGGTCGCACCGGACAAGAAGGCCGGCGCCATCGCCATGATGTTCACCGGTCTGACCGTGGCCAATGTCATCGGCGTGCCGCTGGGCACGCTCATCGGACAGAGCGTCGGCTGGCGCGTCACCTTCGGCATCGTCGCCGCCCTCGGCGTCGTCGGTCTGGCCGGCATCGCCAAGCTCGTTCCCGAGCTGCCGCGCCCGGAGGGTGTCCACCTGCGGCACGAGCTGGCCGCCTTCAAGAACGCCCAGGTCCTGCTCGCCATGGCGATGACCGTTCTCGGCTTCGGCGGTGTCTTCGCGGCGATCACCTACATCGCGCCGATGATGACCCACATCGCCGGGTTCGCCGACGGCTCGGTCACCTGGCTGCTGGTCCTGTTCGGTCTCGGCATGGTCGGCGGCAACCTGATCGGCGGCAAGTTCGCCGACCGCGCCCTGATGCCGATGCTGTACGTCTCCCTGGGCGCCCTGGCCGTCGTCCTGGCCCTCTTCACGCTCACCGCCCACAACAAGATCGCGGCTGCGGTCACCATCGCACTGATCGGTGCCCTGGGCTTCGCCACCGTGCCGCCGCTGCAGAAGCGCGTCCTCGACCAGGCGCACGGGGCCCCGACTCTCGCGTCGGCCGTGAACATCGGCGCCTTCAACCTGGGCAACGCCCTGTCCGCCTGGCTCGGCGGCCTCGTGATCGCGGCCGGCTTCGGCTACACGGCCCCCAACTGGGTCGGCGCCGCCCTCGCCGCCGCCGCTCTGGTCCTCGCCTTCCTCTCCGCGGCCCTGGAGCGCCGTGACGGTGCGCGCGACACCGTGGTCGCCTCCGGAACGCCGGCAGTGCAGCGGACTCCCGTCCACCACTGACCCACTCGGCCCTCGGGCACCGCAACCCCACAGACGCCCGTGCCGGGGCCTTCCCCGGTACGGCAAGTACCCACCACAGCACCATCCAAGGAGACACCTCCATGAGCACCACCGCCGTCGCCCCGCTCACCACCGAGGACGCCGAGCTGCTCGTCACCACGGCCCGCCGGGCGGCCGAGGAGGCCGGAGTCACCGTCAGCGTCACCGTCCTGGACGCCGGCGGCCACCTGCTCGCCTTCCGCCGGGACGACCGGGCCGTGCTGATCTCCGGCGAGACCAGCACCCGCAAGGCCTACACGGCTCTCCAGCTGAACGCGCCCACCGCCGACCTCGTCGACGCCGTCCAGCCCGGCGGCCTCTTCCACACGCTGCCCACGGCCCTCGACCGGCCCCTGCTGTTCATCGCGGGCGGTATCCCCGTCCACCGGGACGGCCGGCTGATCGGTGCGATCGGTGTCGGCGGCGGCGCGCCGGAGCAGGACCACGGCTTCGCCACCACGGCTGTGCAGGCGCTCGCCTGAGCCCGCAGCCCCCACCCCATGGCGCCGGCCCTGCCGCTTCGAAGCGGCAGGGCCGGCGTGTGTCGTACGAGAGCTCAGCCCGCGGCGACCGTCAGCGGTGCGAAGCGCCGGGTCCAGTCCCCCGGCAGGTCCGTGATGCCGTAGGTCATCACGGCGTTGAACGCCACGGAGGCCAGCCCCCGTTCCTTCGCCCAGGCCAGCAGCTCCTCGTGGCGCACGTCGATGTCGGTGCGCAGGGGGCGGTCCGTACGAGCCGCCAGCGAGGCGACGAGCGCCTTGGCTGTCTCCGTGTCCCGGGCGATCAGCGGGCCGACGACATGGGTGTCCATGTTGGGCCACGCGGCCGTGTAGCCGATGAGCCGGCCGTCCTCCTCGGCCACCCGCAGCTGATCGGCGAAGGCGGGCAGCCGGGTGATGAAAGGTGTGCGGTCGCTACCGAACACCTCCTCGTCGAGACGCAGGATCGCCGGGAGGTCCTCCGCGGTGGCAGCACGCGTGACGACCCCGGAAGCCGGACCGCCGGGGGTGAAGCGGCCCATCAGCATCTCCGCCCGCCCGGTCACCTTGAAGCCCAGCTCCTCGTAGAGAGGGCGGCCGTACGGCGTGGCGTGCAGGGTCAGCGGAGTCGTGCCCATGGTCGACACGACATGCCGCATCAAGCGGCGTCCGACACCCCGGCGGGCGTGGCGTTCGGCCACCAGAACCATACCGATGGCGCCGAGATCCGGCCGCCCCCACGCGCCGTACTCCGTGACCACGCATGCGGCGACAAGACCGCCTTCGGGGTCATCGATACCGAAGCCCTTCCCTGCCGTGAGGAGGAAGCCCCACTTGTGCTCCTCGCGTGGCCACCCCCGGTCTTCGGACAGGTCGGCGCAGGCAGTGAGATCGCGAAGCGTCAGGCGGCGGATGGGCAGTGCGGCGAGGGAAGGAGTTGGCACGCAGGTCAGGCTGTCCGATCGGCACCCTCACCGTCCACCTGTTTCGATGCAGACGCACGTGCTTTTGGTCATCTCGTGGCCAGGCGCACAGGCCAAGGACAGCTAGAGGTGTTTCACGTGAAACATCGACAGTCCACTAGCCTCGGGCCATGGCGAGACTTCATCTCTTCGATCTCGACGGCACATTGCTGCACGGAACCACCGCGCCAGTGGAGATTTCCCGCCAGTTGGGCCTGGAGGCCGAGACGGTGGCGCTGGACCGCGCGATCGCGGAGGGACGGATCGGTCCGCCGGAGTACGCGGCGCAGGTGTACGACCTGTGGGCGGACCTGACCGAGGCGCATGTGCGGGCCGCATTCGAGGCGGCTCCCTGGCTGGCCCGGATCCGCGAGGTCTGGGCGGAGATCAGAAGCGCGGGTGAATACTGCGCGGTGGTGTCTCTCTCGCCCTCGTTCTTCGTGGAACGCCTCCTCGACTGGGGCGCCCACGCGGCGCATGGATCCCGCTTCCCGGCTGTGCCGTTCACCGAGCCCGTGGACCCGTCCGGGGTGCTCAGCGCCGCAGCCAAGGTGACCATCGCGGACCGGCTCTGCGAGGAGTTCGGTGTGGCACGAGCGGACTGCGTGGCGTACGGCGACTCGTCGTCGGACAAGGAGCTGTTTGCTGTCGTACCGGTTTCCGTGGCGGTCAACGCCGATGCCCACCTGGCCGGACTCGCGACCCACTCCTATACCGGACGGGACCTGTGGGAGGCGTATGAATTGGTTGGACCCACGCGGTAGTTGACAAACCCCACTCTGCGCACCGTGCTTGCCTCGTGAGCGAGGAAGGGGGGACTTGTGTGCGCGGCATCGGCCGGTAGGGTCGACTCCGGTTCACGTCCGGGATGGGGCACACGCATTCCGTGCGGGCCGAGAGCAGGGCACGCAGCCTAACGGGACGGAGAGAACGAAGAACCGCGTTTCCGGGTTCGCGACCGCGGCAGCCGATCGGGATGAGAGGCTGCGCGCTGCGGCTGGCCGCCCGCCGGGGGAAAGCATGCGCCTTCCGAGGAGGAAGGTGCGCAGACCGACCGAAAGATGTTCGAGGCGAGGGCACACCATGGACGCTCCGACCACCACGTCGGGGGAGAACGACATGTCGGGCGGGGACGGCTGGTTCACACCGCGCAAGGTGACATCGACTCCGCCGCCCGACGGTGATCCGGAGACGCACGAGGGCCGCACGCCGCCGACGCTGCGGCCGGTGCAGGACGGCACCGGTGTCCGACGGGATGACGTGGACCCGTTGCGGATGCCCGCCCAGCGCTCGCTCCCGGCCGCCGAGGAGGGCTCTCCGGACGCCCTTCTCATCCGCGGCACGATGACCGAGATCGGGCCCGTCGCCGACAAGGTGACCTCCTACTTCTACGCTCTCCTCTTCGTCCGTCACCCCGAACTGCGGCCGATGTTCCCGCCCGCGATGGACGTCCAGCGGGACCGCCTGCTGAAGGCTCTGCTCACGGCGGCGGAGCACTTCGACAACACTCCGGTCCTCGTCGACTACCTGCAGAATCTGGGCCGTGGACACCGCAAGTACGGGACGCGTGCCGAGCACTATCCAGCCGTGGGCGAATGCCTCATCGGAGCGCTGAGCAGGTACGCCTCCGCCGTCTGGAACCCGGAGACCGAGGCCGCCTGGGTGCGGGCCTACACGACGATCTCCCAGGTCATGATCGACGCGGCGGCGGTGGACGAGCTGCGGGCTCCGGCCTGGTGGCAGGCCGAGGTCGTCACGCACGATCTGCGCACGCCCGATGTCGCGGTCCTCACCGTCCGCCCCGACCAGCCCTACCCCTTCCTCGCGGGCCAGTACACGAGCGTGGAGACCCCCTGGTGGCCCCGCGTGTGGCGGCACTACTCCTTCGCCTCCGCGCCCCGCTCGGACGGACTGCTGACGTTCCACGTGAAGGCCGTCCCGGCCGGCTGGGTGTCCAACGCCCTGGTGCACCGCGCCCGGCCCGGGGACGTCATACGCCTCGGCCCGCCGGCCGGCTCGATGACCGTCGACCACAGCACCGACAGCGGACTGCTCTGCCTGGGCGGCGGCACCGGGATAGCGCCCATCAAGGCCCTGGTGGAGGACGTCGCCGAGCACGGCGAACGCCGCCCGGTCGAGGTGTTCTACGGGGCGCGGACCGACCACGATCTGTACGACATCGACACCATGCTCAGGCTTCAGCAGAGCCACCACTGGCTGTCGGTCCGCGCGGTCATAGACCAGCAGGCCCATCTCCAGCTTCCCGACGCCATACGGGCGTACGGTCCGTGGAACGAGTACGACGCCTACCTCTCCGGTCCGCCCGGAATGATCCGCAGCGGTCTCCACACCCTCCGGGACGTCGGCGTCCCGCCGAGCCGCATACGGCACGACTCGGTGGAGGATCTGCTCGTCGGCGTGGACTGACCTCGCTCACGCGAGGTCTCGTCGGTGCGGACCGGCTCTGCTCATCCGAGGTCGGGGGCGTGCATGGCGCGTACCCCTTCGATGTTCCCGTCCAGGTAGTGGCGCAGGGACAGCGGGACGAGATGGACGGAGGCGATGCCGACGCGGGTGAACGGGACGCGGACGATCTCGTACTCACCGGCCGGCTCTTCCACTTCGGGGCCATGGCGCAGCGCCGGGTCCATGGACTCCAGTCGGCAGACGAAGAAGTGCTGCACCTTCACTCCGGTCGCGCCTCCGTCCTCGCCGATGTGCTCCACCGTGTCCACGAAGCACGGCACCACATCGGTGATCTTGGCGCCGAGTTCCTCGTACACCTCCCGGTGCAGGGCATCCACGACGGTCGAGTCCCCGGGTTCGACTCCGCCACCGGGGGTGACCCAGTAGGGATCGACACCGGGCTTGGTGCGCTTGATCAGGATCAGGTCGTCACCGTCCAGGAGAACGGCACGGGCGGTGCGCTTGACCACGGGTCGGACGGTCATGGGAGAAATGTGGCCCGGCTGGTTCCACGTGAAACATCGCAAAGCGCCACGACGCGACCGCAGTGCGTGCATCTCCGGGCGGACGGGGTCAGCTCCAGGCCGTGGCAGCGTGCTGGAGCCACTCATAGGCCCGCGCGACAGGGGGCATGGCGAGCGTGCCGGTGCGCACCACCAGGAAGTACGTACGCAGCGGCGGCACCGGCGGATCGTGCAGGGTGACGATCGCGCCCTCGTCCAGGGCCGGAGCGCACAGATACCGGGGCAGCACCGCCAGTCCGGCCCCGGCGACGGCGCAGGAGAGCACGGCCCGCAGGTCGGGAGTGATGACCGTGCCCGTGGCGGCCGGGCGGGAGTCGAAGACGGAGGCCCAGTAGCGCGAGACGAACGGCAGCGACTCGTGGACCTCGACGACGGGCAGGTGCTCCAGGGCCGGCGCGCCCTTCAGCCGCAGGGCGTCCGAGTCGATCCGCTCCGCCCAGTGCGGGGATGCGACCAGTACATGCTCCTCGTCGCAGAGCGGGGTGGCGGTGAGCAGGGCCCCGCGCGGCCGGGCCGTGCTGATGGCCAGATCGTGGTGGCCGCTGGCCAGCCCGTTCAGCGCCTCCTCGGCCGTCCCGAAGGACGCGCGCAGTGCGAAGCCCTGGCCATCGTCGCCGGTCAGCTCGGTGAGAGCGGGCAGGGCACGTTCGGCGGTGAACTCCGGGGGGCCGGCCAGGTGCAGCGTCCGTAACGAGGACTCGTCGTCCAGACCGCTCTCCGCTATCTCCACCAGGGCGTCGAGATGCGGCGCGGCCTTGTGCGCGAGTTCGTCGCCGATGGTCGTCGGGATCACCCCGCGCGCCTGGCGCAGAAACAGGGGCCTGCCCAGCTGGCGCTCCAGCGTGCGGATCTGTGAGGTGACGGCGGGCTGGGAGAGGCCGAGCAGGGCGGCGGCGCGGGTGAAGGAGCCGGCCCGGTGCACGGTGACGAAGGTCCGCAGCAAGGCCAGATCCATGGCATGCCCTCCCCGGTCCCTGCCCTCCTCGCCCTCCTCCGGCTCCCGGGCAGGCACCAACTATAAATATGTCGATAGGTCTCTGTCGCTACTGTGATTGGACACTGACGCAGAGTCAACTAGCCTGGTTCGCGCGGTGTTTCCCCCGGGAAAGCCGCAGACGGTCCGAGCCACGAGGGGGGAGGCTCGGACCGTCGTCCGTCTGACACGCAGCAGGTCGCAGGCGCGCCGTCCGGCTCAGTCGGCGGACTCGTCCAGAGCACGCAGGACGTCGGCCACCAGGTCCTCGGAGTCCTCCGCGCCGACGGACATGCGGATGAAGCCCTCGGAGACAGCGTCCCCGCCCCAGCGGCGGCGGCGTTCGGCCGTGGACCGCACCCCGCCGAAGCTCGTCGCGTCCTCCACCAGGCGCAGGGCCGCGAGAAAGCGCTCGGCACGCGCGCGCGTGGGCAGCGTGAAGGAGACGACACAGCCGAAGCGGCGCATCTGCGCGGAGGCGGTCCGGTGCGCGGGGTCGTCGGGCAGGCCCGGGTAGCGCAGGCCGGAGACCTCGGGCCGCTGCCGCAGTGCCTTCGCGACGGCGAGCGCGGTGGCGTTCTGCCGGTCGACGCGCAGCTGGAGCGTGGCGATGGACCGGTGCGCGAGCCATGCCTCCATGGGCCCGGAGATCGCGCCGACGATCTTGCGCCAGCGGCGTACGGCGGCCATCGCCTCCGCGTCGCGGCCGGTGACGTACCCCAGCAGGACATCGCCGTGCCCGGTGAGCTGCTTGGTGCCGCTGGCCACGGAGAAGTCGGCGCCCAGCTCCAGCGGGCGCTGCCCGAGCGGGGTGGCGAGGGTGTTGTCGACGGCGACCAGGGCGCCACGCGCGTGTGCCGCCTCCGCCAGCCGCCGGATGTCGCAGACATCGAGCCCAGGGTTCGACGGCGACTCGATCCACAGCAGCCGCGCCCCGTCGAGCAGCTCCAGCTGGGCGTCGCCCCCGGTCGGCGCGGTGCGCACCTCGATGCCGTACGCCTCCAGCTGGGCGCCGACCAGTGGCAGCGCCTGGTAGCCGTCGGACGGCAGCACGACCGCGTCCCCGGCGCGCAGCTGCGAGAACAGCACGGAGGAGATCGCCGCCATCCCGGAGGCGAACACCAGCGTCTCGACGTCCTCCCGCCCGGGCGCCTCCAGCTCGGTGACGGCCCGCTCCAGCAGCGTCCAGGTCGGGTTGTCGTCACGGCCGTACAGGTACGGTCCCGTCGCCTCGCCGGGCAGATGGAAGTGCGCGGCGAACACCGGTCCGGGCAGGGTCGGCTCGTGCTTGACCGGCTCGGGCAGGCCCGCCCGTACCGCGCGCGTGCCGTCGCCGGTGCGGCCCTCGTCCCGCGCGGCGTCGCTCATGCGACCCGTCCCTCCAGTTCTTCCCGTACGGCGGCGAGCAGGCCGGTGCTCGCCGCCTCCACCATCTCAAGGCACTCCTCGAAGCCGTCCCGGCCCCCGTAGTACGGGTCCGGTACGTCGAGGTCGTCGCCGGCGCATTCGGAAAGGGCGTGCCAAGCACTCGCCGAGGAATGGTGGTCGGGCGACGGGCGGGCGTAGGAGCGGAGCAGGCGGATCTTGCGGGCGTCCTCCTCGGTGGGAGCCAGGCGGCGCAGGGCCCTGAGATGGCCGGCGTCGAGGGCTATCACGAGGTCGAGGCGGGCGAACCACGACGGCTCGAACCGGCGGGCGACGTGCTCGCTGTCGTAGCCGCGCTCCTCCAGGACCGAGACCGTGCGCGGGTCGGCGGGCTCCCCCTCGTGCCAGCCGCCGGTACCGGCGCTGTCGGCCGTCACCAGGTCCGCCAGCCCGGCCTCCGCCACGCGCGCGCGGAAGACGGACTCGGCCATCGGGGAGCGGCAGATGTTGCCGGTGCACACGAAGCAGACGCGGTAGGGCATGGCGGGCTCAGTCCTCGTCGGGCAGGACGACGTGCAGCGCCCAGGAGACGACGGACACGATCAGACCGCCGACGACGGCCGTCCAGAAGCCCTCCACGTGGAAGCTCAGGTCGAGCTTGTCGCACACCCAGGAGGTCAGCAGCAGCATCAGCGCGTTCACGACCAGGGTGATCAGGCCCAGGGTCAGAATGAAGAGCGGGAAGGTCAACACCTTCACGATGGGCTTGACCAGCCAGTTCACCAAGCCGAAGATCAGCGCGACGACGATCAGCGTGCCGGCCTTCTTGGCGGTGCTGTCACCGGTGAGGGTGATCTTGTCGAGCAGCCACACGGCGACCGCCAGGGCGCCCGCGTTGGCGATCGTCTTGACTACGAAATTCTTCATGTGTCTGATCGTGGCAGACCGGACGGCCACTGGCGGGGTCGAGGGCGAGCGGGACGACGGCGAGCAGTGGAACAGCGAGCAGCGAGGCGAGGGCGGCAGCGGCGATGAAGGCATTCCGGCTGGACGAACTGGAGGCGGAACGCGCCGCCAACGAGGGCGCCTACCTGCAGTTCCTGCGCGAGCGGAACATGTCGGTCGGCCTGTACGCCCTCAACGCCGGCGAGCACGACCCGCAGAAGCCGCACAACCAGGACGAGGTGTACTTCGTGGTCAGCGGCCGGGCCGCCATCACGGTCGGTCTGGAGACGACCCAGGTGGCGCGCGGCAGCGTCGTGTACGTGCCCGCCGGGGTGGCCCACAAGTTCCACCACATCAGCGAGGATCTCAGGGTGCTCGTCGTGTTCTCTCCGCCCGAGGCGTGAGCCGGGACCCCGGGGTTCCCTAGGGGACGCGTCAGGGGAGGACAAGGGATGCGATGCCCCCGCAAAGGCCCCCCGCGGCCCTAGCATCGAGTGCGGAACATCGACAACGCATGAGAACGAAGGACGAGGCGATGCGAGAGATCTTCGCGGGGCTGCCGTGGTGGGTGAAGTGGGTCGCGGTGCCGGTCATCGCCCTGGTCGTGTTCGGTGGCCTGATAGCGACCGTGGTCGGCTTCGTGATCGGCCTGCTGTTCAAGGCGCTGGTCTTCGTCGCCCTCGTCGGCGGACTGATCTACGTCGTGCGCAAGTTCATGGGGAACTCCTCGTCGCGCAGCGACTGGTGAGGCGTCCGGGAGCCGGTGTCAGGTGACGGGAGCACCGGTTCCCTCGGGCGGGGGAAGTTTCCCCGGGGGGCCGTCTGCACGCGGTGCGGACGGTTAAAGTCCGGAACTCTCCACGGGGTCCGGCCCCGTGGGTGGCGCAGACCCCTCCGTGCTCTTCCTTCGCACGGGCTGCCCCTCGCGCTTCGGGAGTGACCCTTGGCCACGGTTGACACCGCACCGGCAGAATCCCACGCACCCCCCACCACCCCACCGCGCTCCTGCGCATCCCCCGGCCGACCGGCTCCCCTGGCCGTCCCCGGCCAAGTGCAGGCACGCACAGAGAACCTTCCCGGCCCTGCGGCTGCGACTGACCTTCCCGGCCCCCGGCCCGCGGCGGACCTCTCCGGCCCTCCGCCTGCCGGGGACCTCTCCGGCCCTCCGCCCTCCGCCCGTCGGCCGGAACCACCGGCCGCCGCCGGATCCAACGCCACGCTCATCGGATCCGTCCAGCGCGCCATGCGCCTGCTGGAGACCGTCGCCGCGCACCCCTACGGCGCCCCGGCCAAACAACTCGCCCGCGAGACCGGCCTCGCGCTGCCCACGGCGTACCACCTGTTGCGCACTCTGGTGCACGAGGGCTATCTGCGGCGGGAGAAGGGACTGTTCCACCTCGGCGACGCGACAGAGCGGCTGGCCCGCAGCGGAGCGCAGCAGAAACGTCGCAGCGCGGTGGCGGACACGCTTGCGCACTGGTGCGATTCCCTCGGTGTGCCGGTGTACTACGCGCTGTACCGGGACGGGGAGATCGAGGTCATGTGCGTCTCCGACTCCCGTCAGGCGCCCGCGGTCGAGGAGTGGGCGGACTTCCGCGAGACCGGCCATGCGCACGCGATCGGGCAGTGCCTGCTCTCCCAGCTGGACGAGGACGCGCGACGCGACCATCTCGCCCGGTATCCCGTGCAGCCCCTCACTCCGTACACCGTGCGGGACAACGACGCGCTGCTGCGCCGGCTGGCCCGGATGCGGCGGATGGAAACCGCGGTGGAGCGTCAGGAGTACGCGGTCGGGACGGTCTGCGCGGCGATCCCGATCACGGTCGGTACCACCGCGGCCACCATGGCCATCTCCCTCCCCGCCCATCAGGCGGACCGGCTGCTTCCCGCGGCCCAGCGGCTGCAGGCGGAGATCGGGCGGCACCTGGGGGCTCTCGCGCTCTCTATCAGTATCTGAAATCTTACTCCTTGTGATCTGCCGTGTACGTTCAGCAAGATTTGACCACGGTCAGAGGGATCAATCCCGGCCAGTCGATGTCATATCGGGGTAGGCGATGCGCGAGTCCGTACAAGCAGAAGTCATGATGAGCTTTCTCGTGTCGGAGGATCTCTCCTTCCGTATCCCGGTGGAGTTGTGCTACGAGACAAGTGATCCCTATGCCGTGCGGCTCACCTTTCATCTGCCCGGTGATGCCCCGGTGACCTGGGCCTTCGGGCGGGAGCTGCTGATCGACGGGGTCGGCCGCCCGTGCGGGGAGGGCGATGTGCGCATCGCCCCCGCCGATTCCGAGGTGCTGGGCGAGGTGCTGATCCGGCTTCAGGTCGGTGGCGACCAGGCCCTGTTCCGCTCGTCGGCGCCACCGCTCGTGGCCTTCCTCGACCGCACGGACAAGCTCGTGCCGCTCGGTCAGGAGGGTGCGCTCGCTGATTTCGACGCCCATCTCGACGAGGCTCTGGACCGCATCCTGGCCGAGGAGCAGAGCGCCGGCTGAAGCGTTACGGCAAGTGACACTGGACGCTCCGCCGTGCCACGTGGAACCGTGCAGGAACGCTTCTGCAGGGGGCGGGCGCCCGCCCCCGCCGCACTCACCGCTTCCGGCGCCGCCCCCGCCCGCCCCGCGCGGGCGCGGGCTGGGCCCCGGCCGGCGCCCTGCCGTCCGGGCCGGGCCGGTCGGCCGACACGACCAGCGCGGCCAGCGCCGTGGTGACCGGGACCGAGGCGACCAGACCGATCGAGCCCACCAGCGTGCGCACGATCTCCTCGGCCACCAGCTCGCTGTTGGCCACGGTCCCGACGCTGCTCTGCGCGATCGAGAACAGCAGCAGGAGCGGCAGCGCGGCACCGGCGTAGGCGAGCACGAGCGTGTTGACCACGGACGCGATGTGGTCGCGGCCGATGCGGATGCCCGCCCGGTACAGCCCGCGCCAGCCCATCGAGGGGTTGGCCTCGTGCAGTTCCCAGACCGCCGACGTCTGGGTCACCGTCACATCGTCCAGGACGCCGAGCGAACCGATGATGACGCCGGCCAGCAGCAGACCGCTCATGTCGATCGACGGGTACAGGCCGTGGATCAGGCCGGTGTTGTCGTCCGTGTTGCCGGTCAGCGCGGCCCAGCCGATGAACAGTGAGCCGAGCACACCGATCAGCAGGAGCGAGATCAGCGTGCCGAGCACCGCCACCGACGTACGGGCCGACAGTCCGTGACACATGTACAGCGCGATCAGCATGATGGCGCTCGATCCGACCACGGCCACCACCAGCGGGTTCGCCCCCTGCAGGATCGCCGGCAGGATGAACAGCGTCAGCACCAGGAAGCTCACGGCCAGCGCGATCAGCGCCATGACACCACGCAGCCGGCCCACCACGACCACGGCCACGGCGAAGATCCCCGCGAGCAGCGACATGGGGAACTGCCGGTTCACATCGGTCACCGCGTACTGCAGTTCCTTGGGGGCCGAGGGCTCGTAGGCGACCACGACCTTCTCGCCCTGGTGCAGTTGCCGCGACTGGTCAGGTTGCACGACCTCGGTGAAGGTACGGCCCTTGTCCTTGCCGGTGTCGACCCGGACGGTCGCTTTCTTGCAGGTGCCGTTGGCCTCCTGCTGCGCCGATGTGCCTTCGGCGGTGGAGGTGTCCCCGGTCGGGGGGACGCCGGAGGCGTTCACCGACTTGCAGCTGACCTCTACGACCCGGGTGACCGTTGCCTGCTGGGTCTGCCGGTCGAAGCCGACGCCGGTGCGCTTGTGCGACGGTGCCTCTCCGGGCCAGAGCACCACGAGCCCGACCAGGACCGCCGCGGTGAAGGGGACCAGGATCGCGGCGATGACCTTGCGCAGGTGCTTGGAGACGGGGGCGGCGGGGCCGTGACTGTGAGTGTGGCCGTGCGAGTGCCCCGGCCCGTGCCCAGGTTCACGGCCGCCCTCAGGGGCTCCGTGGCCGTGTCCGACGCCTTCGCCCGAGCCCGCTCGGCGGAGCGGCTCGGGCGGCTGGTGGGGGTACTGCTCCATCCTGGTCACCGCCCGATCATCGCAAGAACGGTGGGGGCCCACTGTTCACCGCGCCACAAATAACGCTAGCGTGGAGGCACCTTTGCACACGCGGGAGCTCGGAGCACCGGGCTGAGAGGGCGCTGACCTCCGTAGACGCGATGTTTCACGTGGAACGAGCGATGTTCCACAGGAAACGTCGGCAGACGGAATCCGCTGCGTCGACCGCCGAACCTGTTACCGGGTAATGCCGGCGTAGGGAGTAGGTCTCATGACCAACAAGGACGCACGCACGCCTGCCTCCGTTCAGGACGAGAAGTCCCAGGAGGCCGGGAAGTCCATCGGCTGGCACAAGGCGTACGTCGAGGGCTCGCGCCCCGACATGCGGGTGCCGGTCCGCCAGGTGCACCTCACCAACGGGCAGTCGGTCACGCTGTACGACACATCGGGCCCGTACACCGATCCACTCGTCGACACGGACGTCCGCAGGGGCCTGGCGCCGCTGCGGGACAACTGGATCATCGCCCGCGGCGACACCGAGGAGTACGCGGGCCGTCCGGTTCGTCCCGAGGACGACGGGATCAAGCACACCTCGCCGCGCGGCGGGCTGCGGAACCTGGACGCGGTCTTCCCCGGACGCCCGCGCCAGCCGCGACGGGGTCGCGGTGGCCAGGCGGTGACGCAGCTCGCGTACGCCCGCCGAGGCGAGATCACGCCGGAGATGGAGTACGTGGCCATCCGGGAGAACGTTTCGCCCGAGGTGGTCCGCGAGGAGATCGCGGCGGGCCGGGCCGTGCTCCCGGCCAACGTCAACCACCCGGAGATCGAGCCGATGATCATCGGCAAGCGGTTCCTGGTGAAGGTGAACGCCAACATCGGCAACTCCGCGGTGACGTCCTCCATCGAGGAGGAGGTCGAGAAGATGACCTGGGCGACCCGCTGGGGCGCCGACACGGTCATGGACCTGTCCACCGGCCGGAACATCCACACCACCCGCGAGTGGGTCCTGCGCAACTCCCCCGTGCCCATCGGCACGGTGCCGCTCTACCAGGCCCTGGAGAAGGT
Source organism: Streptomyces sp. NPDC046727 (assembly GCF_040645635.1). Classification (NCBI taxonomy): domain Bacteria; kingdom Bacillati; phylum Actinomycetota; class Actinomycetes; order Kitasatosporales; family Streptomycetaceae; genus Streptomyces; species Streptomyces sp. NPDC046727. The sequence goes on from NZ_JBEYYR010000023.1 coordinate 89,397, forward strand.
CGACGGCAGGGCCGAGGACCTGACCTGGGAGATCTACAAGGACACCGTCATCGAGCAGGCCGAGCAGGGCGTGGACTACATGACCGTCCACGCGGGCGTCCGGCTGCCGTACGTCCCGCTCACCGCCAACCGCAAGACCGGCATCGTCTCGCGTGGCGGCTCGATCATGGCCGCGTGGTGCCTGGCGCACCACAAGGAATCGTTCCTGTACGAGAACTTCGAAGAGCTGTGCGAGATTCTCGCCGCTTACGACGTCACGTACTCGCTGGGCGACGGCCTGCGCCCGGGCTCGATCGCGGACGCCAACGACGAGGCGCAGTGCGCGGAGTTGAAGACGCTCGGGGAACTCAACCGCATCGCCAAGCGTTTCAACGTACAGACGATGATCGAGGGCCCCGGGCACGTCCCGATGCACAAGATCAAGGAGAACATCGACCTTCAGCAGGAGATCTGCGATGAAGCTCCGTTCTATACGCTCGGCCCGCTGACCACGGACATCGCGCCGGCGTACGACCACATCACCTCCGGCATCGGTGCCGCGATGATCGCCTGGTGGGGCACGGCGATGCTCTGCTACGTCACGCCCAAGGAGCACCTGGGCCTGCCCAACCGGGACGACGTCAAGACCGGCGTCATCACCTACAAGATCGCCGCGCACGCCGCGGACCTCGCCAAGGGGCACCCCGGCGCGCAGGAGTGGGACGACGCGCTGTCCGACGCCCGCTTCGAGTTCCGGTGGGAGGACCAGTTCAACCTCGCCCTGGACCCGGACACGGCACGGGAGTTCCACGACGAGACCCTGCCGGCCGAGCCCGCCAAGACGGCCCACTTCTGCTCCATGTGCGGTCCGAAGTTCTGCAGCATGAAGATCTCGCAGGACATCCGGCGGGAGCACGGTGGCAGCCGGGCCGAGATCGAGCAGGGCATGGCACAGAAGTCGAAGGAGTTCGCGGCTGCCGGCAACCGGGTGTATCTGCCGATCGCCGACTGACTCGCGCACGGTGAACTCGCCGCGCCGGCCGTCCCGTAGGCGGGCGGCTGGGGCGGCACGGGGGCATGAGACGGGGCTGCTCGGAGCAGGGCCCGGTCACTCGGGCCGGTGCTCCGGGCCGCCGAAGTCGGGGCTCGTGTAGTCGGGGCTGGTGTAGTTCGGGCGGCCGGACGCGGCGCCGTCGTCGGGGCTGCTGAAGCCTGGGCGGCCGTAGCCCAGGCGCGGTATGCGACCGGTCGGGGCGGGTGGGGCCGTGTGGCGCACGGCGGTGGGGCCGGGCTCGGCCAGTGCCTCCCGGAGGAACGGCAGGATGCCGCGCTCCAGCAGAGCGTTCCGCCATGCCTCCCGGGCCCTGGCCAGCTCCTCGTGCGCCGTGTCCCGTGCCCGGGCGTCCGCCGGATCGCTGTTGCGCAGGGCGGTGAGCAGCAGCCCGACGGCCGCGACGAGGATCGCCGCCGCGGTGATGGCACCGAACACCCAGCCGGTGGTGAGCATGGTCCGGGCGAGGGTGTGCCCGGGGTCCAGCATCTTCAGGATGTAGCCGACGAGCAAGAAGATCATCGCGGCCGTTCCGGAGAGGACGGGAGCCAGGACGGCGATGACCGCGATGGCGCCCGCGCCGGTGCTCTCGGCGGCTTCGCCGAGGGTGGTGGCGAGGTCCGCGGCGGCCGGATCCGGGGCGAGGGCATCGGAGTTGTCGGCCGCGGGCGGGACGGACAGCGCCGGGTGGCGCAGCTCGTCGCGGACCCTGACGTAGTGCTGGTACTCGGCCGCCGCGGCTGCCGTGATCAGGGCGGAGGCGTTGAGCGCCATGGTGCGCAGTTGTTCGGCGTTGAGCCGCTGTCCGACAGCGGCCAGTTCCGGTCGGTGTGGTGCGGAGCGCAGCGCCTCATCGAGGAGCCGCTCGAATTCCTGGCGGTCCTCGCTCTGCAGGTGCTGCGGAACGCTGTTCATGTGCATCCCCCGATGCTCCGTAGGGCTTGGGGCTCGCACGCCGGCGAGCCGTCGGGCAGAAACGGAGGGGAGCCTGCTACGGATAAGCCGATGGTAGAGCCGTGACGGCGCACGGTGACAGGGGTTGCCGGAAATTGCGTGCCGACCTGGGTGTACGCAGCCGGAGGGCGCCTGCCCGCGGAACGGTCAGATATCCAGGGGGAGTTGCCGGACCAGTAGCTTTCCGGCCATGGTCACGCCGCCGTCCATGGCGATGGCGAGCCCGTCGGCGTAGATGTGCGGTCCCTCGACGACCGGGCCGGTTCCCTCCTCGCCGTCCTCGGAGCCGACTTCGCCGAGGAGGTAGGGAATGGGGCTGTGCCCGTGAACGACCCGGGTGCCGCCGTACGTATCGAGGAGGGAGCGCACGGCGTCGGCGCCGCCCTCGTCCCGGAAGGAGAAGCGCTTGGTGAACTTGCGGAACAAATCCCAGACCTCGTCCGCGTCGTTGCGGGTCAGAGTCTCGCGGACGGTGTCGTTGACCGCTTCGATGGAGTCGCCGTAGTCGAGATAGGCGGTCGTGTCGGAGTGGATGAGCAGATAGCCGTCGACCTCCTCGACGGCGTCGAGGCGGGCCATCCACTGCAGATGGTGGTCCTGGAGGCGGTCCATGTCGGTCTTCTGGCCGCCGTTGAGCAGCCAGGCCGCCTGGAAGGTGGCGGTGCCCGCGCCGGAGTTGACGGGCGTGTCGCCGAACCGCTTGGCGCCGAGCAGCAGCAGCTCGTGGTTGCCCATGAGGGCCTTGCAGTAGCCGCCTGCCGCGGCGGCCTCGGCGGACAGCCGCATGACCAGGTCGATGACACCGATGCCGTCCGGGCCGCGGTCGGTGAAGTCGCCGAGGAACCACAGCCGGGTGGTGCCCGCGCACCACTGGCCCGAGGCGTCGATCAGGCCCTGCGCCCGCAGGGCGGCCACCAGCTCGTCCAGGTAGCCGTGGACGTCGCCGACGACGTAGAGCGGTCCGGGCCCGGTCGCGGGCTGCGGTGCCGGGGAGGCGGGGGCAGGGGCGGGCTCGACGGGGACCTGGAGGGTGTCGCCGCGGTTGATGACGGGCAGGTCGCGCTGGGTGGGGGTGTAGCCCTCGGGGTACGCCTCGTCGGCGGCCGGGACGGCGTTGCCGGGGTGGACGCTACGGACGTACGGACCGGTCTCGTGGACGTACGCGGGTACCCGGAAGTCGCGCAGCGTCGCCGTCCGCTCCGCCTCGGGTCCCTGACCGGCCCCCTGAGTCATCAGACCCCTCCACCATCGCGCCGCATCTGAACCGCTTCGGACTGCCTGGTCGCAGCGGTCCGCGGTGTCGTGGGCCCATCATAGGAATGCGCGTCGCGCCGTGTGATGACCCAGGGGTGGTGAATCGGAACAAGACTCCAGTTCACCGCGGCTTTCGCCCCGTTTGGGCAGATGTTCGACCAGCTGTCGGCCGGCCGAGCCCTCGGCCGGCCGGTCTCCGTGCCGCACCGGCCGGGCCCGTACCGGCCGATGCGGCGAGCGGCGCTACTTGTCGTCCGGTGTCCGCGGCGGGCTGACCGTCGTGCGCGGGGACCGCCGCTGCGAGGAGGTGCGCACGATCAGTTCGGTCGGTATCACCTGCTCGACCGGCTGGTCGGACTCGACGCCCTCGATGGCGTCGATGAGGAGCTGGACGACGGCGGTGCCGATGCGGCGCGGCTTCAGCGAGAGCGTGGTGATGGGCGGCTCGGTACTGGCGTACACGGTGGACTCGCTGCAGCACACCAGCAGCAGGTCGTCGGGGACGCGGAGGCCGTAGCGGCGGGCGGCGGCGAGCAGGTCGGTGCCGTTGGGGTCGAACAGCCCGTAGACCGCGTCGGGCCGGTCGGGGCGGGCGAGCAGCCGGTCGGCGGCGACGGCGCCCGCGCACGGGTCGTGCGCCGGGTAGGCCTCGTAGACCGGGTCCTGGCCGACCCGGTCGCACCAGCGCAGGTAGGCGGTGGTCGACAGGTGGGTGTACGTGTCCGTCGAGGTGCCCGTGAGCAGGCCGATGCGGCGGGCGCCGGCGTCGGCGAGGTGGTCGAGGATGCCGAGCACGGCGGCCTCGTGGTCGTTGTCGACCCAGGCGGTGACGGGGAGGGAGCCGGCCGGGCGGCCGTCGGAGACGACGGGCAGGCCCTGCCGGACGAGTTCGCTGACCACCGGGTCCTGGTCGGAGGGGTCGATGACGACCGTGCCGTCCAGGGCGACGTTGGACCAGACGTCATGGCGGGAGGTCGCGGGGAGAATGACCAGGGCGTAGCCGCGGGCGAGCGCGGCCGAGGTGGCGGCCCGGGCCATCTCGGCGAAGTATGCGAACTCCGTGAAGGTGAAAGGTTCATCCCCGTACGTCGTCACGGTCAGGCCGATCAGACCCGACTTGCCGGTACGGAGGGTGCGGGCGGCGGCCGAGGGTCGGTACCCCAGCCGGTCGGCGACCTCGCGGACATGGCGCCGGGTGGCATCCGGGAGCCGGCCCTTGCCGTTGAGAGCGTCGGACACGGTCGTGATGGAGACCCCGGCGGCGGCGGCGACGTCTCTGATGCCCGCCCGACCCGGCCGGCTGCCTCGACGTGAGGTTTCCGCGCGGCTCACCTGGTGCTTCCCTGCTGCTGTCATGGCGAGCCGATAGTAGGGCTCATGCGGTGGGGTAGTGCGGACGCATATGCACGCGTTGACAGGCACGTTTCTGCATGGTCATGGGGGGTCAACCTCCTTGGAATGAAAGGAAGTTGACTGCTTCAATAGTAAGACGTGACTTGTCAACGCGTGTGGGCCTGCCAAGTGCCCGATGTCTCGAAGAGGTCTCAACTCACCTTCACGGGGGATGCGCGCCACGGCGCAAGCCACCGGCGCGTAGATATATGTACGGCGCGCCCCCCGAAACGTACGCCTTCGTACGGTGATGCCCTTGATGCCGGTGGGAGTGCGGGACGCAGCTCGTCCTGGGAGGGTGCCCGCACTCCTGGCCCTCACGCACCTGTACGCAGCGGCGCCGAATCCTCATAAGGTGAGGAGTATTGGAAGCCGGCGGTGTCGACGGGTCGCCGGTGGTCGTGAGGAGGACTGCGGTGAGCGAGACGAGCCCCAAGCTGCGCGCCGAGCTGGAGGGTATCCCCACCTACAAGCCGGGCAAGCCGGCCGCGGCCGGCGGTCCGGTCGCCTACAAGCTGTCTTCCAACGAGAACCCGTACCCGCCGCTGCCGGGTGTGCTGGAGAGCGTGTCGGCAGCGGCCTGTGACTTCAACCGCTACCCGGACATGGCCTGCACCGGGCTGATGAACGAGCTGTCCGAGCGCTTCGGCGTGCCGCTCTCCCACCTGGCCACCGGGACCGGTTCGGTGGGTGTCGCCCAGCAGCTGATCCAGGCCACCAGCGGCCCCGGTGACGAGGTGATCTACGCCTGGCGGTCCTTCGAGGCGTACCCGATCATCACGCAGATCAGCGGGGCCCGGTCGGTGCAGGTGCCGCTCACGCCGGGCGATGTGCACGACCTGGACGCGATGGCGGAGGCGATCACCGACCGGACGCGGCTGATCTTTGTCTGCAACCCCAACAACCCGACCGGCACGGTGGTGCGGCGGGCCGAGCTGGAGCGGTTCCTGGACCGGGTGCCCAGCGATGTGCTGGTGGTCCTGGACGAGGCATACCGGGAGTTCATCCGCGACCCCGAGGTGCCCGACGGCGTCGAGCTGTACCGGAAGCGGCCCAACGTCTGTGTGCTGCGGACCTTCTCCAAGGCGTACGGGCTGGCCGGGCTGCGCGTCGGTTTCGCGATCGCCCATGAGCCGGTGGCGGCGGCGCTGCGCAAGACCGCGGTGCCGTTCGGGGTGAGCCAGCTCGCGCAGGAAGCGGCGATCGCCTCGCTGCGGGCCGAGGACGAGCTGCTGGGCCGGGTCGGCTCGCTGGTGTGCGAGCGCACGCGCGTGGTCGACGCGCTGCGGGCCCAGGGCTGGACGGTGCCGGAGACGCAGGCCAACTTCGTGTGGCTGCGGCTGGGGGAGCGTACGGTCGCGTTCGCGCAGGCCTGTGAGCAGCACGGTGTGGTGGTCCGGCCGTTCCCGGGCGAGGGTGTGCGGGTGACGGTCGGAGAGGCCGAGGCGAACGACATCTTCCTGAAGGTGGCGGAGGCGTTCCACAAGGGCCTGTAGCCCGGCGGGAGCGCTACTCGTCGATCAGTTCCACGCGGATGGGGTCGCCGTCTCGTACGGTCGCCAGGAGGCGAGCGTCCCCATCCAGGCTGCCGAGGACGTTGCACGGGCTCGCGAGGCGGCACTCGTCACCTCGCGAGATCGGCGTGGGCCCGTAGGGGAGGGCGAGTGCGTCGCCGTCCGTCCAGAAGGCCACCGTGCCGGGCTCCACGATCTGACGGGCGTCCGTTTCACGGGAAACAGAGACGCCTGTGTCGAAATACACCTCCTCACCCCATGTGTGCGCGGTCGAAACAAGAGGCAGCGCCTTGGCGAGGGCCTGTGCGGTCGGGGTGCTTGCGTCGAGGGTCGCGGTGATGTTGCCCGCGGGCCAGGAAATGCGTATCTGCATGGCGCGCAATTCAACAAGATGTTGAAGTCGCTGCCAAGGTCTTGACGGGAAGGCAGAGGGGGGACCCCCCTTCCGCGGCCGAAAATCAGTGCGTCATAATGGCTTGTGAATGTGAACGCGTTCACAAGCGCGTCCCGTTTGCTCCTGTATGTGTGCCGTAAAAGGGGCAAACCGCCGCTGTACCACGGCGTAGTAAGGAGAGTGACGACGTGGACCTGGCTTTGGCGCCGGAGACACTGGCGCGCTGGCAGTTCGGCATCACCACCGTCTACCACTTCCTGTTCGTCCCGCTGACGATCTCCCTGGCCGCGCTCACGGCCGGGCTGCAGACGGCCTGGGTGCGCACGGAGAAGGAGAAGTACCTCAGGGCGACGAAGTTCTGGGGCAAGCTCTTCCTGATCAACATCGCGATGGGTGTGGTCACCGGCATCGTGCAGGAGTTCCAGTTCGGCATGAACTGGTCGGACTACTCGCGCTTCGTCGGTGACATCTTCGGTGCCCCGCTCGCCTTCGAGGCGCTGATCGCGTTCTTCTTCGAGTCCACGTTCATCGGCCTGTGGATCTTCGGCTGGGACAAGCTGCCGAAGAAGATCCATCTGGCCTGCATCTGGATGGTCTCGATCGGCACGATCCTGTCGGCGTACTTCATCCTCGCGGCCAACTCCTGGATGCAGCACGCGGTCGGCTACAAGATCGACAAGACCAGGGGGCGGGCCGAGCTGACCGACTTCTGGGCCGTGCTGACCCAGAACACGGCCCTCACCCAGGCTTTCCACACCCTGTCGGCGGCCTTCCTGACCGGTGGCGCCTTCATGGTGGGCATCGCCGCCTACCACCTGGCCCGCAAGAAGCACATCCGCGAGATGAAGACCTCGCTGCGGCTCGGCCTGATCACCGTGGTCATCGCCGGTCTGCTCACCGCGATCAGCGGCGACACGCTCGGCAAGGTCATGTTCAAGCAGCAGCCGATGAAGATGGCCGCCGCCGAGGCGCTGTGGGACGGCCAGAAGCCGGCACCGTTCTCGATCTTCGCGTACGGCGATGTGGAGAAGGGCCACAACACCGTGGCCATCGAGATCCCGGGCCTGCTGTCCTTCCTCGCCGACGACAACTTCACCTCGTACGTTCCCGGCATCAACGACGTCAACAAGGCCGAGCAGCAGAAGTTCGGGCCCGGTGACTACCGGCCCAACATCCCCGTCACCTTCTGGGGCTTCCGCTGGATGATCGGCTTCGGCATGGCCTCCTTCGCCATCGGGCTGGCCGGGCTCTGGCTGACCCGCAAGAAGTTCATGCTGCCGCAGCATCTGCGGGTCGGCGACGACGAGGTGCCGCACCTGGTGCTCCTCAAGAACAAGGCGCTGGGCCCGAAGCTCACCTCCTGGTACTGGCGCATCGCGATCTGGACCCTGGCCTTCCCGCTGATAGCCAACTCCTGGGGCTGGATCTTCACCGAGATGGGCCGCCAGCCGTGGGTCGTCTACGGCGTCCTGCAGACCCGGGACGCGGTCTCCCCCGGTGTCTCCCAGGGCGAGGTCCTCACCTCGATGGCCGTCTTCACCGCGCTGTACGCGATCCTCGCCGTGGTCGAGGTCAAACTGCTCGTGAAGTACGTCAAGGCCGGCCCGCCCGAGCTGACCGAGGCCGACCTCAACCCGCCCACGAAGATCGGCGGCGACACGCGTGACGCCGACAAGCCGATGGCCTTCTCGTACTAGGCCGGGGGGAACAGTCATGGAACTTCACGACGTCTGGTTCGTTCTCATCGCCGTCCTGTGGACCGGCTACTTCTTCCTGGAGGGCTTCGACTTCGGAGTCGGCATCCTCACCAAGCTGCTGGCCCGCGACCGGCCCGAGCGCCGGGTGCTGATCAACACCATCGGCCCCGTCTGGGACGGCAACGAGGTATGGCTGCTCACCGCGGGCGGCGCGACCTTCGCCGCCTTCCCGGAGTGGTACGCCACCCTCTTCTCCGGCTTCTACCTGCCGCTGCTGCTCATCCTGGTCTGCCTGATCGTCCGGGGTGTCGCCTTCGAGTACCGGGCCAAGCGGCCGGAGGAGAACTGGCAGCGCAACTGGGAGACGGCGATCTTCTGGACCTCGCTGCTCCCGGCGTTCCTGTGGGGCGTGGCCTTCGGGAACATCGTGCGAGGCGTGAAGATCGACCGGAACTTCGAGTACGTCGGCAGTGTCTGGGATCTGCTGAACCCCTACGCCCTGCTCGGTGGTCTGGTGACGCTCACGCTGTTCACCTTCCACGGGGCGGTGTTCACCGCGCTCAAGACCGTCGGAGACATCCGGGTGCGAGCGCGCCGGCTGGCCCGGTGGGTCGGCCTGGTCGCGGCTGTCGTGGGGCTCGCGTTCCTGTTGTGGACGCAGGCCGACAGCGGCGACGGCAAGAGCCTGGTGGCTCTGATCGTGGCCGTCGTCGCCCTGGTGGCCGCTCTGGGGGCCAACCAGGTCGGACGGGAAGGTTGGGCGTTCGCCCTGTCCGGCGCCACCATCGTGGCACTGGTGGCGATGCTCTTCCTGTCGCTCTTCCCGAACGTCATGCCGTCCACGCTGAACGGGGACTGGAGCCTGACGGTCACCAACGCCTCGTCGAGCCCGTACACCCTGAAGATCATGACGTGGTTGGCGGCCATCGCCACACCGCTCGTGCTGCTCTACCAGGGGTGGACGTACTGGGTGTTCCGCAAGCGGATCGGTACGCAGCACCTCGCTCCTGAGGCTGCTGCCGGCACCGCGCACTGAGTCCGCCGAGGGTGTGTTTCACGTGAAACACACCCTCTGGGCCGAAGGGCATGTTTCACGTGAAACCAATCGATCCGCGTCTTCTGCGGTACGCCCGCGCCACCCGCCTCTTCCTGGTGGCGGTCATCGGTCTGGGAGCCGTCGGTGCCGGGCTGGTCATCGCTCAGGCGATGCTTGTCGCCGAGGTGGTCGTCGGCGCGTTCCAACATGGGCAGTCGGTCACTGAACTGCGCACTCCCCTGCTGCTGTTGGCCGCCGTGGCCGTGGGTCGAGCGGCTGTCGCGTGGCTCACCGAACTCGCGGCCCACCGTGCGAGTGCGGCCGTGAAGTCGGAGCTGAGGGGGAGGCTTCTCGACCGGGCGGCTGCGCTCGGTCCGGGGTGGTTGAGCGGGCAGCGGACCGGTTCGCTGGTCACCCTGGCCACGCGCGGGGTCGACGCCCTGGACGACTACTTCTCGCGGTATCTCCCGCAGTTGGGGCTTGCCGTGGTCGTGCCGGTGGCGGTGCTGGCGCGGATCGTCACCGAGGACTGGGTGTCGGCGGCGATCATTGTCGGCACCCTGCCGCTGATTCCGCTCTTCATGGTGCTGATCGGCTGGGCGACCCAGTCCCGGATGGACCGTCAGTGGCGGTTGCTGTCCCGGCTGTCCGGTCACTTCCTGGACGTGGTCGCGGGTCTGCCCACGCTGAAGGTGTTCGGCCGGGCGAAGGCGCAGGCCGAGTCGATCCGCCGGATCACCGGCGAGTACCGGCAGGCCACTCTGCGGACCCTGCGGATCGCGTTCCTCTCCTCCTTCGCGTTGGAGTTGCTGGCCACGCTGTCCGTCGCCCTGGTCGCCGTGACGATCGGCATGCGGCTCGTCCACGGGGACATGGACCTCTACATCGGCCTGGTGATCCTGGTGCTGGCGCCCGAGGCCTATCTGCCGTTGCGGCAGGTGGGGGCGCAGTACCACGCGGCGGCGGAGGGGCTCGCCGCGGCGGAGGAGATCTTCACCGTGCTGGAGACGCCGGTGCCGGTGTCCGGTACCGACGCGGTGCCTGCGGGTGCGGTGACCTTCGAGGGGGTCGGTGTCCGCTACCCCGGGCGTTCGGTGGATGCCGTGTCCGGTGTCTCCTTCTCCGTCGAGCCCGGCGAGACCGTTGCGCTGGTCGGGCCGAGCGGGGTGGGCAAGTCGACGCTGCTGAGCGTGCTGCTGGGGTTCGTACGGCCGAGTGAGGGGCGGGTGCGGATCGGGGGCGCCGATCTTGCCGGTCTGGATCTGGCGGAGTGGCGGTCGCGGGTCGCGTGGGTGCCGCAGAGGCCGCGTCTGTACGCCGGTTCCATCGCGGAGAACGTGCGGCTGGCCCGGCCCGAGGCCGACGACGGCGCCGTGCGGCGGGCTCTGCGGGATGCGGGGGCGCTGGAGTTCGTGGAGGCGTTGCCGGAGGGTGTCGACACGGTGCTCGGGGAGGACGGGGCGGGGCTGTCGGCGGGGCAGCGGCAGCGGCTTGCGCTGGCCCGGGCGTTTCTCGCGGACCGGCCTGTGCTGTTGCTGGACGAGCCGACGGCTGCGTTGGACGGGGCGACGGAGGGGGACGTCGTGGCGGCTGTGCGGAGGCTTTCGGCGGGGCGCACGGTCTTGCTCGTCGTGCATCGGCCGGCGTTGTTGGGGGTGGCCGATCGGGTGGTACGGCTGGAGGGGGCCGAGTCTGCGCGGTACCCGGTACTCGCGTGGCCCCCCGTGCGGCTCCGCCCCGTGGACCCCCACCCTCGCCCACCCGCCACCCGACTCGGCGGGCCGGACGGTGTGCCGGCAGGGCCTCGGGCTGCTGAGCTGGACGGTGAGCCGATCAGGACGGCACTCGGTGCGGTGGAAGGCGCGCACGCGGGATCTCGGCTCGGTCGGGTCGATGGGCGGGCGGAGGAGTCTCGCCTCGGGGAGCTGGACGGCACGTCGGCGAGGGCTTCGGGCGGGCTGCCTGTTGGTGGGGCGGTCGGGGGGAGTCGGGGGCGTGGGGCCAGTGTGTTGGGGCGGGTTCGGGGGCTTGGCGGTGGATGGCGTGGGCGGCTCGCCGGGGCCCTGGTGCTGGGGAGTCTCGCGTTGGGGAGTGCCGTGGGGTTGATGGCGACCTCAGGGTGGCTCATCTCGCGGGCCTCGCAGCAGCCGCCGGTGCTCTATCTGATGGTGGCCGTGACCGCCACGCGGGCCTTCGGGATCGGGCGGGCCGTCTTCCGGTACGCCGAGCGGCTGGTGTCGCACGACGCCGTCCTGCGGATGCTGGCCGACACCCGGGTCGCGGTGTACCGGCGACTGGAGCGTCTGGCACCCGCCGGGCTGCGCGGTGCCCGGCGCGGTGATCTGCTCACCCGGCTGGTCGCCGACGTGGACGCGTTCCAGGACTACTGGCTGCGCTGGCTGCTGCCCGCCGCGGTCGCCCTCACCGTCTCCGTCGCCTCCGTCGGCTTCACGGCCTGGCTGCTGCCCGAGGTCGGCGCCGCCCTCGCGGCGGGCCTGCTGGCGGCCGGCGTCGGTGTCCCCCTGATGACCGCGACCGCGGCCCGGCGGACCGAGCGCCGGCTGGCGCCCGCCCGAGGAGTGCTCGCGACTCGCGTGACCGATCTGCTCACCGGCACCGCCGAGCTGACCGTCGCCGGTGCCCTGCCGGCCCGTACGGACGCGGCCCGGCGCGCCGACGGCACCCTCACCCGGATCGCCGCGCGCGCCGCCGCCGTCACCGGGCTCGGTGACGGGCTGACCGCGCTGATCTCCGGGCTGACCGTCACGGCCACCGCGGTGTGCGGCGCCCAGGCGGTGGCCGCCGGCCGGCTGAGCGGCGTGGCGATGGCCGTGGTCGTACTGACCCCGCTGGCCGCCTTCGAGGCCGTCCTGGGGCTGCCGCTCGCCGTGCGGTACCGGCAGCGGGTGCGGCGCAGCGCGGAGCGCGTGTACGAGGTCCTGGACGCCCCCGAGCCCGTACGCGAGCCCGAGTCGCCCCGGCAGGCGCCCGTCTCGCCGTTCCCGGTGGTCGTCAAGGGGCTGGTCGCGCGGTACGCAGGGCAGCGGCGGGAGGCGCTCGCCGGGCTGGATCTGACGCTGGAGCAGGGGCGCCGGGTCGCCGTCGTCGGGGCGTCCGGTTCCGGCAAGACGACCCTCGCCCAGGTGCTGGTGCGGTTCCTGGATCCGGAGGCGGGCTCGTACACGCTCGCCGGTGTGGACGCGTGCGCGCTCGACGGGGACGACGTACGGCGGCTCGTCGGGCTGTGCGCGCAGGACGCGCATCTCTTCGACAGCTCGGTGCGCGAGAACCTGCTGCTGGCCAGGAAGGACGCCACCGAGGCCGAGCTGCGCGGAGCGCTGGCCCGGGCCCGGCTGCTGGACTGGGTGGACTCGCTGCCCGACGGTCTGGACACGCTCGTCGGTGAGCACGGGGCGCGGCTGTCCGGGGGGCAGCGGCAGCGGCTGGCACTGGCCCGCGCGCTGCTGGTCGGCTTCCCCGTGCTGGTCCTGGACGAGCCCGCCGAGCATCTGGACCTGCCGACGGCCGACGCGCTGACCGCCGATCTGCTGGCCGCCACGGAGGGCCGTACGACGCTGCTGATCACCCATCGGCTGGCGGGGCTCGACGCGGTGGACGAGGTGGTCGTGCTCGACGCGGGCCGCGTGGTGCAGCGGGGGCCGTACGAGCAGCTCATCGCCGAGGACGGGCCGCTGCGGGAGATGGCCCGCCGGGAGGCAGAGGCGGAGTCGCTGGTGGGGGCGCGGTGAGGAGCCCGGTGAGAAGCCCTGGGCGATTGCGCTCGGGGCACGCCCGCCGCACCTCCGGGAGAGCGACCGCGGTACGGGCGCGCTACGGCACCCGGTTCGCGAGCAGCTGCTCGATCACCACCGCCACACCGTCGTCGTTGTTGGCGACGGTACGGCCCGACGCGGCGGCGAGGACGTCCGGGTGGGCGTTGCCCATCGCGTACGACTGGCCGGCCCAGGTCAGCATCTCGACGTCGTTGGGCATGTCCCCGAAGGCCACGACCTCCTCGTGCGAGATGCCCCGCTCGGCGCAGCACAGGGCGAGGGTGCTGGCCTTGGAGACGCCGGGACCGCTGAGTTCGAGCAGGGCGCTGGGGCTGGAGCGGGTGACGTTGGCGTGATCGCCGATCGCCAGGCGGGCCAGGGTGAGGAAGGCGTCGGGGTCGAGGGAGGGGTGGTAGGCGAGGATCTTGAGCACGGGCTGGTCGGCGTCGGGGCCGTCGGGCGCGAGCAGTTCCTCGGCGGGCAGGAGGTTGTCGGGTATCTCCATGTGCAGCTTGGGGTAGTCCGGCTCCTGGTGGAAGCCGTACGTCTGCTCGACCGCGAACACCGTGCCGGGGGCCGCGTCGCGCAGCAGTCCCACGGCCTTCAGGGCGTTCTCCCGGGCCAGCTCGCGGATCTTCACGAACCGGTGGGCGCCGGGGCCGCCGTGCAGGTCGACCACGGCGGCGCCGTTGCCGCAGATCGCCAGGCCGTGGCCGTGGACGTGGTCGCTGACGACGTCCATCCAGCGGGCCGGGCGACCGGTGACGAAGAAGACCTCGATCCCGGCCTCCTCGGCGGCGGCCAGCGCGGCGACGGTTCTCGGGGAGACCGACTTGTCGTCGCGCAGCAACGTTCCGTCGAGGTCGGTGGCGATCAGTCGCGGCGGTGGGCCGGCGGCCGTTCCCTGGGCGAGCGAGGTCGCGAGCGTGGGGTCGGACGGGGTCCCGGTCTGCCTGGTCGCTGAGGTCACCCGGCCATTCTCGCGCATATGCCAGCTCGGCCGTGCGGGACTGCGCACAGATGAGTCGTCGGATTCGTCACGGTGGCCGCTCAGGTGCGTCATGGCAGCTGGGCGAGGGCCTCCATGGCGATCCGCTCGAAGACCTTGTCGTCCGCGGCGAAGTCGGAGTCCGGGATGGGCCAGTGGATCACGATCTCGGTGAAGCCCAGTTCCTGGTGGCGGCCGGCGAATTCCACGAAGGCGTCCAGGGACTCCAGCGGCCGGTTGCGGTCCGGGGTGAAGCCGGTGAGCAGGACCTTGTCCAGCTCGGCCACGTCCCGCCCGGCGGCCTCGCACGCCTGCGACAGCTTGCCGAGCTGCCCGCGCAGGGCCTCGACGGACTGCTCCGGCGTACCGGTCTCGTACAGCTTCGGGTCGCCGGTGGTCACCCACGCTTGGCCGTACCGCGCGGCGAGCCGGAGGCCGCGCGGGCCGGTGGCCGCCACCGCGAACGGCAGCCGCGGTCGCTGCACACAGCCCGGGATGTTCCGGGCCTCGTGCGCCGAGTAGAACCGGCCCTCGGAGGTCACCGCGTCCTCGGTGAGCAGCCGGTCGAGCAGGGGGACGAACTCGGCGAGCCGGTCGGCGCGCTCGCGCGGGGTCCACGGCTCCTGGCCGAGGGCGGTCGCGTCGAAACCGGTGCCGCCCGCGCCGATGCCGAGGGTGATCCGGCCGCCGGAGATGTCGTCCAGGGAGATCAGCTCCTTGGCGAGGGTGACCGGGTGGCGGAAGTTCGGGGAGGTGACCAGCGTGCCGAGGCGCAGCCGGTCGGTGGCCGCGGCGGCGGCCGTCAGCGTCGGGACGGCCCCGAACCAGGGGCCGTCACGGAAACTGCGCCAGGACAGGTGGTCGTAGGTGTACGCCGTGTGGAAGCCGAGCTGTTCGGCGCGCACCCAGGCCGCACGGGCGCCCTCGTGCCAGCGGCGGTACGGCAGGATCACGGTGCTCAGACGCAGACTCATGCGTTCGAGGGTAAGCGGCCCCACGGACAACGGGTGAAGCGGTCACCGTGCGCGGCTGATCGGCGCCATGGGGTGAAGGGGGCCTGGGGGCCTCAGCGAGGGCCGGGAAAGCGCAGGTAGCGCGGGGGTACGGCCGCGGTCAGCCAGACGCCGTTGGCGCTGATGTGGAACACATGGCCGTCGCGATGCATGGCGCCGGAGTCGACGGCGAGCACCACGGGGCGGCCTCTGCGGGCCCCGACACGGGTGGCGGTCTCCCGGTCGGCGGAGAGGTGGACGGCGTGCCGGGCCATGGGCCGCAGGCCCTCCGCGCGGATCGCGTCCAGGTACGCGGCGACAGTGCCGTGGTAGAGGTACGGCGGTGGGGTCGCCGGGGGCAGGCCGAGGTCGACCTCGATGCTGTGGCCCTGGCTGGCGCGGATTCTGCCGCCCTCGATCACGAAGCGCTGCTTGTCGTTCACGGCGACCACGTGATCCAGTTCCTCGCGCGTGAACCGGAATCCGTGGGCCGTGGCCGCGGCGATCAGGGCGTCGATCTCCACCCAGCCGCCCGGGTCGGGCGTGAGCCCGATGCGTTCGGGCTGGTGGCGCAGGTGCCGGGAGAGGTATTTGGACACTTTCACGGTGCGTCGTTCGTCCATGCGTCCAGGGTGTGGGAGAGACGCGGATCACGCACATAGTTTTCGCCCGCAGGTTTGATCCACAACCAAATCCAGTTATCCACAAGGGAATTGGCGCGGTTGTGGACAACTGGCATGCGTTTCAGGATGTTTCGTGAACGCCTGTGCGGGCGTGGGGCGATGCGCCAAGATCGTCCGAAGCTCTCTCCCCCGGTCCTCTCACAACCTCGGTTCGACCCGTGCGACCCTCCTCAACAGCCCCGGCGCGAAGCGCGACAGCAGATGCGCGCCCCGGGCCTCCGGAGTCACCGGTGCCACCGCCCTGTTGTGGATCACCGCCTCAAGGATCGCGTCGGCCACCTTCTCCGGCGGGTAGTTGCGCAGCCCGTACAGGCGGGCCGACCGCTGCCGGCGGCGCTGCTGCTCCGTCTCGTCGACGCCCGTGAAGCGGGCCGTGGAGGTGATGTTGGTGTTGACGAAGCCCGGACAGACCGCGGTGACGCCGATGCCCTGGGCGGCCAGTTCGGCGCGCAGGCACTCGGAGAGCATCAGCACCGCCGCCTTGGAGGTGCTGTAGGCGGGAAGCGCCCGCGAGGGCTGGTACGCCGCGGCCGACGCGATGTTGACGATGTGGCCGCCCTGACCGCGCTCGGCCATGCGTGCCCCGAAGAGCCGGCAGCCGTGGATGACGCCCCACAGGTTGACGTCCAGCACCTTGCGCCAGTCGTCGGTCGTCGTGGCGAAGAAGGAGCCCGACAGACCGATGCCCGCGTTGTTGACCAGCACGTCCAGCACCCCGTACTCGCGGTGGACCTTCTCCGCGAGCTTCTCCATGGCCTGCTCGTCGGAGACGTCGGCCGGCTCGGCCCAGGCCTCGGGGGCGCCGACCAGCCGGGACAGCTCGGCGGTGCGGGCGGCGGCCTCGGCGTCGCGGTCGACGGCGATCACGCGCGCGCCGGCCTCCGCGAAGGCGAAGGCCGTGGCCCGGCCGATGCCGCTGCCCGCGCCGGTGACCAGCACCAGCTGTCCGCCGAACCGGTCGGCATGGCGGCCGGTCGCGGCCGGCTCGGGACGGCCGCCCGCCACGGACGTCACGAACTCCTCGATCCAGGCGGCCACCTGGTCGGGACGCGTGCGCGGGATCCAGTGCTTGGCCGGGAGCGTGCGCCGGGTCAGCTGGGGCACCCAGTGCTCCAGGTCGTCGTACAGCCGCTCCGAGAGGTACGCGTCCCCCTGGGGCGTGATGAGCTGCACGGGCGCGTGTGCGTACGCGTCCGGGCGCGGCCTGCGCATCCGGGCGCGGACGTTGTCGCGGTACAGCCAGGCGCCGTGGACCGCGTCGGAGGGCAGGGAGGCGGTCGGGTAGTCGCCGCCGGGGACCCGCTCGACGCGCTCCAGGATCTTCGGCCAGCGCTTGCCGAGCGGGCCGCGCCAGGCCAGCTCCGGCAGGGCCGGCGTGTGCAGCAGGTACACGTACCAGGACTTGGCGCCCTGGCCGAGGAGCTGGCCCACCCGGCGGGGCGTCGGACGCTTCACGCGCGCCTCGATCCAGTGCCCGAAGTGGTCCAGGGACGGCCCGGACATCGAGGTGAAGGAGGCGATACGGCCCTCCGTGCGGCCCACCGTGACGAACTCCCAGGACTGCACCGACCCCCAGTCGTGCCCGACGAGGTGCACCGGGCGGTCCGGGCTGACCTCGTCGATGACGGCGAGGAAGTCGTCGGTGAGCTTGGCGAGGGTGAAGCCGCCGCGCAGCGGCCGCGGGGCCGTGGAGCGGCCGTGGCCCCGGACGTCGTACAGGACCACGTGGAAGCGGTCCGCCAGCCGGACGGCCACCTCCGACCAGACCTCCTTGCTGTCCGGGTAGCCGTGCACCAGCACCACCGTCGGCTGCGCCGGGTCGCCCAGCTCGGCGACGCACAGCTCGACCCCGCCGGTCCGCACCCAGCGCTCACGCGCGCCCTTCAGTGTCACTTCTCCTCCGCCCAGCGCCGCACGTGCGGCAGATCGTCGTCCAGCCAGAACGCGCTCTCCCCGGGGTCCCGGGAGTCGGTGACCACCAGGATCTCCTCGAACTTCGCGCCCGTACCCCGGAAGCCGAGGTGCGGTTCGACCGCCCACAGGCCCGGCTGCGGCGGGTGGTCCGAGAAGCGGTACGGCGACCACAGCGGCGACCAGCCCTCGCGGTGGCCGTGCAGCGCGTCGGCGGCCAGGCCCTTCAGGGACTGTGTGCCGAACCCGAACAGACGGGGGGAGAAGCGGCGCTGCCTCACCCGGTCCACCTTGTGGGCGATCACCCCGAAGGGGTAGGCCCGGTGCCGGTTGGCGTAGCCCTGGCGGACCATGAGCCGGTCCACGTCCTGGTAGATCTCGCGCAGCGGGCGCCGCTCGCGCACCTCGCGCAGGATCAGCTCCCGGTGCGCCTCCAGGTCGGCCATCAGCCGGTCCTGCACCGGGTTCACACCCAGCGAGCCCGAGTAGCCGATGTCCGCCGTGTGACCCTCGTACACGGGCGCCATGTCCAGGATGAACGGCATCCCCGGCTCCAGCGCGCGGTCGGTCGGGAAGAACTGCAGCGGAACCCGGAAGTTCACGAACGCCGTGCGGTCCCCGAACCAGGCGAAGGGGAGATGGAACCAGTCCCGCACCCCGCGCTCGCGCAGCCACTCGCGCTGCATCCGCGCCGCCTCGCGCTCGGTCACGCCCGGTTCGAGACGGGCCGCGACCGCCTCCGCGCACTCGTACGCGAGGCGCTGCACCGTCCTGAACCCCTGCAGCCCAGCGGAGAGTTCGCTGCTCACTGCCGTCGTCATGCCGCCCCGTCCCGTCGCCCTGCCGACTCGTCCGTCGCCCGGCGACTCGTCCTGTCGACTCGCCCCGTCGACCCGGTACTCGTCCGTAACTTGGCACTGGTGAATGTGGCAGTTGTTAGAGGCGGCGTCAATAGGCGGGATCAAGGGCTGTGGACGACGGCCGTCCGATGGCTCCTCGGCCACCCTGGGGTGGGTGACCCCTAGGGCCCCGTAATACCTGGGTCTGAGGAGGAAACGGCTCTGAGGTCTGACGACCGACGTGGTCCGGATCACTACCGTCGAAGGCGTGACTGTGATCGCGACCGAAAGCCTGAGCAAGCGGTTCCCCCGGGTGACCGCGCTCGACCGGCTGTCCGTGGACATCGGGCCCGGTGTGACCGGACTCGTCGGGGCCAACGGCGCCGGCAAGTCCACCTTGATCAAGATCCTGCTGGGGCTGTCCCCCGCCACGGAGGGCCGCGCCGAGGTGCTCGGCCTCGACGTCGCCACCCAGGGCGCCGCCATCCGCGAGCGCGTCGGGTACATGCCGGAGCACGACTGCCTGCCGCCCGACGTCTCGGCCACCGAGTTCGTCGTCCATATGGCGCGCATGTCCGGCCTGCCGCCCGCCGCCGCCCGCGAGCGCACCGCCGACACCCTGCGCCATGTGGGGCTGTACGAGGAGCGCTACCGCCCCATCGGCGGCTACTCGACCGGCATGAAGCAGCGGGTGAAGCTCGCCCAGGCCCTGGTGCACGACCCGCAGCTGGTCTTCCTGGACGAGCCGACCAACGGCCTCGACCCGGTCGGCCGCGACGAGATGCTCGGCCTGATCCGCCGCATCCACACCGACTTCGGCATCTCGGTCCTGGTCACCTCGCACCTGCTGGGCGAGCTGGAACGCACCTGCGACCACGTCGTCGTCATCGACGGCGGCAAGCTCCTGCGCTCCAGCTCCACCACGGACTTCACACAGACCACGACCACCCTCGCGATCGAGGTCACCGACAGCGACGCCCACCCCGACGGCACCAGCGCGGTCCGCGAGGCGCTCCACGCGCGCGGGGTCGAGACCCTCGCGGAGGCCGGCGGGCTGCCCGGCGCCGGACACATCCTGCTGCTGACCGCCACCGGCGAGGAGACGTACGACCTCGTCCGGGACGTGGTCGCCGACCTCGGCCTCGGCCTGGTGCGCATGGAGCAGCGCCGGCACCACATCTCCGAGGTGTTCACCAGCAGCGACGAAGAGCGGAAGGAGGCCGTCGGCCATGGCGGTTGAGCATCCCCCGGCAATGCCCGCCGGCGACCAGTCCCGCATCCACGACATCGGCTACCGCGGCTACGACGGCCCCCGCCTCGGCCGCGCCTACGCCCGCCGCTCGCTGTACTCGCAGTCCCTGCGCGGCGCCTACGGCCTCGGCCGCTCGGTGAAGTCCAAGGTGCTGCCGATGCTGCTGTTCGCGGTGATGTGCGTGCCCGCCGCCATCATGGTGGCCGTCGCCGTCGCCACCAAGGCGCACGAACTGCCGGTGACCTACACCCGGTACGCGATCATCATGCAGGCCGTGATCAGCCTGTACGTCGCCTCGCAGGCGCCCCAGGCCGTCTCCCGCGACCTGCGCTTCAAGACGGTACCGCTGTACTTCTCGCGGCCCATCGAGACCGCCGACTACGTCCGCGCCAAGTTCGCGGCGCTCGCCTCGGCGCTGTTCGTCCTGACCGCCGCACCCCTGCTCGTGATGTACGTGGGCGCGCTGCTGTCCAAGATGGGCTTCGCCCACCAGACCAAGGAATTCGCACAGGGACTGGTCTCCGTGGCCCTGCTCTCACTGCTCTTCGCCGGCATCGGCCTGGTCATCGCCGCCTTCACCCCGCGCCGGGGCTTCGGCATCGCCGCCGTCATCGCCGTACTGACCATCTCCTACGGCGCGGTGTCCACGCTCCAGGCCATCGCCTTCACCCAGGACAGCAACGGCGCCATCCCGTGGATCGGCCTGTTCTCGCCGATCACGCTGATCGACGGCGTGCAGTCCGCCTTCCTCGGCGGAAACTCCGCCTTCCCCGGCGGGGTCGGCCCGTCGGACGGCGAGGGCGTGGTCTACGTCCTGTTCGTCCTCGGCCTGACCGCCGCCTGCTACGGCCTCCTGAACCGCCGCTACAAGAAGGTGGGACTGTGACCACGCTCAGCATCGACCACGTCTCGCGCTGGTTCGGCAACGTGGTCGCCGTCAACGACATCACCATGACCATCGGCCCCGGCGTCACCGGCCTGCTCGGCCCCAACGGTGCCGGAAAGTCCACGCTCATCAACATGATGGGCGGCTTCCTCGCCCCCTCCACCGGCACGGTCACCCTGGACGGACAGCCGGTCTGGCGCAACGAGAAGATCTACCAGCACATCGGCATCGTCCCCGAGCGGGAGGCGATGTACGACTTCCTCACCGGCCGCGAATTCGTCGTCGCCAACGCCGAGTTGCACGGCCTCGGCGACAAGGCCGCCCAGCGCGCCCTCGCCACGGTCGAGATGGAGTACGCGCAGGACCGCAAGATCGCCACGTACTCCAAGGGCATGCGGCAGCGCGTGAAGATGGCGAGCGCCCTCGTGCACGAACCGTCGCTGCTCCTGCTGGACGAGCCGTTCAACGGCATGGACCCGCGCCAGCGCATGCAACTGATGGACCTGCTGAGGAAGATGGGCGACGAGGGCCGCACCGTGCTGTTCTCCTCGCACATCCTCGAAGAGGTCGAGCAGCTCGCCCGGCACATCGAGGTCGTCGTCGCCGGACGGCACGCGGCCAGCGGCGACTTCCGCAGGATCCGCCGCCTGATGACCGACCGCCCGCACCGCTACCTGGTGCGTTCCAGTGACGACCGCGCCCTCGCGGCGGCACTGATCGCCGACCCGTCGACGGCCGGCATCGAGGTCGACCACGCCGAGGGCGCCCTGCGCATCCAGGCCGTGGACTTCGGCCGCTTCACCGCCCTGCTGCCGAAGGTCGCCAGGGACCACGGCATCCGGCTGCTCACGGTCTCGCCGTCCGACGAGTCCCTGGAGTCCGTCTTCTCGTACCTGGTCGCGGCGTAGGAGGCCGAAGATGTACGACCCCACCGTCGCCCGGCTCACCTACCGGGCCCTGCTCGGCCGTCGCCGGGCCCTCATCCTCGGCGCGCTGCCGCTGCTGCTGATCGTGATCTCCGTGGCCGTGCGCGCCCTGACCGGAGCCGACGACCAGACGGCCACCGACGTCCTCGGCGGCTTCGCGCTCGCCACGATGGTGCCGATCATCGGTGTCATCGCGGGCACCGGCGCGATCGGCCCCGAGATCGACGACGGCTCCGTCGTCTACCTGCTGTCCAAGCCGCTCAAGCGGCCCACGATCATCTTCACCAAGCTGATCGTGGCCATCGCCGTGACCATGGTCTTCTCGGCCGTGCCGACCCTGGTCGCGGGCCTGATCCTGAACGGCAACGGCCAGCAGATCGCCGTCGCCTACACGGTCGCCGCGCTGGTCTCCTCCATCGCCTACTCGGCGCTGTTCCTGCTGCTGGGCACGGTCTCCCGGCACGCGGTGGTCTTCGGGCTCGTCTACGCCCTGGTCTGGGAGGCGCTGTTCGGCTCCCTGGTGCCGGGCGCACGCACGCTGAGCGTCCAGCAGTGGTCGCTGGCCGTCGCCCACAAGGTCGCCGGCGGGGACCTGGTGACCTCCGAGGTGGGCCTGACGACGGCCACCGTGCTGCTGGTGGCGGTCACCGTCCTGGCCACCTGGTACGCCGGGCAGAAGCTGCGGTCGCTGACGCTGGCGGGCGAGGAGTAGGCCCTTGACGGGGACTTCACCCCTGTCGGGGCAGACTGGGCAAAGCGGATACGGCTAGGAGGCCGGAGATGGCGGAGGAGACGCGGCGGGACGACGGACTCGGGCAGTGCGACGGGGATGCCGCCGACGCCTGGGACGGGGTCCTGCTGGACGAGGACTTCATACGGGCCGCCGACACCTCCGAGCCGTCCGCCCGGGCCCGGATGCTCGCCGCGCGCTGGCGGGCCGAGGCACCCGAGCCGCAGCCCTGGCGCTCGGACGAGCCGCCGGCGGGCTGGTTCTTCAGCAAGGCGCGCAGGCGCCGGTGGCGCCGCCGGTAGCAGCCCCCTCTTATTCGGTGGCGCCCAACTCGGCGGCGAGGCACAGTGGTTGTGCCCCGTCCGCCGGGATCGTCCCGGCGTCACGTACTGGGAGCGGAGGTGGGCGATGTCCATGCACGGCAGTACGCCCAGCTCCCGTCAGGGCAGTCCGAGGCCGGCTCCGGAGTAGATCGCTACCCCTCCGTGGAGCCACGGGAACTGCCCGGGGCGGCCGCTTCGAGCACGCGATGTCGCTCTCGCGTGGGCCGCCCACCCGGAGGATTGGCCGAGAGGCAAGGCACCGGCTTGCGCTGTGTTCGATCAGGAGCAAGTCGCGGTCGGGGGTAACCCCGCGCACGTTCGATCCGTGCATCCTCCGCAAGAAGCTGAAAGCTCAGCCCAGCAACCGCTCCAGCACCACCGCGATCCCGTCCTCCTCGTTGGAGGACGTCACCTCGTCGGCCACCGCCTTCAGTTCCTCGTGGGCGCCCGCCATGGCCACACCCCGGGAGGCCCAGGCGAACATCGGGATGTCGTTGGGCATGTCGCCGAAGGCGATCGTGTCGGCGGCCTTCAGGCCCAGGCGGCGGGCCGCCAGGGACAGGCCCGTGGCCTTGGACAGGCCGAGCGGGAGCAGCTCCACGATGCCCTCGCCCGCCAGGGCCACCGTGACGAAGCCGCCGGCCGCCTGCCGGGCCGCCTCCACGAGCTCGTCGTCGCCCATCGTCGGATGCTGTATGTAGATCTTGTTCAGCGGAGCCGCCCAGAGGTCGGACGCGTCCGTGAGCGGGGTCGACGGCAGTGTGCCCGTGACCGCGTAGCCCGGACCCACCAGCACCTCGCCGTCGAGGCCGTCCCGGCTGGCCGCCAGGTACAGCGGGCCCACCTCGGCCTCGATCTTGGCCAGCGCCACGCCCGCCAGCTGCCGGTCCAGGGTGACCGAGGTCAGCAGGCGGTGGGCACCGGCGTCGTACACCTGGGCGCCCTGGCCGCAGACGGCGAGGCCCTCGTAGCCGAGGTCGTCCAGGATGTGCCGGGTCCAGGGGACCGCGCGGCCGGTGACGACGATGTGCGCCGCGCCCGCCGCGGTGGCCGCGGCGAGCGCGTCACGGGTGCGCTGCGAGATCGACTCGTCGGAGCGCAGGAGCGTTCCGTCGAGGTCGGTGGCGATCAGCGGGTACGGGAAACCGGTCACTTGGAGACCGGTTCCAGGACCTCACGGCCGCCCAGGTACGGGCGCAGCACCTCGGGGACCCGGACGGACCCGTCGGCCTGCTGGTGGTTCTCCAGGATCGCCACGATCGTGCGCGGGACGGCGCAGAGCGTGCCGTTGAGCGTCGCCAGGGGCCGTACGGTCTTGCCCTCACGGACGCGGATGGACAGCCGGCGGGACTGGAACTCGGTGCAGTCCGAGGTCGAGGTCAGCTCGCGGTACTTGCCCTGGGTCGGGATCCACGCCTCGCAGTCGTACTTGCGGGCGGCCGAGGAGCCGAGGTCACCGGAGGCGACGTCGATGACGCGGAACGGCAGCTCCAGCGAGGTCAGCCACTGCTTCTCCCACTCCAGCAGGCGCTGGTGCTCGGCCTGCGAGTCCTCGGGAGCGACGTACGAGAACATCTCGACCTTGTCGAACTGGTGCACGCGGAAGATGCCCCGCGTGTCCTTGCCGTGCGAGCCGGCCTCGCGGCGGAAGCACGGGGAGAAGCCCGCGTACCGCATCGGCAGCTTGGCGGCGTCGAGGATCTCGTCCATATGGTAGGCCGCGAGCGGAACCTCGGAGGTGCCGACCAGGTACAGGTCGTCCTTGTCCAGGTGGTAGACGTCCTGGGCCGCCTGGCCGAGGAAGCCGGTGCCGGCCATGGACTGCGGGCGGACCAGCGCCGGGGTCAGCATCGGCGTGAAGCCGGCCGCGGTCGCCTGCGCCATCGCGGCGTTCACCAGGGCCAGCTCCAGCAGGGCGCCGACGCCGGTGAGGAAGTAGAAGCGGGAGCCGGAGACCTTGGCGCCGCGTTCGACGTCGATCGCGCCGAGCAGCTGGCCCAGCTCCAGGTGGTCCTTGGGATCGAAGCCCTCGGCACCGAAGTCGCGGATCGTGCCGTGCGTCTCCAGCGTGACGAAGTCCTCCTCGCCGCCGACGGGCACGTCGGGGTGGACGAGGTTGCCGAGCCGGAGCAGCAGCTCCTGGGTCTCGGCGTCGGCCGCGTCGCGCTCGGCGTCGGCGGCCTTCACGTCGGCCTTCAGCTGGTCGGCGCGCTTGAGGAGCTCGGCCTTCTCGTCGCCGGTGGCCTTGGGGATCAGCTTGCCGAGCTGCTTCTGCTCGGCGCGCAGTTCGTCGAAGCGGACGCCGGATGACCTGCGCCGCTCGTCGGCAGACAGGAGGGAGTCGACGAGCGCGACGTCCTCTCCACGGGCGCGCTGGGACGCGCGCACACGGTCGGGGTCCTCACGGAGCAGGCGAAGGTCAATCACGTGGCCAAGGCTACCGGTGCCGGGTCAGGGCTCACCAATCACTATTCGAGTTGTTCGGATTCGCGGCTTACGTTCCGTCGTGCGGTAATTGCCGAGCGTGTTCCGGCACTTTCGAGACACGTTCTCGGCTGTCCGTCGGCCGGGGGACACGTCGTGCGTCAAGGGAAAAGTGTCTCACTCCCTGGGACGAGGCACGTCCCAGGCGCCCGGTTGACCCGATTCCCTTGTGGAGAACGGGATTTGGCGGCCCGGTTGTCCACAGAAATCCACACCCCTCCGAAGAGTTATCCACAGGCTGTGTGGATGGTCTGTGGACTTCGGAATTGATCACGCCGGAAGCCTTGCACGGGCTGAAGAATTCCCGGGTCAAAACCCATCGACACCCACTTTCGGGTGGAAAACGGTCGCCCCGAAAGATGAACCAAAGGAAACGGGTGGACGAAGGGTGACTCGGGGGGCGGTGACCTCGCTCAGGGCTCCCAGGTCGATTTGTCGACGGGATGACCCTTCCCTGTCGACTTGTCCCCAGGTCGAGAAGGGCACCTGTGGATAACTCCTGTGGATAACGTTCGTATGCAGGTACGACCGCTGCGGTGCGGCGGCTAGAAACGGCCGTCCTGGCAGCGCGCCACCCAGTCCGCCGCCGCCATGAACTCCTCGTCCGACGTCCCCGGCAGCGTCGGCGGGGCCTCGCCCGGCACGATGTCCGCGCGCGGATAGGAACCGAGGAAGCGCACCTGGAGGCAGATCCGCCGCAGACCCATCAGCGCCTCCGCCATCCGCCGGTCGGCGATATGGCCCTCGGCGTCGATGCAGAAGCAGTAATTGCCGATGCCGGCGCCGGTCGGCCGGGACTGCAGCAGCATGAGGTTGATGCCGCGCGAGGCGAACTCGCCGAGCAGATCGCGCAGGGCGCCGGGGTGGTCGTCCCGCTGCCACAGCACCACCGAGGTCTTGTCGGCGCCGGTGGGCGCGGCCGGCCGGGCCGGACGGCCGACCAGCACGAACCGGGTCTGCGCGTTCTCCGCGTCGTGGATCCCGGTCTCCAGCGCTTCGAGGCCGTACTTGGCGGCGGCGAACTCGCCCGCGAAAGCGGCGTCGTAGCGCCCCTCCTGGACCAGACGGGCGGCGTCCGCGTTCGAGGCGGCCGACTCCCAGACGGCGTCCGGGAGGTGGGTGCGCAGCCAGTTGCGGACCTGGGGCTGGGCCGCGGGGTGGGCGGAGACGGTCTTGATGTCCGCGAGCGTGGTGCCGGGACGGACCAGCAGCGCGAAGGTGATCGACAGCAGCACCTCGCGGTAGATCGTCAGCGGTTCGCCCGCGACCAGCTCGTCCAGGGTGGTGGTGATGCCGCCCTCGACGGAGTTCTCGATCGGCACGAAAGCGGCCTCGGCCTCACCGGCCCGGACCGCGTCCAGCGCGGACTGCACCGACACGTACGGGATCAGCTCCCGGGTGGCCGCCTCCGGAAGCGTGCGCAGGGCGACCTCGGTGAAGGTTCCCTCCGGGCCGAGATAGGCATAGCTCGCTGGCATGTCCCTCACCCTAATGGCCGCGGACGGACGCGTCGCATGTGTCTCACGAAAGCCACTCGACCGTGTGGTTTGAACCGGGATCGTCCGTTGAACCGGGGCCGTCTCGCGTAAGAGGTCACCCCTCCAGGAGCCGCTGCCCCACGTATTCGCCCTTCGCCGCGCCGCCCGGCACCGCGAACAGGCCGCTCGACTCGTGCCGGATGTACTTCGACAGCGCGTCGCCCCGGTCGAGCTTGCGCTGCACCGGGACGAAGCCGCGCAGCGGGTCCGCCTGCCAGCAGACGAAGAGGAGGCCGGCGTCGGGCGTGCCGTCCGGGTCGATGCCGTCGTGGTACGAGAAGGGGCGCCGCAGCATGGCCGCGCCGCCGTTCTGGTCGGGCCGCGTGATCCGGGCGTGCGCGTTGGTCGGGACGACCCAGTTGCCCTTGGCGTCGGCCTTCTCCAGGTCCATCGCGGTCGTCTCGCTGCCGCCGGACAGGGGCGCCCCGTCGGCCTTGCGGCGCCCGATGACCTGTTCCTGGGCGGAGAGCGAGAGCTTCTCCCAGTCGTCCAGGAGCATGCGGATTCGGCGTACGACGGCGTAGGAGCCGTTCGCCATCCACGCGGGCTCGCCCGAGGCGGGCACGAAGATCCGCCGGTCGAAGTCGGCGTCCGCCGGCTTCGGATTGCGGGTGCCGTCGAGCTGGCCCATGAGGTTGCGGGCCGTCATGGGGTGGGCGGTGGCGCCCGGGCTGCGGTTGAAGCCGTTCATCTGCCAGCGCACCCGTGCGGCCGAGCCGGCGTCCTTCTGGATCGCGCGCAGGGCGTGGAAGGCGACCAGGGCGTCGTCCGCGCCGATCTGCACCCACAGGTCGCCGTCGCTGCGGGCCTTGTCGAGCTGGTCGGAGGAGAAGTCGGGCAGCGGGTCCAGGGCGGTCGGCCGCTGCTTCTCCAGGCCGGTCCTGCCGAAGAAGCTGTGCCCGAAGCCGAAGGTGACGGTCAGCGAGGACGGCCCCGCGTCCCGGGCCACATCGGTGTCGCCGTGCGGGGCGGCCTCGCCCGCCATCAGCCGTTCGGCCGTCGCCGACCAGCGGCGCAGCAGGGCCGCCGCCTCCTTGCGGCCCGCGCCCGCCGCCAGGTCGAAGGCGACGAGATGGCCGCGTGCCTGGAGGCCCTCGGTGATGCCGGGCTGATGTTTCCCGTGAAACATCGCCCGGCCGGAGCCGACCGAGGCGAGCGGGGTGGCCTCGGCGGGCGCGGCGGCGTACCCCACGGCCCCGCCGGCCGCCCCGAGCACGAGCCCGGTGGCGCCGGCGGTGCCGAGCAGCGCGCGCCGGGAGATGCCGCTCGGGCCGGACACGGGCTCCGCCACCGGAGCGTCGGGTGTACGGGCCTGAGGGATGGACTGGTCGGGCATGGTGTGGTTCAGCCGATCTGCGCGTTCTTGGAGACGGTCACCTGGTCGATGTCGGAGGTGCGGACCGTGACGGCGATCTTCCAGTCGCCGGCCATGGGGATCTGCACTCCGTTCGCCGACCAGTGGCCGGTGGTGATGTGGTCGGGGTTCACGGGAAGCGGGCCGATCTTCTTCGTCTCCAGGGTGAAGGCGAGCTTCACCTCCGGGACGTCGAAGGCCCGGCCGTTGGGCCGCTGGACGTACACGTGCATCTCGTTGCCGCCCACGCGCGCGGGGTCGAGGTCGATGCTGACGACGCCCTTGCCGTCGGTGCCGCCGGTGTCGAAGGGCATGTCCAGGGTGAGCGCGCCGGACGCCGCCGAGGTGCCGGAGCCGGCCGGCCGGGAGGTGGCCGCCTTGGCCTCCTGCTCGGTGCGGCCGGGCTCGGTCTGGGTGAGCGCGGTGGTGACGGCGAGCAGGACGATGGCGACACCGGCCTCGGCGAGCACCGAGCGGCGCAGGCCGAAGCGGTTCGGGTCGGCGTCCCGTACCCGCTTCTGCCGGGCGGCGTCGACGGCCGCGCGCTGCCGGGCGAGCTGGGCGGCACGCCGGGAGTCACCGGCACCGGAGCCGTTGCCGTCGCTGCCCTTGCTCTCGCTGCCCTTGCCGGTCGTCTTCGAGGCGGCGACCCGCTCCTTCTCGGCCCCGGCCTGCTGCGCCTGGGCCTTCCGCGCCTCGGCTTTCTCCGCCTGGCCCTTCTTCGGCTTCCCCGCACGGGCGGCCGTGTCCGTGAGCCGTCCCGTCCACCGCCGGGACACCGCCGCGATGCCGACCAGCACCGCCACCAGCCCGATCTTGACCAGCAGCAGCTGCCCGTAGCGGGTCTCGGTGAACGCCGACCAGGAGCCGAGCTGCCGCCAGGACTGGTAGACGCCGGTGGTGACGAGCGCGAGGACGGAACCGAAGGCCACCTGGGAGAAGCGCTGTACGGCGGCGGACTCGACCGGGCTGTCGGCGGGCGCCCGGTACAGGGCGACCAGCAGTGCGGTGAGCCCGCCCAGCCAGGCGGCGACGGCCAGCAGGTGGACGACGTCGACCGGCATGGCGAGGCCAGGCTGGAGTCCGGTGGAGGCGTGTTCGGCCATGGCCCAGCTGGTCGCGAGCCCGGCCGCGACGACCACCCCGCCGACCGTGAGCCCGAAGGTCAGGTCGCGCTTCTCGGTGTCGTCCTCTCGCCGGGTGTACGTGCCGAAGAGGACGGCGACGAACAGCGCGGCGGCGGCGAGCAGCAGCAGCCGGGAGACCAGCGCGGCGCCGGTCTTGGTCTGCAGCACCTGGCCGAGCAGATCGAGGTCGAAGACGTCGGCGAACCTGCCCGAGCTGGTGTAGGAGCCACGCAGGAGGAGCAGCCACAGGGTGGCCGCGGTCAGCGTGACCCAGCCGCCGACGACCAGCCGCTGCAGGGCCCGTACGCCCGCGCCGCGCTGCCAGCAGGCGAGCACGAAGGCCGCGCCGCCGGCGAGCACGATGAAGCCGGCGTACGACGCGTACCGGCCGAACGCGTAGAGCCCGCCCACGACTCCGCCGCCCGCGGCCGGTCCGGTGCCGGAGACGACGGTCTGCGAAGGCGCGCCGATGGAGAAGGTGTAGGCGCCGGCGACGGGGTGACTGTCCGCCGACACCACCTGGTAGGTGACGGTGTAGGTGCCCTTGGCCAGGCCGCTCTTGAGCTTCACGGCGTACGTCGTGCCGCTGATGTTGGCGGGGCTGCCCGTCTGGACCGGCTTGCCCTTGGGGTCGAGGACGCGCAGGGAGTCGTCGCTCATCGCCACCTTCTCGGAGAAGGTGAGCGACACCTGGGTGGGCGCCTTGTCGGCCACCACCCCCTGTGCGGGGTCGCTGCCGGTCAGCGCCGCATGGGCGGAGGCCGGTCCGGCGCCCGCCAGCAGCGCGCCCAGGACCGCGAGGCACAGCAGCACCAGGGTCCGCAGGCGGGGGGCGATGGTCCGAGTCACGGTGTGGTCCTCCCTCAGTGGCCGGTCGACGGGTTGTACGTGGCGGGCCGCACCGGCATCTCGACGGTGAGCGGACCGGACGTGGCGAAGGTGAGCTTCACGGTGACCTTCTGGCCCTGCTTCGGCGCGCGCTTCAGCTCTTCGAACATCAGATGGTTGCCACCGCTTCTGAACACGAGCCGCCCGTGGGCCGGTATGGCGAAGGAGGACTTCTCCGCCATGGCCCCGCCGGTGGTGCTGTGCATGGTGACCTGGCCGGCGACGTCGCTGGTGACCGAGGTCAGCTTGTCGCCGGCGCCGCCCTTGTTGGTGATCGTCAGGAAGCCGGCCGCCATGTCGGCGGAGACGGGCTGGGGCATGTAGGGGGAGCTGACGGACAGCTCGGCCTTCTCCGACCCGGATCCGGAGCCGGATCCCGAGCAGCCCGTGAGGGCGAGGGCACCGGCGAGCGCGCCCGCGGTCAGGGCGGCGGGACGCCTCACGGCTTGGCTCCCTCGACGAGCTTGGGCAGGTCCTTGGTGTAGTCGTCGACCGTGGCGCTCTCGCCGTAGAGGACGTACCCGGCGTCGGTCTTCGGCGAGAAGGCGATGACCTGGGTGCCGTGCATCGAGACGACCTTGCCGTTCTTGTCCTTCGTCGTCGGCTCCACGGCGATGCCGACGGACCGGGCGCCGGCCTGGATCCTGGCGAAGTCGCCGGTCAGGCCGATGAACTGGGGGTCGATGCCCTTGAGCCACTTGCCCAGCTCGGCGGGGGTGTCGCGGCCGGGGTCGGTGGTGACGAACACGACCCGCAGGTCGTCCTGCTCGGCCTTGGGCAGCGCCTTCTTGGCGACGGCGATGTTGCTCATCGTCGTGGGGCAGATGTCGGGGCAGTGCGTGTAGCCGAAGTAGAGCAGGGTCGGGTGGCCCTGGGTCTCCTTGCGGAGGTCGTACTTCTTGCCGTGGGTGTCGGTGAGGACCAGCTGCGGCTTGTCGAACGGCTGGTCGAGGACGGTGGCGGCCTTCCTCGCGTCGGACCCGCCGGAGACCACGGCGACGGGCGACCCGCTGTCGTCGCCGTTGCCGCAGGCGGAGAGGGTCAGGGTGGCGGCGGCGAGCAGTACGGCCGCGGCGAACGTCTTCTTGCGCATGAAAAAATGTCCCAGATGTGTGAACTCCGGCGCGCACCGGGGTCGTACGAGGTGTCCTGCGACGGCATCGCCCGACGCCCGGTGCGCGCTACGGAACGAAGGGCTCAGGCGGCGGTCCGGCGGCGGCCCGCGAGGACGCCGTAGGCCACGCCCGCGATGCCGACGACGATGCCGACCACGCCGAGTACGCGCGCGGTGGTGTCGGTGCCGCTGTCGGAGTCCTCGGCGGCGGCCGTCTTCTCGGTCTTGGCGGCGGTCTTCTCGGCGGTGGCCGAGCCGTGGTGGTCGTCGGTGGCGGCGGACAGCTCCAGGACCGGGGCCGGGTTCTCCGGCTCGTCCTTGCCCTCCTGCGGCACCTCGATCCAGCGGACGACCTCCTTGTCGGAGTACGTCTGGATCGCCTTGAACACCAGCTCGTCGGTGTTCTCGGGCAGGGCGCCCAGGGAGAGCGGGAACTTCTGGAAGTAGCCGGGCTCGATGCCCTTGCCGTCGGCGGTCCAGGTGACCTTGGTGACGGCCTCGTCGATCTTCTCGCCGTGCATGGTCAGCGGCTTGTCCAGCTTGGACTTGGTGACGGCGACCTTCCAGCCGGGGACCGGCTGCGGCATCACCGAGGCGATCGGGTGGTCGGTCGGAAGGGTGACCTCGACCTTGGTGGTCGAGGCGTTGTCGCGCTCGTTCGGGACCTTGAAGTCCACGACGGCGTAACCGCCCTTGGCCGCGGGGCCCTCCGGCTGCACGGAGACGTGCGCGAGGGCGGGGGCGGACAGCGTGAGGACGGCCGTACCCGCGACGGCAGCGGCGGCGGCGATACGAGAAGCCTTCATGGAAGGAAGCACTCCACTCTGAGTGAGGTCCGGTGGTGAATCCGGTGGTGAGTCCGGTGGTGAGGAATGCGCGCACGCGCGCGTGCCGCTCGACGGCGGCGCACCGGAGTCCCTCGTCGTGAAGTGGAGAGCGGTGGCCGCGTCAGGCGGCGAGAGCGAAGGCGGCGGCGGGCGGGCCGCGCCGGATCACCGAGTGCTGGAGTACGGCGGTGTGCGGGGCCGGTGTCCCGTCCCGGTCGGGACGGGGGCCGCGCGGGCCGGGCCCGGCGGCGGGCAGCAGCCCGGCGCACAGGGCGCACGCCAGCGCGAGCGCCGCGCGCAGGGACCGTACGAGCGCCCCCTCCGTGACTCCATGCGCCGACAGCTCGATCAGCCGCAGCACGGCGAGATCGCCGCGGCGCAGCAGCCAGCCGGCGGCCACGGCCGCGAGCACATGGCCGAGCAGCATCGGCAGCGAGGGCAGCAGGCCGGCCGAGGCGCCGGTGGCGTCGTGCGCGTGCTGCAGGGTGCCCAGGCCGGCCGTCGGCCGGCCGGAGCGGTCGATGAGACGCGCGTCGAGCAGCAGCCGGAAGGCGTGCCCGGGGGTGAGGGACGCCGGCGTCGACCCGCACATGAGCCGGGTGGCCTGCTCGACCAGCGCGCTGTCGCTCAGCGCGGCACCGGTGGAGCCGGCGGATCCGGTGGCGGCCGTCGATCCCATCGGCATGCCGGAGGCCATCGCGGCCCCGTGCTGGCCCAGCCCGAACAGCGTGTGCAGCACGGTCTGGCCGAGGGCGAGGAGCGCCGCGATGCCGGGCAGCGAGCGGGCCCGCCCGGCGAGCGGTACGACGAGCAGCAGGGCGCCGAGGAAGCCCGCGGCGACCGTCCACAGCGGCACCGACGCGCAGGAGGCCAGACTGTGCCCGCACGCGGCCAGCGCGACGCAGACCGCGGTGAACACCGCGGCCCGGAGAATCCGGAGCCCGGCTCCGGGGCGCGCCGTACGCGGGTGGGGGGCAGTCATGGCGCGCTCATCATCGCACTGCCCTTACCGAAGCCCTACGGCAGGTGGCCCGCCGGCGCCCCGGGCGGGTCGCCTTCCGGAGCCGTACGGCGGGCGCCCGAGGGGCCCCTCATACACCGATTCCGCCCTCGGCACATCGGCCGTATGGGCTCAGTCACGTCAACGGAGTGCTTACGGCCGCCTACGGGCGGCAATAGGTAACGGTATGTCGAGCCGCGGCCAGGAGGCTGGAGCATGAGCATCTGGTGGTCACTCCATCTGCGGCGCGAGGCCGCGAGCGTGCCGCTCGCGCGACGGCTGCTGATCGGCACGATGGAGACGGCGGGCGTCGACCCCGAGATCTCGTACGACCTGTCGGTCGCCCTGAGCGAAGCCTGCGCGAACGCCGTCGAGCACGGCGGAGGGGCCGCGACCGGCGCCTCGGAGGCGTACCGGGTGACCGCGTACCTCGACGGCGAGAAGTGCCGTATCGAAGTGGCCGATTCCGGCCCCGGGTTCGCCCGCACCCACGATCTGCGCCCCGCGCGACCGGACGCCGAGCACGGTCGCGGGCTCTGTCTGATCCAGGAACTCGCCGACCACGTCCACATCGGGGCGAAGCCCGGCCGGGGCGGGACGGTGGTCAGCTTCGACAAGATGCTGAAGTGGAAGAAGGATCCTTCGCTGCTCACGGCGTAGGGAGCGGCCCGCACCGCTCCTGGCCGGTCGCTCAGCCGGGCGTTCCGAGGACCTTCGCCAGGGCTTCGAGCGCCTCCGGGTACGCCCGTTCCCGGGGCGTGCCGTAGCCGACGACCAGGCCCTGCGGCCGGCCGGGGGCGGCGGTGTGCCAGTGCTCGCCGAGGGTGCCCAGCGCCAGGCCCTCCGCCTCCGCGCGGGCCAGGACCTCGGCCTCGTCCGCCACGTCGACCAGCGCGTGCAGCCCGGCCGCGATCCCGCGCACGCCCCGCCCCGTCCCCAGCCGGTCCAGCAGCTGGTCCCGGCGCCGCCGGTACCGCAGCCGGCACGCGCGCACGTGCCGGTCGTAGGCGTGGCTGTCGATCAGCTCGGCGAGCGCGAGCTGGCCGATCGTCTCGGTGTGGTGGTCGCTGTGCAGCTTGGCGTCGGCGACCGCGTCGACCAGGTGCGGCGGCAGCACCATCCAGCCGAGGCGGAGCGCGGGGCCGAGCGTCTTGGAGGCGGTGCCCAGGTAGACGACCTGGCCCGGGGCCATGCCCTGGAG
This sequence comes from Streptomyces sp. NPDC046727, assembly GCF_040645635.1. Taxonomy (NCBI): domain Bacteria; kingdom Bacillati; phylum Actinomycetota; class Actinomycetes; order Kitasatosporales; family Streptomycetaceae; genus Streptomyces; species Streptomyces sp. NPDC046727. The sequence continues at coordinate 123,504 of NZ_JBEYYR010000023.1, forward strand.
GGCGCCGACCGGCTGCCGGTCGTAGCGGAACTCGCCGTCGTAGTCGTCCTCGACGATCAGTCCGCCCCGCGCGCGTGCCCAGTCGGTGAGCGCCCGGCGCCGCTCGGGGTGCAGTGTCACCCCGGTCGGGTACTGGTGCGCCGGCGTGACCACCACGGCCGCCGCCCCGCCCAGCTCCTCGGGGCACACCCCGCGGGTGTCGACCGGGACCGGCAGGACCGTTCCGCCGTTGTGCCGCACCACCTCCCGGTGGAAGGGCAGCCCCGGGTCCTCCATGGCGACGGCGGCGCCGCCCAGCACGCGCGTGAGCAGCGCGAGGCCCTGCACATACCCGGAGGTGACGACGATCCGCTCCGGCGGCGCGAGCACCCCGCGCGCCCGGCCCAGGTAGCCGGAGAGCGCGGTGCGCAGCTCGATCCGGCCGCGCGGGTCGCCGTAGTCGTACGCCAGCGAGGGCGCCGTCGCTATGGCCCGGCGCAGCGCGCGCAGCCAGGCCGCGGCCGGGAACGCGCCGACGTCCGGGCTGCCGGGGCGCAGGTCGAAACGCGGCGCACGCGCGCGTGCGGCCGTCCCCGGCTCCTCCGCCTGTACGGCCGGCAGCTCGGCGACCCGGGTGCCCGAGCCCTGGCGCGCCGTCAGATAGCCCTCGGCGACGAGCTGGTCGTAGGCGGCCTTGGCGGTGCCGCGCGAGATGCCGAGGTCGGCCGCGAGCCGCCGGGTGGCCGGCAGCCGGGTCCCGGGCGCGAGCCGTCCGTCGCGCACGGCGTCCCTGAGGGCCCGCTCCAGCCCGATGCGGCGCCCGTCCGCCGCGTCGGGTTCGAGGTGCAGGTCCACACCCACGCCGGACCAGAAGTCGTCCACGAACAGCCTCCCCCTAGGCATGTGAAGCCTTCGGACACGCCGATGGCCGGGCACCTTCCCGGTGCCCGGCCATCAGTGTCTTATCAACCCTTGAGCGATGCCATCCACGCCTCGACCTCGTCGGAGCGGCGCGGGAGGCCGTCCGAGAGGTTCCGGTTGCCGTCCTCGGTGACGAGGATGTCGTCCTCGATGCGGACGCCTATGCCCCGGTACTCCTCGGGGACCGTCAGATCGTCGGCCTGGAAGTACAGGCCCGGCTCCACGGTGAGCACCATGCCCGGCTCCAGCGTGCCGTCCACGTACGTCTCGGTCCGCGCGGCGGCGCAGTCGTGGACGTCCATGCCGAGCATGTGGCCGGTGCCGTGCAGGGTCCAGCGGCGCTGCAGGCCCAGCTCCAGGACGCGCTCGACCGGGCCCACGACCAGGCCCCACTCGACGAGCCTCTCGGCCAGCACGCGCTGCGCGGCGTCGTGGAAGTCGCGGTACTTGGCGCCCGGCTTCACGGCCGCGATGCCGGCCTCCTGGGCCTCGTACACGGCGTCGTAGATCTTCTTCTGGATCTCGCTGTACGTGCCGTTGACCGGCAGCGTGCGCGTGACGTCGGCCGTGTACAGCGTGTGCGTCTCCACGCCCGCGTCGAGCAGCAGCAGGTCGCCGGAGCGGACCGGGCCGTCGTTGCGGACCCAGTGCAGGGTGCAGGCGTGCGGGCCGGCCGCGCAGATGGAGCCGTAGCCGACGTCGTTGCCCTCCACGCGCGCGCGGAGGAAGAACGTGCCCTCGATGTAGCGCTCGGAGGTGGCCTCGGCCTTGTCGAGGACCTTGACCACGTCCTCGAAGCCGCGGACGGTCGAGTCGACGGCCTTCTGCAGCTCCCCGATCTCGAACTCGTCCTTGACCAGCCGGGCCTCGGAGAGGAAGACGCGCAGCTCCTCGTCGCGCTCGGCGGTGACCTTGTCGGTCAGGGCCGCCTCGATGCCGGCGTCGTGGCCGCGCACCACGCGGACCGGGCCGGTGGCCTCGCGGAGCTTGTCGGCCAGCTCGCGCACGTCGGCGGCCGGGATGCCGTACAGCGCCTCGGACTCGGTGAGGGAGTGGCGGCGGCCGACCCACAGCTCGCCCTGGCCGGAGAGCCAGAACTCGCCGTTCTCGCGGTTCGAGCGCGGCAGGAGGTAGATCGTCGCCTCGTGGCCGTCGGCCGTGGGCTCCAGGACCAGGACGCCGTCCTCGGTCTGGTTGCCGGTGAGGTACGCGTACTCGACGGACGCGCGGAAGGGGTACTCGGTGTCGTTCGAGCGGGTCTTCAGGTTGCCCGCCGGGATCACCAGACGCTCGCCCGGGAAGCGGGCGGACAGCGCGGCACGGCGGCGCGCGGTGTGCCCGGCCTGCTCGATCGGCTCCAGGCCCCGCAGCTCCGTGTCGGCCCAGCCGGACTTCATGTTCTCGGCCAGCTCGTCGGAGACGCCCGGGTACAGGCCGTTCTTCCGCTGCTTGACGGTCTCCTCGGACTCGGACTCCGGGCCCTCCGCGGTAGCGGAATCGGGCACAGCCGGGTTGAGCTCGTCGGACACGTGATCCTCCTCGATACGCCTGGTGATCTCCCCCGGGGCCCGCGACGCTCCTGCTTGTGGCCGAGCGGGGACCTCCATCATCGTACGGTCGTACCGGGGCGGGACCCGGGCCGGATGCCCTGCTATGCCCCCTCATGCCAACCGGGGTGCTCAGTCGAAGCGGGCCGCCAGCAGGACCACGTCCTCCTCGCTGTCGTCCGCGTCCGGGCCGTCCGGCAGGACCGTGCGCAGGACGTGGTCGGCGACGGCCTCCGGATCGTGCCGCACCGCGCGCGGGATGCCCGCGGCGGCGGCGTGCAGCCGGGCGAAGGCGCGGTCCATCGGGTCGCCGGTACGGTGCAGCAGCCCGTCGGTGTAGAGCAGGACCGTCTCCCCGGCCTCCGCCTGGATCTCCACGCTGGGCGCCTCCCAGCAGGCGAGCATGCCGAGCGGCGCGGAGACGGAGGTCTCGGCGAACTCGGTGCGCCGCTCGCCGATCAGCAGCGGCGGGCTGTGCCCGGCACCGGCCAGGGTGATCTTGCGCAGGGCGGGCTCGCAGTAGGCGAACAGGGCGGTGGCCGAGCGGGCGGGCTCGGTCAGCCGCAGCAGCAGCTCCAGGTCGGACAGGACGGCGACCGGGTCCTCGCCCTCCATCACGGCGTACGCCCGCAGGGAGGCGCGCAGCCGGCCCATGGCGGCCACGGCGCTCGGCCCGGAGCCGGTGACGGAGCCCACGGAGAGGCCGAGCGCGGCGTCCGGCAGCGGCAGCGCGTCGTACCAGTCGCCGCCGCCGCGCGGGCCGGTGCGGTGCCGGGCGGCGAGCTGGACGCCGGCCACCCGGGGCAGCCGGGACGGCAGCAGTTCCTCGGTGATGGTCGCCACGCACGCGCGCGTGCGCTCCACCTCCAGCAGCCGGGCGAGGTGCTCGCCCGCGTGCCGGACGTACAGGCCGGTGAGATGGCGCCGGCGCTCGTCCGGCTCGGCCGGCTCGTCGTAGAGCCAGACGACCGCGCCGAGGCGGCCGGCGGACTCGGCGGCGAGGGGGAGGGCGTAGCTGGCGGCGTAGCCGAGGCGGGCGGCCACCTCGCGGTGGCGCGGGTCGAGGCCGTCCTCGGCGAGCAGGTCGGGGTGGACGCTCTCGGCGGCACCGCCGGTGTCGTACGGCAGGGCGCCGGGCGGCACGGTCTCGATGTGGCCGAGGTCGGCGCGGCCGAGACCGAGACCGAGCATGGTGCGGGGGCCGAGGCCGTCGGCGGGCTCCACGACGACCAGGCCGCGGCGGGCGCCGACCAGGGCGGCCCCGGCGCGCAGCAGCTCGTGCAGGGCGGGGTCGAGCGCGTTGGTGCGGGAGAGGCGCTCGGTGAGTTCGTGGAGGGTCGTGAGGTCGGAGACCCAGCCGGCCAGCCGGTCCTGGAGGACGGCGCCGGGGGCGGGTGTGACCGGGGCGGGGACGGGGGCGGGCCCGGTGCCTGGGGCAGGTGAGGCGGGCGCGACTGTGTGTGCGGGCGTGGGAACTGTTGGATCGATTCCAGCCACTTTCGCAGAGTGCGGGGCGTTCATGGCGTCCGGCTTTCAGACCGGTGCGTATTGCCCAAAAGCATCGCAAACCCCCATGTCATTCTGCGCCGCTAGCAGTGTCTCCACATGTACACGCACTCGTCAGGGGATGTCCAGCATTGTCCTGCGAGGATTCCTGGTGTCCATGGGGCGGACGAGCGGATTTCCCGGAACCCCTTGCCTTACTGCCAAGTTGGCTCAAAACTGCCTCGGGTATCGGTTCATTGCGGTCGACTGGCCTTGCTCCACAGAGCGTCACAGCGGTCGTGATGGGTACGTACTCGGAGAAGGCCAGGGGTGGTTGGGGGCCACCCGGAACCTGGCGACGGACCCGGGCGTCATAGCCACCGACGGCCGAGCCCCATCCTCCCGTGGCGGAGGCGGAGAGAAATACGCGCGACGGCAAAACGCCAGACTTCGCCACCCCTACGCCGTAACCGTGCTTTTGATAGACGCACCAAGGACGCGGACGCGGCCCACGCTCGACCCCTTGGGGCTCCCCATGCCGTGCGCAGGGGTGTGACGCGACATCAGGTACGCACAGTGAAGTGATCGACACATGGTGTGATGTGGCCCACGGTGTTGCCAGCGGTGCAACGGAAAGGAACGAGCGCTCATGCGCGAGATCCTCGGAAGGCGACGCAGGCTTCTGTCCAGGCGGAACGGCGGGAGGCCTGAGCTGATCGGCGCGGCCCTGACCTTCGCGACGGAATGGCAGTGGCCGGTGCTCCCGGGTGTGGCGCCGGATCCGCAGGGGCGGGCCCGCTGCGCCTGCCCCGACCCCGAGTGCACCGTGCCCGGTGCGCACCCCTTCGACCCCGGCCTGCTCGCGGCCAGCACCGACGCGCGGATGGTGCGCTGGTGGTGGACCCACCGGCCGGCCGCCCCGATCGTCCTCGCCACCGGGGGCAAGGCGCCCTGCGCGGTCAGCCTGCCGGCGCTCGCCGCCTCCCGCGCCCTCGCCCTGCTCGACCGGCGTGGCATGCGGCTCGGCCCGGTGATCGCCGCGCCGACCCGCTGGGCGCTGCTCGTGAAGCCGTACTCCATGGAGCAGCTCGGCGAGCTGCTCTACGCCAAGGACTTCGTCCCCGGCTCCCTGCGCTTCCACGGCGAGGGCGGCTATCTCGCCCTGCCCCCGTCCGAGACCGGCCAGGGCGGCGTCCGCTGGGAGCGGGCCCCGTTGCCCGGCTCGGCCTCGCCCTGGGTGCCGGACGTGGAGGCCGTGGTGGACGCCGTGGTCGACGCCCTCACTCGTACGGGTGTGAGCGCGCCCGAGTTGTAGGGGATGTCGGGCGCGGACGTGCGGGCGAGCCGCGCGCGCTCGTTATCTTCCGCATATGCCGCGTCATTCCGGCCGCCACGGTGCCCCCCGGCACTCCGGCCGCCACAGTGCCCCGCAGCCGCCCCGAGGCAAGCGGGATCCCCGAAAACTTCGTCTGCTCGCCCTCGTGGGCGTCGTGGCGGCGGCGGTCGCGCTACCGCTGGCCGTGGCGTCCGCGGGGCAGGTGGGCGACACCGGCCGGGCCGCCGAATCCCCCGCTCCCCGTGGTGACGCCAAGTCCCACCCGGACGCCGCCCGCCGGTCACCCTTCCTGCTCGGCCTCGGGCTCGCCACCGCCGCCCGCTGCGGCCCCGAGCTCACCTCGCCCGACGGCATCGAGGCGCAGACCTGTGTGCTGACCCAGGGCGAGGACACCTGGGCGCGCACTTACTACCGCAACGCCACCGGGAAGTCGCTGGACTCCGTGCTGAGCCTGCTGGGGCCGGGCGGCCGGACCGTGCAGATGCGCTGCGTCACCGGAGCCGACGACGCGCCCGCCACCTGTGAGACCCCGCGCGAGCACCGCCGGGGCGGACCGGGCGCCTACACGGCCGTCACCGAGTTCTCCGCTCGTGGCGGGGACGGGACGCTGCTGCTCCGCTCCGGCAGCAACTCCTAGCAGTCGCAAGGAAGTTGACGCTCGCAGGCGGGTCGTACACCCGGCGCGGGCACGGTGGCCGGTGCGGGTGCGGACATGGAAAGACCCGGTTGCTGGCGACGGGGGATGCACCAGCAACCGGGCTACTGGAACGGTAACAAGAGATCCGCGGTTCGCAAATTCCGACTTGGCAATTCGGACACCGAATTCCCCCTCGAAACCGGGAGTTGTGACGGGGGTCACCTGCCCCGCGAGGCCGGTGTCACGGCTGACCGACCGTTCAGCCGTGACACGCGCGCGCGGGGCGTCAGCTCAGCGTGACCTGCCGGTTGGTCAGCCCGCCGCGCGCCCGGCGCTCGTCCGCCGTGAGCGGTTCCTGGACGGCGAGGGCGGCGGCGAGACGCTCGGCGAACTCGGCGGCCGGCTTCTCCACGTCGTCGGCGCCGACCCCGCTCGGCAGGTCCCAGACCGGCACGGTGAGGCCGTGAGCACGGAAGGAGCCCACCAGCCGGGTGCCCTCGCCGAGGCTGGAGCGGCCCGCCGCGTGCAGCCGCGCGAGAGCGTCCAGAAGCTGCTCCTCCGGATGCGGCATGACCCACCGCAGGTGGTTCTTCTCCGGGGTCTCGCACCAGTACGCGGCGTCCACGCCGGACAGCTTCACGGTCGGGATGGCGGCTTCGTTGGCCCGCTCCAGGGAGGCGGTCACCTCCGGGGTGGCGTTCTCCGCGTCCGGCACCCAGAACGCGAAGCCGCTGTGCACGACCGGCTCGAAGGCGCCCTCCGGGTCGAGCAGGTCCTGCAGCCGCGGACCCTCGGCGGGGGCGCGGCGGCCCTGCACCGGGGTGCCGGGCTCGGCCTGGAGCGCGCGCAGCAGCGTGTCGGCCAGGTCGCGGCTGATGTCGCCGGACGCCGTGTCGTTCTGCAGGCCGAGCAGGACCGAGCCGTCGTCCCGGCGCAGCGCGGGCCAGGCCATCGGCAGCACCGTGGCCAGCGTGACCGACGGGACGCCCTCGGGCAGGCCGCCCTTCAGGGTCAGCTCGGCCGTCGCGGCCGGCACCAGCTCCCGCAGCGCGACCCAGTCGCACTCGCCGGGCAGCCCCTCGAACGGGCGGTGCACCAGCTCGGTCGCGGCGTGCGCGGCGGCCCGGCCGTGGCAGGCCTTGTACCGCCGGCCGCTGCCGCAGGGGCAGGGTTCGCGGGCGCCGACAACCGGGATCTCCCCGTCGATCAGCTGCGGCTTGGCCTTCGTCTGGGGGCGCTTCTTGGCCATGGTGGGTGTCTCCCGGTTACGGCGCTTCTCGTACGGCGGGAGCCTAGCCGTTCGGACCATGGCCGACGGGAACCTGTGGACAACGCACGGGCGCTCGACGCCAGTGGTGTGAACCGGTGGTGCGCATCCCTGGGCCACGCCGGCGTGAACCCGCGGACGGCGCGTGCCGCCCGTCCGCGGTCAGTCCAGGTCGTCGAACACGTCCGCGAAGTCCAGGCCGGAGAGGTCCGGCAGTGCCATGCCCGGCGTCCCCAGGCCCCTGAGCCCCATGTCCCGGAGCGGCAGCTCCGGCTGCGCGGTGCGCGTGACGCGCGTAGCGAAAGCGTCGTGGCGGCACCCGGCATCGGGATCGTGGACGTCCTCGTGGACCAGCGCCCAGACCGTCACCTCGCCCTGGACGTCGTCCCGGACGCCCCAGTCGTCGGCGAGGGCCGTGATGATGTTCAGCCCGCGACCGCCGTGCGCCGTCACCGAGGGGGTGGCCGGCGCCGGGCGCGTCGGGCCGCCGCCGTCCGTGACCTCCACGACGAGCCGCCCGCGCGTGTCGACCCGCCACGCGGCACGGACGTCACCGTCCCCGGCCGGCGCGTCCCCCAGGGGCCGCCCGTGTTTGCAGGCATTGCTCAACAGTTCGGAAAGGATCAGTACGGCATCGTCGATGACCGATTCCGCCACGCCACCGCTGCGCAACTGCGCCCGCATCCGGTGCCGTGCCTTCCCCACGCCCGCAGGGCCATGGGGTACGGCCATGCTCGACGACGTGGGCACCTCCTGTGCCACCACCAACGCCACCCCCGAGACCTCCTTCGCCCCACGCCACGGAGTGGATGCCCCCTTGGCCTGTACCGGAAACCGGCCAATCCACTTCCGGTGACGCATTCGGTACGGTCCGACACGCAGCGAACGCGCCGGAGCACACCCCGTCACGGACCCTGCCGGACAGTGACCGGTATGGCTGGTTTCGTGCGGTCCGGGGCGGTCGCTCAGCGTCCCAGCCGGTGCAGCACCGCGCGCGGGCGGTTGGTGATGATGGCGTCGACGCCCAGCTCGACACAGAGGTCGACGTCCTCGGGTTCGTTCACGGTCCACACATGGACCTGGTGACCGGCCCGCTTCAGCCGCTCCACATAGCCGGGGTGGTTGCGCAGGATGCGGATCGAGGGCCCCGCGATGCGCACGCCCGCGGGCAGCCGGCCGTCGCGCAGCCGGGGCGAGAGGAACTGCACCAGGTAGACCGTCGGCAGGGTCGGCGCCGCGGTACGCACGCGGTGCAGCGAGCGCGCCGAGAAGCTCATGATCCGGACCGGCGACTCGGCGGCGGAGGGCGGCGCGTCCAGGCCGAATCGCTTCAGCAGCGTCAGCAGCCGCTCCTCGACCTGGCCCGCCCAGCGCGTGGGGTGCTTGGTCTCGATGGCCAGCTCCACCCGCCGCCCGGCGTCCGCGATCAGTTCCAACAGCCGCTCCAGGGTGAGCACGGAGGTCTCCTCGCGGTCCTCCGGCCGGTGCTCCCAGTCGGGCTCCTCGTCCCGCCCGCGCCAGGCGTCGCGGGTCTTCCAGGAGCCGAAGTCGAGGGCGGCCAGATCGGCCAGTTCCAGCGCGGAGACGGCGCCGCGGCCGTTGGAGGTACGGTTCACCCGCCGGTCGTGGACGCAGACCAGATGGCCGTCCGCGGTCAGTCGTACGTCGCACTCCAGCGCGTCGGCGCCGTCCTCGATCGCCTTCCGGTAGGCGGCCAGGGTGTGCTCGGGGGCGTCTTCGGAGGCGCCCCGGTGGGCGACGACCTGGATGGAGCGGTGTGGTGCGTGGGTCACCGCGTCATGGTGCCACCGTCGCCGGGTACACGTGGAGGCGCGGAGGCGTCCGTGCGACGAACGGGCGCATACAGCCTGCTCGCTTATGTAACTCTTGTCATAAAGATCCTATATAAAGAGCGCCGCCGGACCCACAGCCACCGCTTATGGTGCTCTGACGGCCCGTGGGAAAAGCTGACTGCAGACCAGTGCGACCGACGACAACAGGCGTGGACCGAGGAGAAGAGCTGTGAGCACCGAGAACGAGGGCAACGCGGTACCCCCGGCGCCGTCCGTACCTCCCGTGCCGGTGGCCACTCCCGCCGCTTCCCCGCAGGGCCCTGGCCCCGAGCAGAACCCGCCGACGGCCCCGCTGCCGCCCGTCCCCGCGGAGAGCCCGGTGGCCTCCGCCGCACCGGAGCACGGCCCGGGACACGCTCCGGCGCACCAGCCCGGACCGGCCCCCGACGGCTCCTGGCCGCCTCCGCCGCCAGCCACCGCGGCCTACGGCGACGGCGGCCCCGGCGGCCCGGGCGCCGGCTGGGGCGCCTCGTACCAGCAGCCCGCCCCCAAGCCGCGCAGCGGTCGCGGCGGACTGGTGGCGGCGGTCCTGGTGGCCGCGCTCGTCGCGGGCGGCCTGGGCGGCGGCCTCGGCTACACCCTCGCCAAGGACCGGGACGACCGCGGCTCCACCACCGTCTCCGCCTCCGACGGCAGCGCCGCGCAGATCAAGCGCGCGCCCGGCACGATCGCCAACGTGGCCGCCAGGGCACTGCCCAGCACGGTGACCATCGAGGCCGAGAGCAACAACGGCGAGGGCGGCACGGGCACCGGGTTCGTCTTCGACACCCAGGGCCACATCGTCACCAACAACCACGTGGTCGCGGACGCCGTGGACGGTGGCAAGCTCACGGCCACCTTCCCGAACGGGCGTAAGTACGACGCCGAGATCGTCGGCCACGCGCAGGGCTACGACGTGGCGGTCATCAAGCTCAAGAACGCCCCCTCCGACCTCAAGCCGCTCGCCCTCGGAGACTCGGACAAGGTCGCCGTCGGCGACGAGACCATCGCCATCGGCGCCCCCTTCGGCCTGTCCAACACGGTGACGACGGGCATCATCAGCGCCAAGAACCGCCCGGTGGCCTCCAGTGACGGCAGCTCCACCAGCAAGGCGTCGTACATGAGCGCCCTGCAGACGGACGCGTCCATCAACCCCGGCAACTCCGGCGGCCCGCTGCTGGACGCCTCCGGCGCGGTGATCGGCATCAACTCCGCGATCCAGTCCAGCAGCAGCGGCGGCTTCGGCTCCGGCGGCCAGTCCGGCTCGATCGGCCTGGGCTTCGCCATCCCGATCAACCAGGCCAAGAACGTCGCCCAGCAGCTGATCAAGACCGGCAAGCCGGTGTACGCCAGGATCGGCGCGTCCGTCTCCCTGGAGGACTCCGGCGACGGCGCCAAGATCACCGACCAGGGCACGGGCGGCTCCGCCGCGGTCGAGACGGGCGGCCCCGCGGACAAGGCCGGCCTCAAGCCCGGCGACGTCATCACCAAGCTCGACGACCACGTGATCGACAGCGGCCCGACCCTGATCGGCGAGATCTGGACCCACAGGCCGGGCGACAAGGTCACCATCACCTACAAGCGCGGCGGCCAGGAGCACACCGTGCAGCTGACGCTGGGCTCGCGCCAGGGCGACAGCTGACCCACCGGCGACCCGTGGGCGACCGCGGCCCCACGACCCGGCGGCGGGCCGGTAATCTGTACGCGCGCCGTCGATCTCCGGCGACGCGGGGAGGTGTGCCCGAGCGGCCGAAGGGAACGGTCTTGAAAACCGTCGTGGCAGCGATGTCACCGTGGGTTCAAATCCCACCGCCTCCGCACAGGTCATAGATGTGCGTGTCAGAAGGGGTGCCTCTCACGGAGAGGCACCCCTTCTCGGCTATTCGACGGCCGGATCCTCCTGGGTCTGCCGTACGGCCCGCCGCACGGCCTGCTCCACCTCGTGCGGGTCGGCCCCCGCCGCCTCGGCGTGCGCGGTGACCGCCGCCCGCACCGCCTCCGAGGCCGCGCAGAAGCGGCTCCGCTGCTCCTCGTACGCGTCGCCGGTGAGGCCCGCCAGACGGGCGCGTTCCTCTTCGGCGGAACGTTCCAGTCTGATCAATTCGTCCGGTATGTCTGTCACGATCGGATCGTAAATCGGATCGGCGGAGGCAGCGCGCCACAGCGCCGCCCGGCCGGTCCCCTCAGGGCCGGTGCCTCGTCATCCGGGCCGCCGAGGCGATCGTCGCGCGGGCCTCGCGTTCCGTCAGGCCCGTGTGGAGGGCCGCCTCCGTCAGGGGGGCCGCCAGGGCGGGACCGATGCCGTTCTCGTAGGCGCGGCAGGCCGCCCAGAAGAGGCGGGTGTTGCGCTGGCCCTCGTGCGCGGCGAGGACGAACTGCACCAGGCCGCGGCCGTGGTCGCCGGGGGCCGGCGGGGCCGGGTGGTGGGCGCGGGGCGGGGGCAGCAGGAGGCGGAGCAGGGACGGCGGGCAGGGGGCCGGGGTCAGATGGGCGGTGCCGGGCGCGGTGGCGTAGACGCCGTGGTCGGTGCGGGATCCGGGGCCCACGAGGTAGCCGCCGGCGCCCCGGATGTCGATGCCGGGGGCGAGCCGGCCGGCCGAGTTGGGGACGACCACGTCCGGCGGGCCGGTCAGCCACAGATGGCGGCCCCCGCTCGGGGTGAGCACGACGACGGTCTCCGGGATCGTGAACAGATGGCGCAGGGCCAGTTCGCGCAGGGCGGCCGAGGAGTCCGTGCCGGACTTGGTGTCCAGGTCGACGCCGATCAGGTGGTACGGGGGCAGCCCGCAGGCGATGCCGTAGCCGGTGGCCCAGGGCGCGGCGGCGAACAGTTCGCGGATGCGGAACGGGTCGGTGGAGGCGTCGTACACGCCGTGGCCGAAGCGCCCGCACTCGCCGTGGCAGGGCGGTGCGGAAGGGGCGGGGTCGTCGCGGTGGGGGGAGCGCAGGGCCGGGAGTTTCGTCCGGGACAGGGGGATGACGGCCAGGCCGCGTTCGGCGGCTGACAGGGCGTGTGCGAGGGCCAGCGTCGTGGCCTGCCGGTCGGTGGTGGCCATGCCTCCATGTTCGTACTCATGTTCGAAAAAGGGAAGGGCGGGCCGTGGTGGCGCGCCCGGGTGGGGGAGATTGGCCGGAAAGATGCCGGAACGATTCATCCCTTGTGACCCTTGAGGGGCGGGAAGTCCGTCCTGTGACGGGTCGGGGGTGAAGTGACCAAAGGTGGCGATAGGGGTTTATCGACTTGTCATCACGCTTGCGTGCGAATCGGGGCTTCCAGGGTGGTTCGCCGGGGATTCGCTGGGCAACTCTGGTTGCGCGACGTCGTTCACGAACGGTCGAGGCGGTCGGCCAACCGCCCTGACACAAGCCGCAGTTCACAAACTTCCGGCCCTCGGGCCGCAGAGTGCTTGGTTCTGGAGGAACAACATGGCAAGCATCCGTACCGCCCGCATTCTCGCCGCCGTCTCCGCTCTCCCGCTCGCAGCCGCTCTCTTCACCGGTGTCGCGTCGGCGGACAACGGCGCCCTCGCGGACGACGGATCGAGCTCAGGCGTGGCGGCCGTCCTCGGCAGCGGGGTCGGTGGCGACAACAACGGCAACTCGTCCACCACGAACCAGAACGCGGTCGGCGCCGGCGCCTCGAACCAGAGCAACACCGCGCAGGTCAACGGCTCCGCGTTCACGGCCGTCCAGCAGGGCAACGCCAACGTCGTCGTCGACTTCGACGAGCTCTGGTGAGCCGGGGGCGGGGGCCCTCGTGACGAGGGTGCTCGCGGGGTGTGCTTCAGGGTCGCAACACGTGGGCGCGGCGGTACTCCGGTACCGCCGCGTCGGCGTTTTCCGGCCCGGCCGGCGGGGCCCGGTGACCTTGACACTCCACATCATCTGACGGACAGTCAAAAACTGTCCGATCCCGAGCCGGGGAGTGTGGCGTGAGCGACGATCAGGGGTACGACGAACTGGGCGCGCGGCTCAAGGAGTTCGAGGGGCTGCCCGCGGCCGTCGCCGGCGTCGGCAAGGACCCGGTGAACGCGCCGATGATCCGGCACTGGTGCGAGGCCCTGGGCGACACCAACCCCGCCTACACCGGCCCGGACGCCATCGCCCCGCCCACCATGCTCCAGGCCTGGACGATGGGCGGACTGTCCGGACACCGGGGCCGCACCGGGGCGTACGACGAACTCCTCGGCCTGCTGGACGCGTCGGGCTGCACCTCCGTGGTGGCCACCGACTGCGAGCAGGAGTACCTGCGGCCCCTGCGGCCCGGCGACGAGGTCGTGTTCGACACGGTGATCGAGGAGGTCTCCGGCCGTAAGACGACGAAGCTCGGCACGGGCTACTTCGTCACGACCCGGACGGAGGTACGGGTGGCCGGCGCGCCGGCGGGCACGCACCGCTTCCGCATCCTCAAGTACGCCCCCGCGTCCGGGAAGACCTCCTCCGAGAAGACCGAGTCCCGCCGGCCCCGGGCGTCCCGGCCCCGCCCCGTGGTCAACCGTGACAACGCCGGCTTCTGGCAGGGCGTGGCCGAGCACCGGCTGCTCATCCAGCGCTGCACGGACTGCGGCACCCTGCGCCACCCCTGGCTGCCCGGCTGCAACGCCTGCGGAAGCCCCGGCTGGGACACGGTGGAGGCGAGCGGCGAGGGCACGGTCTACTCGTACGTGGTGCTGCACCACCCGCCCTTCCCGGCCTTCGACCCGCCCTACGCGGTCGGTCTGATCGAACTCGCCGAGGGCGTGCGGATGGTGAGCAACGTGGTCGGGGTGCCGTACGACAAGGTGGGCATCGGGCTGCCGGTGCGGCTCGGCTTCCAGCGGTACGACGAGGAGCTGACGCTGCCGGTGTTCCGGGGGGTGGACCGGTGAGGGCCGGGGACCGGCTGCCGCCGCTGGAGATCCCGGTGACCCGCACGCTGATCGTCGCGGGTGCGCTCGCCTCCCGGGACTACCAGGACGTGCACCACGATCCGGAACTGGCCCGGCACAAGGGCGCGCCGGACATCTTCATGAACATCCTGACGACGAACGGCCTGGTCGGCCGGTACGTCACGGACCACTTCGGCCCGACGGCGGTGCTCCGCAAGGTCGCCATCAGGCTCGGGGCGCCCAACTACCCGGGGGACACCATGGTGCTGACCGGCAGCGTCGAGCGGGTCGACGGCGACACGGCCGTGGTCCGGGTCGTCGGCGCCAACGGCCTCGGCAAGCACGTGACAGGCACGGTGACGGTCACGGTCCCGGTGACGGTCACGGTCCCGGAGGTCACGCCATGAGCCTGCGCTCCCGTGACACCCTCGGCGGACGCGCCGCGATCGCCGGCATCGGCGCCACCGAGTTCTCCAAGGACTCCGGACGCAGCGAACTGCGCCTCGCGGTGGAGGCGGTGCGGGCCGCGCTCGACGACGCGGGCCTCACCCCGGCGGACGTGGACGGCCTGGTGACGTTCACGATGGACACCAGCCCGGAGATCACCGTCGCCCAGGCCTGCGGGATGGGCGAGCTGTCCTTCTTCTCCCGGGTGCACTACGGCGGCGGGGCGGCCTGCGCCACCGTCCAGCAGGCGGCGCTCGCGGTCGCGACGGGCGTGGCCGAGGTGGTGGTCTGCTACCGGGCGTTCAACGAGCGGTCGGGCCGCAGGTTCGGCGCGGGCGTGCAGCACCGGGAGCCGTCGGCGGAGGGCGCGGCGCTCGGCTGGGTGCTTCCCTTCGGGCTGCTCACCCCGGCCTCCTGGGTGGCGATGGCGGCGCAGCGGTATCTGCACACGTACGGGCTGACGCCGGAGGCGTTCGGGCACGTGGCCGTGGTGGACCGCGGGTACGCGGCGACCAACCCGGCCGCCTGGTTCCACGGCCGCCCGATCACGCTGGCCGACCACGCCGCGTCCCGCTGGATCGCTGAGCCGCTGCGCCTGCTGGACTGCTGCCAGGAGACCGACGGCGGCCAGGCGGTCGTCGTCACCTCCCTGGAGCGGGCCCGGGACCTGCCGCGTCCGCCCGCCGTGATCGCCGCGGCGGCCCAGGGCGCCGGCCGGGCACAGGAGCAGATGACCAGCTTCTACCGGGACGACCTGACCGGACTGCCGGAGATGAGCGCGGTGGCCCGCCAGCTGTGGTGCACCTCCGGTCTCCGCCCGGACGACATCGACGTGGGGATCCTGTACGACCACTTCACCCCGTTCGTGCTGATGCAGCTGGAGGAGTTCGGGTTCTGCGGGAAGGGGGAGGCTGCGGACCACGTGGCCGAGCGGAGGCTGCCGCTGAACACGCACGGGGGGCAGCTCGGTGAGGCGTACCTGCACGGCATGAACGGCATCGCGGAGGCGGTCCGCCAGCTGCGCGGCACGGCCGTGAACCAGATACCGGGGGCCCGGCGGACCCTGGTGACGGCCGGCACCGGGGTGCCGACATCGGGGCTGGTCCTGACGGCGGACGGCTGAGACCTCAGGGTTCGACCCGCATACGGGACGGACCCGCGGTCCACCTTCAGGAGGTGGGGGCAGCCCCCTCCCTACAACCTGAGGGGGACTCCGCTTCGGGACCTGCGGCCGATCCGTCGTGGTGGGGGCCGCTCCTAGCGTGGAGGCATGACCACACCCGTCTGCACCAGCGCCTCGGCCGCCGCCGTACCCGGGCGGCAGACCAGCCCCTACTCCTCGTTCGCGTCCTACGTCCGGGCCCGCCAGCCGGTCCTGCTGCGCACCGCCCGCTCGCTGACCGCGAACCCGTGCGATGCTGAGGACCTGCTGCAGACCGCGCTCGCCAAGACCTATGTGGCCTGGGAGCGGATCGAGGACCAGCGGGCGCTCGACGGCTATGTGCGCCGGGCGCTGCTCAACACGCGCACCTCGCAGTGGCGCAAGCGCAGAGTGGACGAGTTCGCCTGCGACGAGCTGCCCGAGCCGGATCCCGTGCCGGGCGACGACGACCCGGCCGAGCGGCAGGCGCTGCACGACGCGATGTGGCGGGCGGTCATGAAGCTGCCGGCCCGTCAGCGGGCGATGGTCGTCCTGCGGTACTACGAGGACCTCAGCGAGGCCCAGACCGCCGAGGTGCTCGGGGTGTCGGTGGGCACGGTGAAGTCGGCGGTGTCGCGGGCGCTGGGCAAGCTGCGCGAGGACCCGGAGCTGGTGCTGGCGCGCTAGCCGCGATTTCCTCACCTCGGTGACGTACCCCCTAGTGACATACCGCGTGGTATGTGCGCAGAATCAGCGCTACCTCTACCACCGCGTAGGCAATGTCGCCAGGAGGACTCCGTGCTGAGCACCATGCAGGACGTACCGCTGCTGATCTCCAGGATCCTGACCCATGGGTCGACGGTTCACGGATCGTCGCGGGTGACCACCTGGACCGGGGAGTCCGAGCCGCACCGGCGCACCTTCGCGGAGGTCGGGACCCGCGCCGCCCAGCTGGCGCACGCCCTGCGGGACGAGCTGGGGGTGACCGGCGACGACCGGGTGGCCACGCTCATGTGGAACAACGCCGAGCACGTCGAGGCGTACTTCGCCATCCCGTCCATGGGCGCGGTGCTGCACACCCTCAACCTGCGACTGCCCGCCGAGCAGCTGGCGTGGGTCGTCGACCACGCCGCCGACAAGGTCGTCATCGTCAACGGCTCGCTGATCCCGCTGCTCGCGCCGCTGCTGCCGAAGCTCTCGACGGTGGAGCACGTCGTCGTCTCCGGCCCCGGCGACCGCGCCCCGCTCGCGGAGGCCGGCGCGCGGGTGCACGAGTACGAGGAGCTGATCGCCGGCCGGCCGACCCGCTACGACTGGCCGGAGCTGGACGAACGCCGGGCCGCGGCCATGTGCTACACCTCCGGCACGACCGGCGACCCCAAGGGCGTGGTCTACAGCCACCGCTCGATCTACCTGCACTCCATGCAGGTCAACATGACCCAGTCGATGGGCCTCACCGACCGGGACACCTCGCTCGTCGTCGTACCGCAGTTCCACGTCAACGCCTGGGGCCTGCCGCACGCCACCTTCATGACCGGCGTCAACATGCTGATGCCGGACCGCTTCCTGCAGCCGGCCCCGATCGCCGAGATGATCGAGCGCGAGCGGCCCACCCACGCGGCGGCCGTCCCGACCATCTGGCAGGGCCTGCTCGGCGAACTCACCGCGCGTCCCCGGGACGTGTCCTCCCTCGGTCAGGTCACCATCGGCGGCTCGGCCTGCCCGCCGTCCCTGATGGCGGCGTTCGACCGGCTCGGCATGCGGGTCTGTCACGCCTGGGGCATGACGGAGACCTCCCCGCTCGGCACGGTCGCCCGCCCGCCGGCCCACGCGGTCGGCGCCGAGGAGGAGTTCGCCTACCGCATGACCCAGGGCCGCTTCCCGGCCGGCGTCGAGGCCCGCCTCACCGGCCCCGACGGCGAGCGCCTGCCCTGGGACGGCGAGTCGGCGGGCGAGCTGGAGGTGCGCGGGCCCTGGATCGCGGGCGCCTACTACAACGGACCCGACGCCGATCCGTTGCGCCCGGCCGACAAGTTCAGCGAGGACGGCTGGCTGAAGACGGGCGACATCGGCACGATCTCCCCCGACGGCTTCCTCACCCTCACCGACCGCGCCAAGGACGTCATCAAGTCCGGCGGCGAGTGGATCTCCTCGGTCGACCTCGAGAACGCCCTGATGTCCCACCCGGACGTCGCCGAGGCCGCCGTGGTCGCCGTACCCGACGAGAAGTGGGGCGAGCGCCCGCTGGCCACGGTCGTCCTCCGGCCGGGCGCCACCGTCGACTTCGAGACCCTGCGCACCTTCCTCGCCGAGGAGGGCAGGATCGCCCGCTGGCAGCTGCCCGAGCGCTGGACGATCGTCGAGTCGGTCCCGAAGACGAGCGTGGGCAAGTTCGACAAGAAGGTACTCCGCCGACAGTACGCGGACGGCCACCTGGAGATCACCCACCTCTGACGAACGGGCGGGCACGTCGCCGCAGCCTGGCCTGGCTCGGCTTCCGCCAGCGTCGCCCCGGCCCGGCCCGGTTCGTCATCAGGGCCGGGCTGACCCCGGGCGTCACCGCCGCCCGGCCCGTCCGGCCTGGCTGTTGAAGTCGCTGTGGTCCGGTCGGCTCTCGTCGTCAGCGCTGCCCGGCCCGGCTTCCGTCAGCGTCGCTCGGAGTGGCGGCCGTCGTCACCTTGGCTCGGCTCGGTGGCTGTCGTCGCCCTGGCTCGGTCCGGCGGCTGTTGTCACCTTGGCTCGGCCCGGTGGCTGTCGTCGCCAGGGCCCGGTCGGCCCCGGGCGTCACCGCCGTCCAGCCAGGCTCTGCCCCGGACGTCCGCCGTCCAGCCAGGCTCTGCCCCGGACGTCCGCCGTCCGGCCAGGCAGGCCGGAGCCGGGCCGGCCCGGACCCGGCCCCAGGGGTCACCGACGCCCGCCCCGGCCCTTCGTCGTTGCCCAGCCCAGGGTCAGCCACAGTGCCGCCACCGCGCACACCCCGGTCCAGCCCCAGTGGCCGAAGGCGGGGCCCGCTGCGGCTGAGGCGAGGGCGCCGCCGGCGAAGCCGGAGACGACGTAGGCCGTGTTGGCGGTGGCCGGTGTGGTGGTCGTCGTCAGGGCCACGGTCTGGTTGGCGACATGGGAGGCGACCAGGGCCGCGTGGATCGCGATCGCGGCGGCGAACAGCGCGACCAGGGCATGCCCGCCGAGCCAGAACAGCGGTACGGAGACAGCGGCCAGCGCATACGCGGTGCCGACGACCCGCGCGGAGCCGAACCGGTCCACCAGGCCGCCCGCCAGCGGCGCCACCGCGGTCGAGGTCAGGCCGAAGAGGCCGAAGAGGCCGGCGGTCGCGGTGGACAGGCCGTACCCGGGACCGGTCAGCAGCAGCGCGAGCGAGGTCCACAGGGCGCTCCAGGCGCCGAACATTCCCGCCTGCCGCAGGCACGCCCGCCACAGGTCGGGCGAGCGGCGCAGCACTCCCGGAAGCTCGGTCATGCCCGAGAACAGCCCGCCCTGCCGCACGCGCCGTTCGGCCGGCAGGGCCAGGGCGGTGGCCAGCCCCAGCGCGAGGGTCAGCGCGGCGGACCCGGCGAACACCCAGCGCCAGCCGTAGGCCTGCCCGGCGAGACCGCCGAGGACGCGGGCCGCGACGATGCCGGTGAACAGCCCGGCGATGACGGCGGCGACATGCCGGGCACGCCGGTCGGCCGGGGCGCGCGCGGCGACCAGCGGGACGAGCAGCTGCGGTACGACGGTGGCCGCGGCGGCGACGAACACGGCGGCGGCGAGGGCCGCGGTGCCCGGGGCCACGGCGGCGACGAGCAGTGCCACCGCGGTGGACACGGAGAGTCCGCCGACGAGCGGGCGGCGGTTCACCCGGTCGCCGAGCGGCGCGAAGAAGAGGAGGCCGGCCGCGTAGCCGAGCTGGGCGACCGAGGCGATCCAGGCCACGGCTGAGGGGACGGTGCCGAAGTCGTGGGCGATCAGGGGGAGCAGCGGGGCCGCGAGGTAGATGTTGGCGGCCGTGACGGCGGTGCAGACCGCGATGAGCAGGAGGAAGAGGGTGCCGGAGGCGGGCCGCTCGCGGGCGGGGACCCGTACCTCGGAGGCCTGGCGGGTGGTGGTCACTGACGGCATGAGCGGTCGTACTCCTTAGCGCCTACTCATACAACTAACTAGTTGGTTATAAGCCTCCAACGCGTACGCCGTCCCGTGCATTCCATCGGCAACCAAACAGTTGGTTAGCTCCCCGCGCGCCCTTACCCTGTCCCCATGGCAGCAGTGAGGGACCCCGAGGCCACCAAGGCCCGCATCTTCGAGGCGGCGGTCGCCGAGTTCGCCCGGCACGGCATCGCGGGCGCCCGCATCGACCGCATCGCCACCGAGGCCAAGGCCAACAAGCAGCTGATCTACGCCTACTTCGGCAACAAGGCGGAGCTGTTCAGCCAGGTCCTCGGCCGGTGCATGGTCGACCTGGCCGGAGCCGTACCCGTCGACCCCGACGACATCGACGGCTGGGTCGACCGCCTCCTCGACTACCACGCCGCCCACCCCGAACTGCTGCGCCTGCTCTTCTGGGAGGGCATCGAGTACGGCAGCGCCGAACTGCCCGACGAGGCGGCCCGCCAGGACCACTACGCCCGCAAGGTCGCCGCGATCGAGGACGGCCAGAGCCGGGGCGTCATCACGGACGCCATCCCGGCCGGCGACCTGCTGATCCTGCTCACCGCGCTGACCAACTGGATGACCGTGGTCCCGCAGATGCGGCGCATCCTCGCCGGCGCCGAGGCCGGCGACCAGGACCGTCTGCGGGCCTCCATCAAGGAGGCGGCCCGCAGACTGGTCGCCCGCTAGAACGCGGGCTAGTTCGTGCCGACCCGGGCCAGCAGGTCCACGATCCGGCTCTGCACCTCGCCGCTGGTGGACCGCTCCGCGAGGAACAGCACCGTCTCGCCCGAGGCCAGCCGGGGCAGGTCGGCCTGGTCGACGGCGGCGGTGTAGACGACCAGCGGGGTGCGGTTGAGCTGGCCGTTCGCCCGCAGCCAGTCCACGATCCCGGCCCGCCGGTGGTGCACCTGCAGCAGGTCCATCACCACCAGGTTCGGCCGGAACTGCCCCGCCAGCGTCACCGCGTCGTTGTCGCTCGCGGCCCGCGCCACCTGCATCCCGCGCCGCTCCAGCGTCGAGGTCAGCGCCAGCGCGATCTCCGCGTGCTCCTCGATCAGCAGCACCCGCGGCGGATGCTGCTCGCTGTCCCGGGGCGCCAGCGCCTTCAGCAGTACGGCGGGGTCGGCGCCGTACGCCGCCTCGCGCGTCGCCTGCCCGAGCCCGGCCGTGACCAGCACCGGCACCTCGGCGGCCACGGCGGCCTGGCGCAGCGACTGCAGCGCCGTCCGCGTGATGGGCCCGGTCAGCGGGTCCACGAACAGCGCGGCGGGGAAGGCCGCGATCTGCGCGTCGACCTCCTCGCGCGAGTGCACGATGACCGGCCGGTAGCCACGGTCGCTGAGCGCCTGCTGCGTCGTCACGTCCGGCGCGGGCCACACCAGCAGCCGGCGCGGGTTGTCCAGCGGCTCCGGGGGCAGCTCGTCGTCCATCGGCTGCGGACGCGGGGTGTCCGCCACCTCCACGGCCCCGCCGGGACCGTCCAGCGGCTCCGGCCCCTCGGCCGCGTCGGGCTCCGGGGCGCCTATGGCGTACGACCGTCCGGCCCCCTCGGTGCCCGGGGCCGTCCGGGGCTGCCCGCCGAGCGAGGGCTGCGGCCCGGCTGCCTGGCCGGCCTGCACGGCCTGCGGTACCGACGGCTGCCCGGCGAGCGCGGGCTGCGCGGGCGCCGGTTCGGCGGCCGGGTGCGGCCGGGCCGCCTGGTCCGGCTGCGGCTCCGGGCGGGTGGCCGGGTCGGGGGGCGTGCCCAGCTTGCGCCGGCGGCCCGAACCGCCCGGCGCGTGCGGCGGCGGGGTCGCCGTCGGCTGCTGCACCTGGGCGGCCTGCCGGGCGAACGGCACGCCCTGCCCGAGCGTGCGCACGCTGATCGCCCGCCCCTGCGTCGAGTCCGGGTCGAGCGGCATGCCGCCGGCCTCGGCGGGCAACGGCTGCGCGGCCCGCTGCGGGGTGCCGGCAGCGGCTGCTCCGGGGGTCGGGGTTCCGGTGGCCGGGGTGCCGGCAGCGGGGACGGGTGTCCCCGCGCCAGAGGTGTCGCCGGCGTTCGGCCACTGCTGCGGGACACCGGCAGCGGGGACGCCGCCGGGCAGCACCGGCACGGCCTGGGCGCCCTGCGCCTCCGCGGGCACCTGCCCGGTCCCCGCCTCGGCGGGCAACGGCAGCGCACCCGGGACCGCCACCGGAGTACCGGTGGGCAGAGTGCCCGGCTGTGCTCCGGGAGCGGGCTGCGGGGCGCTGCCCTGGGCGGGTACCGCCGGAGCCTGCTGGGCCGGCGCGACGGGCACGGGCTGCGCCGGGGTGCCCTGGGCCGGCGTGGCCGAGGCCGGTGCCGCCGGGGCGGGCGCGGGCTGACCGGCCGTGCCCTGCGCGGGCACGGCGACCTGGGGTACGGCTGCCGGCCGCTGGGCACCGGGCCCCGCCGGCACGGCCGCCTGGGCCGCGGCGGGCACGGGCTGCCCGGCGGGCGCCACGGCACCGGCCTGGACGGGGATGCCCTGCCCGGCCGTGCCCTGCGCCGGAACGCTGGGCGCCGGGGTCCCCTGACCGGGAGCCGTCGGCACCGGGACGGGCTGTGGCGGGGTCGGTCCGGACGCCACCGCCTGGGCGCCCTCGGCCGGCTGGGCCACGGCACGGCGCCGCCGGCCGGTCGGGGCACTGGTGGGATGCGGCTGCGGCGGGGTGTGGTCCTCGCCCTGGTCGAGCGGTACGGCGTCGTGCCGGCCGTCGTCCCCGTGGACGCCCTCGGCGGGCGCCTGCGGCCGGCCGGGCACCGGCCCGGCACCGGCAGGCGGGACGTCGGCGGGGACGGCACCGCCCGGCGGGACGGGAGTACCGGCGTCCGGGGCCGCGGGCGCACCGGCACCCGGAGCCACCGGCACGGCCGCGCCGCCCGCCGGGTCCGCGGTCGCCGGGGACCGGTCGGCGTCGGCCGGCGGCAGGGCGAAGACCGTACGCGCGCCGCTTGCCTCCTGCGCGGCGGCACGCTCCAGGGACTCCTTCCAGTAGTACATGTCCGCGGCAGAGAAGGGCGACGACGAGGCCGGTCACGGCGGGGTCCTGGCCGACCACGGCT